>JBBQWE010000051.1:0-18837 GCA_038210855.1 Sphingomonadales bacterium | reverse complement strand
CGGCGACCGCCGGGGTCAGTTCCGATGGCTTGAAGACGATGGTGTTGCCGGCCAGCAGCGCCGGAACGATATGGCCATTGGGCAGATGCGCCGGAAAGTTATACGGCCCCAGCACCGCCAGCACGCCGTGCGGCTTGTGGCGCAGCGCCTGGCGGACGCCGCCAACCGCCCCCATCCGGCTGCCGGCGCGTTCCGCCTGGGCGGTGATCGAGATATCGACCTTGGCGGCGACGCTGGCGACTTCGGTGCGGGTTTCCCACAGTGGCTTGCCGGTTTCGGTGGCGATCAGCCGAGCGAAGGCTTCGCCGCGATCCCGCACGACCGCCTGGAAGGCGCGCGCGACGGCGATGCGGTCATCAAGGCCGGCGCTCGCCCAGCCGGGCAGTGCCGCCCGGGCCGCAGCGACCGCAGCGCCGGCATCGCCGGCATCGCCCTGCCAGATCACCGCGCCGGTGCAGGGGTCGACCGAACGAAACTGTGTCGTTTCAGATGGCGACATGGCGGATTTCGTCTCCGATGGTCAGTCCCATGGCGTCGGCCTCGTGCACGGCAAGGCCATCGGCATCGCTGGCGACATGGCCGATCCACGCCTGGAAGCCGGACAGCCGGCCGCTGGCAATGATGCTGCGCGCGCCGATCTCGCCGGGCCGGCAGGCGCGGGTGATGCGCGCGGCCTGCGCCTCGCGCACCGTTTTCAACTGATCGGTGCGCGCCGTCACCGTCGGGCCGCCATCGAAGATATCGACATAATTGTCATACACAAAGCCTTCCGCCTCCAGCATCGCCAGCGCGGCGCGGCCCTTGGGGTGCGGCTGGCCGATGACGGCGCGGGCTTCGTCACTCAGCAGCGCCGTGTAGATCGGGTGCCTGGGCATCAGGTCGGCGATGAACTGGCTGCCGTTGATGGCGTTGAAACTGTCGGCCTGCGGAAAGCTCATCCCGAAAAACCGCCGGCCGAGCGCATCCCAGAACGGCGAATTGCCGTCGTCGTCGAGAACGCCGCGCAGTTCGGCGAGCATCCGGTCGCCGAAGCGCGCACGGTGCTGGGCGATGAGCAGATAGCGCGAGCGAGCGAGCAGCCGGCCGAGGCCGCCGGTGCGCAGATCCGGGTGCAGGAACAGCCCGCCGACTTCGCTGGCGCCGTCGTGATCGGTGACGAGGCTGAGGAACGGCAGCGCAAAGGTGCGGCCAAGCTCGCGCGAGGTCTGGCTGAGCGTGCCGATCTTGTAGCTGTAGAACGGCCATTCTGCGCCGATGCGGCTGAACACCATGGCGCAGCCGCCGATCTTGCGGCTTCCGATTTGTTCGAGCAGCAGGATGTAAAGCTCGTCGTGCGGTGTTTCCTCGGCCCGCGCATAGCTTTCGTCGGACCAGGCGAGGCGCTCGGCGAGCGCCTTTTCATCGTGCGGCAGGTTGGTGAAGCCGCCGCCGGTCAGGCTGGAAAGCTCGAGCAACGCCGGAACATCGCTCCCACGCGCCGCGCGGATGTGCCAGCTCATCGCACCCACCCCTGCGTTGCGACGCGCGCCAGCACCAGCGCCACCAGCCCGGCGCGTTCCTCCAGGCTGTCGACGCAAAGGAACTCGTCCGCCGAATGGATGGCACCGCCGCGGGCGCCCATGGTGTCGACGACGGCCAGCCCGGTGGCGGCAAGATTGTTGCCATCGCAGACCCCGCCGGTGTCGCGCCAGCCGATGGCGAGGCCAAGGTCGCTGCCACAGGCGCGGACCAGGTCGAACAGCCGCTGCTGGTTCGCATCGAGCGGCTTGGGCGGCCGTGCAAAGCCGCCATGGACATGGATTGCGCAATCATGAGCGGCGGCGACTTCGGCAACCAGCGCGGCGATCGCCGCGGTGGCGCGCGCCTCGGCCGCCGGTGTCGACGGCCGCATGTTCCAGCGCAGCACCGCCTGGTCGGGAACGATGTTGTTCGGGCCGCCACCGTCGATGCGCGCCGGGTTGACGCTCAGGTCGTCGGCGGTCAGCGCCTTCAGCCGCAATGCCAGATCGGCGGCAGCAAGCAGCGCATTGCGGCCCTTTTCCGGCTCGCGCCCGGCGTGCGCCGCGCGGCCGCGGACGCTGGCCGAAAAATTTCCCGAACCCTTGCGCGCGCCGGCCAGCGTGCCATCGGGCAGCGCCGGTTCGAAGGTCAGGCCCAGGTGGCAACGCGCCGCCGCTGCCGCCAGCAGCGGCGTCGATCCCGGCGAGGACACTTCCTCGTCGCTGTTGATGACGATTTCCCAGCCGAGCCGGGCGGCGAATTCCGAAGCCTCGAAGGCTCCCAGCGCTGCGAACATCACCGCGATGCCGCCCTTCATGTCGGCGACGCCGGGGCCGTTGATCGTATCCTCGTCGAGCCAGCGGCAGGCCTGGAAGGAATGTTCGGGGCCGAAGACCGTGTCCATGTGCCCGGTCAGCAACACGCGCACCGGCGCATGCGGCCGCATCACGACATGCAGGTTGCGGCCATGGGGGAGTGAAATTTCGCGGCCGCCGGCATCGATGGCGGTCACCGGTTCGGCATCGACCATCGCCATATGCCCGCCCAGACTGCGCACCGCGGCGCGCAGCGAACCGGCCATGGCCGCCAGCCCGGGCAGGTTGCGGCTGCCCGAATTGATCGCCGACCATTCGATGACATGGCCGAGCATTGCGTCGCGGCTGCCCGATATTCGGGCAAGCAGGCGCTGTTCTGCCTCGGAAAGCGGCGACGACATGCCGCGCATCTAGCCGAGCCGTTGCGTCGCCGCCACCCCCGGCCGGAACAAGACGCGCAACGACATTGCCGATACGCGACATACTTGACCGGTTTGCCGGGCGTCGCGCACGATGCTAGCAACTTTGAAACACGGGTTCAGCCCGGAAGGGGAATATCTTGGTCAACTGGCGCATCAAGTCGCTCGAATCGATTCTGGCGACGGCGGAGAAGAAATCTCTGACCCGATCGCTCGGCGCCTTCCAGCTCACCATGCTCGGCATCGGCGGCACCATCGGCACCGGCATTTTCGTGCTGACCGCCACTGCCGCCACCAAGGCCGGCCCGGCGATGATGGTCAGCTTTGCCATCGCCGGCCTTGTCTGCTTCCTGACCGCGCTCGCCTATGCCGAATTGTGCGCGATGGTGCCGGTTTCCGGGTCGGCCTACACCTTCACCTACGCGACGTTCGGCGAAATCCTCGCCTGGGTCGTCGGCTGGGCCCTCGTCCTCGAATATGCCATCGCCTCCAGCGCCGTCTCGGTCGGCTGGTCGGGCTATATGGTCGGGCTGGCGGAACGTTTCCTCGGCGCCGATATCCCGAACACCTTCGTCCATGGCCCCTTCGACAAGGAACCCGGCATCATCAACCTGCCGGCGATGTTCATCGGCCTTGCCATGGCGGCGCTGTTGATCGTCGGCACCCGCGAAAGCGCGCGCTTCAACGCCGTGCTGGTGATGGTCAAGATCGCCGCGCTGCTGATGTTCCTGACCCTGGCACTGCCGGTGATGGATATCGCCAATTTCTCGCCGTTCATGCCGCGCGGGTTCTTCGCGCACGAAATCGTCGATCCGTTCAACGGCAAGCTGATGATCTCCGTCGGCGTGTCGGCGGCGGCGGCGACGATCTTCTTCGCCTTCGTCGGTTTCGACGCCGTCTCCACCGCGGCCGAGGAAACCATCAACCCCAACCGCAACATCCCCATCGGGCTGATCGGTGCGCTGGGCGTCTCGACGGTGCTCTACATGCTGGTCGCTGCCGCCGCGACCGGATCGGTGGGTGCCGACCCGGTCGGGCCGCTGGCGCGATCGAGCGAGGCGCTCGCCTATGTCCTGACTGCCATCGGTTATGCCTGGGGCGGCAACCTGCTCGCCATCGCCGCCGGCCTGGCGCTGCCATCGGTGATCCTGACTCTGATGTACGGCCAGACGCGCATCTTCTTCGTGATGGCACGCGACGGCCTGCTTCCCGAAGTGCTGTCGCGCATCCACCCGCGCTATGGCACGCCGCACATCATCACCGCCGTTACCGGCGTTTTCGTCGCGCTGTTCGCATCGTTCTTCCCGGTCGAAGCGCTCGCCGATATCTCCAACTCGGGTACGCTGCTCGCGTTCATGATGGTGGCGATCGGCGTCATCGTGCTGCGCGTCCGCGATCCGCAGCGCCACCGGCCGTTCCGCACCCCGGCGGTGTGGGTGACGGCGCCGCTGGCCGCGGCCGGCTGCGCCTTCCTGTTCTTCTCGCTGTCGAACTACACGCTGCTGCTCTTCGTCGGCTGGGTGGCGATCGGCCTGCTGATCTATTTCGGCTACAGCCGCAGCCGCAGCCATGTCGGCCGCGGGCTTTCGCAATAGGCGCGGAAGAAAAGGCGGCCTGCGGCGGCTGGGGTCTCAGGCCCCAGACCCCATTTTGTTTTGAACCTTCCGCAATTCGCCGGGCCGTCTCTTGCCAAGGGATAGGATGGGGTCTGCGGGCCATGGCCCCTCCGACCGCCGGAGGCGGAAACCACCCGCCGGAGGCGGAAACCACCCGCCGGAGGCCCCACTATCTGAACGGCGGCTCGTCGAACGCCCGCAGCTTGCGCGAATGCAGGCCGTGCCCGGTTTCGCGCAGACGCCGCATCGCTTCGATGCCGATGTGCAGATGTTCCGAAATCGCGCCTTCGTAGAAGCGGTTGGCCTGGCCGGGCAGCTTGATCTCGCCGTGCAGCGGCTTGTCCGACACGCACAGCAACGTGCCGTAGGGCACCCGGAAGCGATAGCCCTGCGCTGCGATCGTCGCCGATTCCATGTCGATGGCAACGGCGCGCGACTGGTTGAAGCGCAGTGCCGATCGGCTGAAGCGCAATTCCCAGTTGCGATCGTCGGTGGTGACGACGGTGCCGGTGCGCAGCCGCGGCTTCAGCGCTTCGCCGGCGGAACCGGTCACCGATTCCGCCGCCGCCTGCAGTGCCTGCTGCACTTCGGCCAGCGCCGGGATCGGGATTTCCGGCGGCAGCACATCATCGAGGACATGGTCGTCGCGCAGATAGGCGTGCGCCAGGACATAATCGCCGATCGCCTGGCTCGGCCGCAGCCCGCCGCAATGGCCGATCATCAGCCACGCCTCGGGGCGCAGCACGGCGAGGTGATCGGTGATCGTCTTGGCATTGGCGGGCCCGACACCGATGTTGACCAGCGTCAGCCCGCGCCGGCCCGGCGCGGTCAGGTGCCACGCCGGCATCTGGTGGCGGCGCCAGGCGAGATCGTCGGTGATCCGCGCCGGATCGGCATCGGCTGCGGTCACCGAAAGGCCGCCGGGGCACGACATCCGTTCATAGCGGCCGGCGGCGAGCTCGGCGGCCCCCCAGCGCACGAATTCGTCGACATAGCGGTGGTAGTTGGTCAGCAGGATATAATGCTGGAAATCCTCCGCCGGCGTGCCGGAATAATGTTTCAGTCGCGCCAGGCTGAAATCGGTGCGGGGTCCGTCGAACAGCGCCAGCGGCAGCGTTTCGCCCAGTGCTTCATTCCACAGGCCATCGGCGAGTTCATCTCCGATCTGCGAAAGTTCGGTCGTCGGGAAATGCCGTGCCAGTTCGATCGCGGCGGCAGCATCGAGGCGCAGGTCGCTGGCGCCATCAAGGACATAGGGATAGGGGATTTCGGCGCGCGAACGCCCCACCGTGACGCTGACGTCATAATCGGCCATCAACAGCCCGATCTGTTCCTCCAGATAATCGCGAAACATTTCCGGACGGGTGACGGTGGCGGCATAATGGCCGGCGCGGTTGAGCCGGGCATAGGCGCGCACCGGGCGACGGGCGCCCGGCCGCGCGCCGGCGAAGGCGATGCGTAGCTCGGGATAGGCAAAATCGCCGCCGGCGCGTGCTTCGCGCGTCGGCGGCAAGCCGCCGGCGATCCAGTCGCCAAGTGACCGGCGCAGGGCCGCCACCGCTTCGGCGTGGAGCGCGGACAATTCATCGACAAGGGCAGCGGGCACGGTCATGGCGTCGTCGATGCCGCAAAGTGCAGCGCGGCGCCAGCATCGTGGCAGCGCAGGACGCCGGCTGCGGCCGAAGTGTCGGCGATTTTTACACTGGCCGGATTTCGTTACGGATAACTTACTGATTCCAGACGACCGGGCAAAGTGGCATATATTTTGCACCGATCCTCATGGGCCGGACGCAGGTCCAGCCGCAACAGGGGAATCATCATGTCCAACGTCAAGAACATCCTCGCCGGTGCGGGCCTTGCCCTCGCCATCGCCATGACCTCGACCGCCGCGCAGGCGCAGAGCGTCGGCAACTTCGGCACCGGATCGGCCAATGGTGACATCACCGCCTCGCCGCTCGGCGGCACCTTCAACTATGTCTCCACCGATGGCGGCGTCGGGGGCGGCGGCAGCCTCGGTGTCGGCGGCGAATTCGATGGTTCGCTGTTCACCACGGCGATCTTCGCCTCCAACGCCGGTTCGTCCCTGTCGTTCTTCTTCAACTATGTGACTTCGGATGGTTCGGGCTTTTCGGACTATGCCTGGGCGCAGCTGCAGACCCCGACCGGCGTGGCCGTCGCGACGCTGTTTTCGGCGCGCACCACGCCGTCGGGTGACACCGTCCCCGGCTTCGGCCTGCCTGGCCTGCTTGCCACGCTGACGCCGGCGACGACGCCGATCCAGCTCAGCGCTTTCGGCGATGGCCCGGTCTGGGACAAGCTCGGTGGCAATAGCGGCCGATGCTTCCAGGGCCGGGGCCAGGGTTGCGGCTTCACCGGCTGGATCAAGGCGGACTATACGATCGCCGATGCCGGCAACTATCGCCTCGCCTTCGGCGTCACCAACAACCAGGACGTCGAATTTGACAGCGGCCTCGCCTTTGACGGCATCATCGTCGATGGCGTCAACGTCGGTGTTCCCGAACCGTCTACCTGGGCGATGCTGATCGCCGGCTTCGGCCTCGTCGGCGCGGCTGCCCGCCGCCGTCGCGGCGCCGCTCTGGCCGCCTGATAGCAAATTCTGCAACGAACCCGGCGCGGGCGACCGCGCCGGGTTTTTTTGTTGCCCGCGGCCGGTCGCCGCGCTTCGCCTCGGCCCGGCAAGCCGCTATGACGGGCGTTCGCAGCCGGACGGATCCCATGCAATTCGCGCTTACCGACGACCAGATCGCCATCCAGGAGGTCGCACGCCGCTTCACCGCGACCCGCATCACCCCGCATGCGGCGCACTGGGATGCCGAACACATCTTCCCGGTCGACACCATCCGCGCTTCCGCCGAACTCGGATTCGGCGCCATCTATGTCAGCGAGGCGGGCGGCGGCATCGGCCTCGGCCGGCTGGAGGCGGCGCTGATCATGGAAGCCATGGCCTATGGCTGCCCTTCCACCAGCGCCTTCATTTCCATCCACAACATGGCGGCGTGGATGATCGATTGCTTCGGCAGCGACGCGGTCAAGGCGCGCTACCTGCCAGCGCTGGTCAGCATGGACAAGATCGCCAGCTATTGCCTGACCGAGCCGGGCTCCGGCTCGGACGCTGCCGCGCTGAAGACCCGCGCCGTGCGCGACGGCGATGATTACATCGTAACGGGCACCAAGGCGTTCATCTCCGGCGCCGGCGCCAACGATCTCTACATCACCATGGTCCGCACCGGCGAGGACGGCCCGCGCGGGATTTCCTGCCTCGCCATCGAAAAGGACATGCCCGGCGTGTCGTTCGGCGCCAACGAACGCAAGCTCGGCTGGCATTCGCAACCCACCGCCCAGGTCAATTTCGACGAGGTGCGCGTGCCGGTGGCCAACCGCATCGGCGCCGAAGGCCAGGGCTTTGCCATCGCCATGGCCGGCCTTGATGGCGGCCGCCTCAACATCGGTGCCTGCTCGCTCGGCGGCGGCCAGCGCGCGCTCGACGAAGCCATCGCCTATACCCGCCAGCGCCAGCAATTCGGCCGGGCGATCAGCGATTTCCAGGCGACACAATTCACCCTTGCCGACATGGCCACCGAACTCGCCGCAGCCCGCGCGCTGCTCTACCAGGCCGCCGCCAAGGTATCCGAAGGCGCCCCCGACAAGACGCAGTTCGCCGCCATGGCCAAGCGCTTTTCCACCGATACCGGCATGGCCATCGCCGATCGCGCGCTGCAATTGCACGGCGGCTATGGCTATCTGATGGATTACCCCGTCGAACGCATCTTCCGCGACCTGCGCGTCCACCAGATCCTCGAAGGCACCAACCAGATCATGCGGATGATCACCGCACGCGAGATGCTGCGCGCGGTAAATTGAGGGAAGAAAGCTGGCCTCCAACGGCTGGGGCCGTGGGCCCCAGATTCCGTTCGGGTTGGTGCTGACGCTCGTAAGCAACGGCGCAAACCCGCAAAATGGGGTCTGGGGCCCACGGCCCCAGCCGCCGGAGGCACCTTTACCTTGACGCCGCCCGCCGCGGGTCGCGGAAGCCGAAATCGGCTTTCGACAGATCGGCATTGTAGCGGACGTTGGTCAGCCGGACGATGCTGGTACCGCCCTGGGCATCGCGCGTCGTCCAGCCGACCAGCGCGAGGCGGCCGGGGGCAGACGGATCGTGGCGGAAGCCGATGAGCAGCGATCCGAACTCCGGCCGTTTCGGGTCGCGCGCTTCGACGATCAGGCCGGAATCGCTGTTTTCGCTGACCCGGGCGACGCTGCCGAGATCGGGCGCCGACGACAGCAGGATGCCGAGCGGGGTCGATTTGACCGGCCATTGCGAGACCTGGCGCACCTTGTAATCGACGAAGGTCAGCTTGCGGCCATCGGCGACGATCAGCTTGGGGGCATCGGTGTAGCTGAAGCGGATGCGGCCGGGGCGCGCGAGCAGCAGGCGGCCGGTCTGCACCACGCCGGCGGGATCGGTCTGGCTGAAATCGGCCGACAGGCTGGTGGTTGCCTTCAGCGATGCGGCGACGTCATCGATCGGTGCGGCGATTGCCGGCGAAGCACCAAGCAGCGGCAGGGCGAAAAAGGCGGCATTGATCTTCATCGACCCGGCATGCGGCACGGCGGGTTGCGCGATGCTGAACGCCGGCCGGTCAGGCCGCTGCGCCAAGATAGCCGAGCTGCGCTGCCTTGAAGATCGTCTGCGAGCGATTGACCGCATCGAGCTTTTCGCCGGCATTCTGGATGTGGAAGCGCACGGTGGCGTGGCTGCGCGCCAGGATCAGGCTGATTTCCTTGTCGGTCTTGCCGATGGATGCCCAGCGCAGGCATTCGACCTCGCGCTTGGTCAGCTGGCAATCGCCGGGCAGCCACTGGCGGGTGCGGTGCGACTTGGCATAGCCGGCGATGAAACGTTGCGACAGCAGGCCGAAGATATCGGCGAATTCCTCGTATTCCGCCGAAAGATCGATGCCGCGATCGGTGCGGTTGAAGGTGCATACTCCGATCTGCGCGAACGGCAGGTGGATGGGGACGACGATGGCACCGCGGGTCAGCGCGCGCTTTTCGAAATTGTCGAGGTTGATCTGATCGAGGTAGCGATTGGCCTGGCGGGTGCGGAAACCGGCGGCATTTGCCCAGAACGGTTCCGACTCGTAGCGGCAGGCGCGCGGCAATGGCGACGACAGCGCCAACCGGGTATCGGCCCACCAGCGTTCGTCGTCACCGGTCCAGCCGAAGACATCGGCAGCGAGCACATTGCCCTCCAGGTCAACCATCGGCTGTTTCGAAGCGATGTTGTCGCAGGCGGCGACCTTCAGATTGGCAAAGCGCAGGCAGATGTCGCGAAACGCCTCGGCGGCGGGGCGAACATCCTCGAGGCGACGGATGGAAACCGCGGCGAGATCGCGCGCGATATCGAAGTCGGCGGCCGTGCCCATGTCAGCGTCTCCCCAACGGTGCGCCACCCGGCCCGCGGGTTGCCGGGGTGCGGCATGGCAGCACCCCGGGTCCCGATTTCGGCCGCTCTTCCAGCGTCAAGCTGGATGATATTGCAGGATGACGCTTGCGGCAACCCCGGAACCGTTCAGCGAGTGGATGGGCCGCAGTTTCCTTGTTCTGCAACGGCGCTGGCTGCAAGAAAGTTTCGCCAGCGTCGCTCGGGGCGTTTCAAGCCGCCTTGGGAGCGCTTTCCATCACCCCGGCGTCGACATGATCGGCGAACTGCGCGAAATTGGCGATGAACATGCCGACCAGCGCCTTGGCCTTGGCGTCATAGGCGGCCTTGTCGGCCCAGGTCTGCCGCGGATCGAGAATCTTCGAATCGATCCCCGGCACCGCGACCGGGACGGCAAAGCCGAAATTTTCATCGGTCCGGAAGTCCGCCGTCTTCAATGTGCCGTCGAGCGCGGCATTGAGCAGCGCGCGCGTCACCTTGATCGGCATCCGGGTTCCGGTGCCGCCGGTGCCGGCGCCGCCGCCGGTCCAGCCGGTGTTGACCAGCCAGACATCGACACCGCCGCGGGCGATCCGTTCCTTCAGCAGATTGCCGTACACCGACGGGTGGCGCGGCATGAACGGCGCACCAAAACACGTGCTGAACGTCGCATCGGGCTCGGTAACGCCGATTTCGGTGCCGGCGACCCGGGCGGTATAGCCCGACAGGAAATGGTACATCGCCTGGTCGGGAGTCAGCCGCGCGATCGGCGGCAGGATGCCGAAGGCGTCGGCGGTCAGCATGATGATGTTCTGCGGCACCGGGCCAAGGTTGTCGGCGCTGGCGTTGGGGATGAAGTCGATCGGGTAGGAACCGCGGCTGTTTTCGGCGAGGCGGTTGTCGTCGAGGTCGATTTCGCGAGTCAGCGGATCGATGACGACATTTTCGAGCACCGTGCCGAAACGCCGGGTGGTGGCGTGGATTTCCGGCTCTGCCTCGGCGCTGAGGCGGATCATCTTGGCATAGCAGCCGCCTTCGAAGTTGAAGACCGCAGTGTCGGACCAGCCATGTTCGTCATCGCCGATCAGCGTGCGGCTGGCATCGGCGGAAAGCGTCGTCTTGCCGGTGCCGGACAGGCCGAAGAACACCGCGGTGTCGCCTTGGGGGCCGATGTTCGCCGAACAGTGCATCGGCATGACGCCCTTCAGCGGCAGCAGATAGTTGAGGATGGAGAAAACCGACTTCTTCATCTCGCCGGCATAGGCGGTGCCGCCGATCAGGATCGTCTTGCCCTCGAAATCGACGGCGACGATCGTTTCGCTGCGGCAGCCATGGCGCGCCGGATCGGCGCGGAAGCTCGGCAGATCGACGATCGTGTATTCGGGGATGAAATCGGCAAGCGCTGCCATGTCGGGGCGAACCAGCAGGGTACGGATGAACAGCGAATGCCAGGCGAATTCGGTGATGACGCGAACGTTGACGCGATATTCGGGCTGCGACCCGCCGAACAGGTCCTGAACGAAAACGGTTTCCTTCGCCGCCAGCGCCGCCTGGAAATCGGCCCGGATCGCAGCGAATTGCGCCGGCGTGATCGACTTGTTCTTTTCCCACCAGATGGCGCCGTCGGTGGTCGCATCGCGGACGATGAACTTGTCGTTGGCCGACCGGCCGGTGTGCTTGCCGGTTTCGACAACCAGCGCGCCGTGCTTCGACAGCAGCCCCTCGCCGCGCTGCACCGCCATTTCGATGAGCGGCGCCGTGCCGAGGTTCCAGTGCTGCGCCGCCGGGGTCGACCAGCCCTGGGCGTCGAGGCCGGTACGGCTGCGCGGGGGCGACAGTGTTTCTGGGCCAACCATCGAAGGATCCTTCCCTGATCGCCGTGCGGACAGTCTGCCCGACAACGTTTGATTTGCGGGCCGGGTCGTGATGCCGCAGCCTCGATTGACCCCGCCAATAACGGTCCCGCCGGCGTTCGTCAAAAGCCTCTGCGTTACTGTCCGGTAAACGATTGCAAGGTGGCGCCGGGGGCTTTTCCGAAGCCGGCGCCGCGCCGGCTTGCGTTCCGCCGGCGATGCAGCGACAAGCCTTGGCGCATGAACGACGCCCTGCCTCCGACGCAGCCCGCCCCGACCATCGCGCTGGTCGACGACGACCGCAACATCCTGACTTCGGTTTCGATCGCGCTGCAGGCCGAAGGTTTCACCGTTCGCCTCTATTCCGATGGCGATACCGCACTGAAGGCGCTGACCGAGAACCCGCCCGACCTCGTCGTTCTCGACATCAAGATGCCGCGCATGGACGGAATGGAAGTGCTGCGCCGGCTGCGCGACAAATCCGACGTGCCGGTGATCTTCCTGACATCGAAGGATACCGAGATCGACGAAGCGCTCGGCCTTGCCATGGGTGCCGACGATTACATCGGCAAGCCGTTCAGCCAGCGCCTGCTGATCGAGCGGATTCGCGCCGTGCTGCGCCGCGCCGCCAATCGCCGGGTGCCGGTGGCCGGCGACGCCGATACCCCGGCTGCGGACCCCATCGTCCGTGGCCGGCTGACCATGGACCCGGCGCGGCACCGGGTTCGCTGGGATGCCGGCGACGGCCGCCGCGGCGATGTCGCGCTGACCGTCACCGAATTCATGATCCTCGAAACGCTCGCCGCTCGCCCCGGCATCGTCAAATCGCGCAACCAGTTGATGGACGCCGCCTATCAGGACGACGTCTATGTCGACGATCGCACCATCGACAGCCACATCAAGCGGCTGCGCAAGAAATTCCGCGCCGTCAACCATGATTTCAAGGGGATCGAAACGCTGTATGGCGTCGGCTACCGCTTCAACGAGGCATAGCGCCGGCGCGTCGCGGGAGTGCCGCCGTGTCGATGCAGCCTAGGCTGGCGCTGCCCACCGCCGCCGCCGCGCAGGAATGGCGCCGCTGGCTCGGCTTCCGGTCGCTGCGGGCCCGCATCTTCGCGGTCAACATCGTCGCCGTCATCGTGCTGGCGATCATGCTGCTCTATCTCGACAGCGTGCGCGCGCGACTGCTGCAGGAGCGCAATCTCGGGCTGGCGCGGGAGGCAGCGACGATCGCCCGCTTTGCCGGCGACCTGCCGCGACCGCGCCTCGCTGCGGCCATCGCTGCCAAACGCTTCAACCGCGGGGCACGGCTGCGACTGTACGGCGACGACGGCCGGCTGGCGGCGGACAATTGGGCGATGGCCGGAACGCCGCGCTTCGTCATCACCGATGCCGCCGACAGCAGCTGGAGGCAGCGATCGGCGCGCTGGATCGACCGCAGTATCGAGACGATCACCTCGTTCCGCGCCATCCCGGCCTATGCCGAAGCAGTGCCCGACACGGCGCAGCAATGGTCCGAAATCGCCATGGCACGCGCCGGCCGCGGCATTGCCACGCGCCTGCGCCGGGCGGCCGATGGCGATTTCATCCTGTCCGCCGCGGCCGCGGTGCCGGGCGGCGGCGTCATCCACATCATCGACAATGCCGCCGATGTGACGCGCATCCTGCGCGCCGAGCGATTGTCATCGTTCTGGCTGCTGCTCGGCGTCACCGGGCTGACGCTGTTCCTGTCGTTTTCGCTGGCGCGCACCATCGTGCGGCCGCTGCGCATGCTCGCCATCGCCGCGCACCGCGTTCGCCTTGGCCGCAGCCGCGAGGTGGTGGTGCCGCGCCTGCCCGAACGCCGCGACGAGATCGGCGCGCTGGCCCGGGCGCTGAGCGACATGTCGATCGCGCTGCGCCAGCGTATCGACGCTACCGAAGCCTTCGCCGCCGATGTCGCCCATGAGCTGAAGAACCCGCTGGCGTCGCTGCGCAGCGCTGTCGACACGCTGGAACACGTCGAACAGCCGGCATTGCGCGACCGCCTGATGGCGGTGATTCGCGACGATGTCGCCAGGCTCGACCGGCTGATCACCGATATTGCCGATGCCAGCCGCCTCGATGCCGAATTGTCGCGGACCGGCTTCGGGCCGCTCGATGCCGGAGCGCTGGCGGCGGGGCTGGTCGATGCCTATCGCACATCGGGACTGCCGGCGGGGCTGGTGCTCGACTATCGCGCCGCCGATGCTGCCGCCACGGTGCAGGGCGATGCGGCACGGCTGGCGCAGGTGCTGCGCAACCTGATCGACAATGCGCTGACCTTTTCGCCGCGGCCCGGCCGCGTGCTGGTATCGGCAGCCGCCGATCCCGGCTGCGTCCGGTTGCGCGTCGAGGACGAAGGCCCCGGGGTGCCGCCGGCCAACCGCAGCGATGTCTTCCGCCGTTTCTATTCCGAACGCCCGGCGACCGAGGATTTCGGCCGCCATTCGGGGCTCGGCCTGTCGATCGCCGCCGCCATCGTCGAAGCCCATGGCGGCACCATCTCGGTCGGCGACCGGCCGCAGGGCGGCGCGGTGTTCACGGTCGAGCTGCCGGCCGGCTGAAGGCTTCGTCAGACCATCGCTTCGGGGCGGACCAGCAGGCGGAACCGCGCTTCGTCGATCAGCCCGAGTGCCAGCCCGGCTTCGAGCAGCGACAGGCCGTCGTGGTGCGCTTTCTTGGCGATGGCGGCGGCGTTGTCATAACCGATTTCCGGCGCCAGCGCGGTTACCAGCATCAGCGATCGTTCCAGCAGTTCGGCAAGGCGATCGACGTTCGGCGTCATGCCATCGACGCAGCGCAACCGGAACGAATCGCAGGCATCGGCGAGAAGTTCGATCGATTGCAGCACATTGTGAGCGATCATCGGCTTGAAAACATTCAGTTGCAGATGGCCCTGCAGCCCGCCGATGGTGACGGCGGTGCCGTTGCCGATCACCTGGGCACAGACCATGGTCAGCGCCTCGCACTGGGTCGGGTTGACCTTGCCGGGCATGATCGAGCTGCCGGGCTCATTCTCGGGCAGCGCCAGTTCGCCGAGGCCGGAGCGCGGGCCCGAGCCGAGCAGCCGCAGATCGTTGGCGATCTTCATCAGGCCGGTGGCGATGGTGGTCAGCACGCCGCCGACCTCGACCATCGTGTCGTGGGTGGCGAGCGCCTCGAACTTGTTGGGGGCGCTTTCCCACGGCACGCCGCCGGTCAGATCGGCGAGCGCGGCGCAGAAATCCGCGCCGAAATTTGCCGGCGCATTGAGCCCGGTGCCGACGGCGGTGCCGCCCTGCGCCAGCCGCGAAAGTCGCGGCCAGACGCCGACGATCCGCGCTGCGCCGTCATCGCAAGTCTGCGCAAAGGCCGACATTTCCTGGCCCAGCGTCATCGGTGTCGCATCCTGCAGATGCGTGCGGCCGATCTTCACCACGCCGCCCCACGCTGCCTCATGCGCCCGAAAGCTCGTCGCCAGCGCGCGCAGCGCCGCCAGCAGCCGCCCCCGCAGTTCGAGCGCGGTGGCGACGTGCATCGCGGTCGGGAAGGTGTCGTTCGACGATTGCGATCGGTTGACGTGATCATTGGGGTGGACCGGTGCCTTGCCGCCGCGCACCCCGGTCAGCAATTCGTTGGCACGCCCGGCGATGACTTCGTTGGCGTTCATGTTGGTCTGGGTGCCGCTGCCGGTCTGCCAGACAACGAGCGGGAACTGGTCGTCGAGCTTGCCATCGGCAACTTCGGCGGCGGCAGCTTCGATTGCGTCTGCCAGCGCCGGATCGAGACCCCAGGGCATGGGCTGCGCCCGGTTGACCCGGGCCGCCGCCTGCTTGATCCGGCCGAGTGCTCGCACCAGCGCCACCGGCATGCGCTGGCCGCGGCCGTGGCTGGTGCCGATCGGAAAATTGCCGATCGATCGCTGCGTCTGGGCGCCCCAATAGGCATCGGCGGGAACATCGATGGGCCCGAACGAATCGCTCTCGCTGCGGGTGCCGCTCATTTGCGGCGGAAGCGGTCGAGCGTCACGACGTTCGAACCCGGGTCGTCCGGCGTCACCGGCGGTTCGGGTTCTGGCTCGGGCGCGGCTTCGCCGGGCAGGTCGCCTTCCTTGGCGGTGAACTGCAACGCGAAATTGACCGCGGGGTCGACAAAGCCCGAAACGGCTTCGAACGGAATGCGCAGGATTGCCGGCATCTGGTTGAACGACAAGCCGATCTCGAAGGCGCCTTCCTCGATTTTCAAATCCCAATAGCGGTGCTGGATGACGATGGTCATTTCGTCGGGATAGCGTTCCAGCAGGTGGCGCGGGATATCGACGCCGGGGGCGCGAGTGCGGAAGGCGATGTAGAAATGGTGCGCGCCGGGCAGGCCGCCTTCCGCCTCGATGCGCAGCAGCACGCGGCGCACGACGGTGCGCAGCGCGTCCTGGACGATCTCGTCATAGGGGATCAGGCTGTCGGCGGTCGTTTCGGTCACGGAAAGGCGCCTCTGGCTGGCCGGTCGGGTTGGCGTGTCTCCCCTGACTTGCAGCGGCGCGCCGGTCAAGTTGCGCGTGTCGGCCCCGTGGCGGTGGGCAGTGGGGAGCCTTCTGTTGCTCGGTAGCTCCCCGTACCGCCGGAGTCCGATTCTGTTGCCCGGCTCGGCCCAGCCGCGCTTTCGGCCAGTGTAACTTAGTCCGTGAGGACTATGTGTTACGCTGCGATTGCGAATGCCTCGTTGTCGTTGGCATTTGTGTGTTTTGAACGGTTTAACGGCTCATTCAGGCCGGGCAAAAAAATCGTCTTTGAATACACGTCGATCCTGGTTCGGCCCCATTCATCCCGCGACAACCGGGGGGTGGTTGGTGGAGCCGCCGGGTACTGCCCCCGGGTCCGCTGCATCTATTACACGACATCGTTTATCGCCATATCCGGCAAGCCGGCACCGCCACATATAGGATGCCCGGCGCCCGGGGCAAGCCGGCGGCAAGCCGGCGGCAAGCCGGCGCCCGCCTCAACGGCCCAGCAGTTCGCGATAGCGCGCCAGAACGGCACCGTTGATGGCATCCCAGTCATAACCGCAGGCCCGTGCCAGCCCGGCGTCGCCGGTGGCGGCGCGCAACGCCGGATCGGCAGCATAGGCGGCCAGCGCATCGGCATAGGCGGCGATATCGGCCGGCGGCACCAGCCGTCCGGTAACGCCATCGACGATCAGCGCGTCGTTGCCGCTGGCCAGCGCCGCGACCACCGGGATGGCGCTCGCCATGGCTTCGAGGTTGATGTTGCCGAAAGTCTCGGTGGTCGACGGATTGAGCAGCACTTCGGCGGAGGCATAGGCGGCGGGCAGCATGTCGCCATCCAGAAAGCCGGTGAACACCGCATCCGGCACCTGCGCCGCGAAGCGTTCGCGCGCTGGACCGTCGCCGACCACCAGCAGGCGGTGGGCAACGCCGCGCGCCCGCAGTTCGGCGACCACCGCCGCCACCGTGTCGAGGCCCTTTTCGAGCACCAGACGGCCGACGAAGGCGATGACGAAATCCGAATCGGCGATTCCAAGGCTGCGCCGCCAGCCGAGCGAGCGCCGCTGCGGCGCGAAACGCTGCCGATCGACGCCGCGGCTCCACACCGCCGGCGGCGTTGCCAGCAGGGCCTGTTCCTGCATCTGCACGCCCAGCGTCGGGGTGGTCACGAACACTTCGTCGAGCCCGGCGTAGAAACGGCGCAGGATCCCCTCTGCCACATCGCGGAACCAGCGCAGGCCATAGAATTCGAAATAGGTTTCGAAGCGGGTGTGAACGCTGGCGACGACCGGCACGCCGATTTCGCGAGCAAAACGCTTGGCAGCATGGCCGAGCGGATCGGGTGCCGAAAGGTGGAAGACGTCGGGGGCAAAGTCGCGGATGTCCCGGCGCAGCGCGGCATTCAGCCCGGTCGAAAGCCGATAATCGGCGCGGCCGGGGATGCGGAAGCTGGGCGCCGAAACCAGCGTGCCGGCCGGGGCGAAGGCCGGGGCATCGCTGGTTGGCGAATAGACGCGGACGATGTTGCCCTGCGCCTCGAGGAAATCGACAAGGCGGTTGAGCGCCTGGTTGGCGCCGTCGCGAACATAATTGTAATTGCCCGAGAACACGGCAATGCGCAGCGGCCGCTGCAGCGTTGCCGGCGGTCCGTCGTCGATCATCGGGCAATGGGCAGTGGCCAAGCGGGGTTCCTTCGTCCTGCTGCGGCAATAGGCCCTGATTGTGACCCGGATGGGGCGAGTTCTGGCAGGGCCGAACGCAGCGGCGATGCCGCAAGCGCAAGCGGAAGCGGAAGCGGAAGCGGAAGCGGAAGCAGCGGCGGCCGGTGTGGCGCTATTTTACATATTTTACGGATTCCAGCTTTCATCCATGGCGCCTTCGGCGACTTGCCTCAGGCCGGCCGCACAGGTCGCCGCCATGAATTCGGCGTCCGGATCGAACCACGCCGACGGTGGCGCCGGGTGATCGACAAAGCGGTCCACGAACTGCCGC
Organism: Sphingomonadales bacterium; assembly: GCA_038210855.1. Lineage (GTDB taxonomy): Bacteria > Pseudomonadota > Alphaproteobacteria > Sphingomonadales > Sphingomonadaceae > Sandarakinorhabdus. The sequence goes on along the minus strand of JBBQWE010000051.1, from coordinate 698 downwards.
AGACGACGGCAGGGGTCGCCGGCGGCGATAACTGGATCGGTTGCGGTGCCGGTTGCAGTGTCCGCATCGTTCAGCATCGGCGCGTCCGCCGGCCCGCGGTCGTTGCCGTTCGTTCGGCCGCGACGCCGTGACTGCCGCGCCTGTTTCGCCGCTTCGAACACTGCCACCCGCGCCGCGATGGCGGCTTCGGCTTCCGCCTTGGCTTCGGCCTTTTCCCGCGCCGCGATCGCGCGCGCCAGCATCGCCTCCACCAGCCGCGCCGCGCAGGGGCGACGCCGAGTCATGACGACGCCATCGCGTTCATATTCCTCGACTTCGCCGTGCAGAACGCGTTCCAGTGCCGATTGTTCGACCTGCGCCCAGGCGTGCATCAGCGCCTCGTCCCACGCACTGCGGAACGCCGCTGCCTCGGGCAGACGCCGCAGCCAATAGGCGCCTTGCGGGCTCATGCCCACGCGCGCCGCAGCCTGGGTAACGGACGCGGTTTCGGCAAGGGCGGCGATGAAGGCCTGCTGGCGATCGGCAGTCCAGCGTCGATGGCGCCGCGCGGCGAGTTCGTGGACGGTGTAGGTGGGGGCGGGGAAGCTGTGCATGACCGCCGAATAACCGATCTGGTTCGCTGTAGGACAGCGGAAAGCAGCGGTTCGAAGAACATCGTCCTCGCGCGCCTGCGGGCAGAGAAAACCCCGCCTGCGGGC
>JBBQWE010000050.1:0-18846 GCA_038210855.1 Sphingomonadales bacterium | reverse complement strand
CCCAACGCCGTCACCGTGCTGGCGCTTTGTTCGGGGCTGACCGGCGTGCGTTTCGCCATCGGCGGCGAGTGGGAAAAGGCCGTGGCGGCGGTGATCGTTGCCGGCGTGCTCGATGGTATCGATGGCCGCATCGCGCGGCTGCTGAAAGGCACCAGCCGCTTCGGCGCCGAACTCGATTCGCTTTCCGACCTGACGGCGTTCGGCGTGGCGCCGGCGCTGATCGTCTATCTCTGGTCGCTGCAACAGCTTCCCGGCTTCGGCTGGGTGATCGCGCTCGCCCATGCCGTCAGCTGCGCGCTGCGGCTGGCGCGGTTCAATGCCCAGCTGGACGGTGCCAGCGCGCCGCATTCGCGGCCGGGGTTCCTCACCGGCGTTCCGGCGCCGGTCGGCGCAGCGCTGACGCTGACGCCGCTGATCGTCAGTTTCTGGCTGGGGCCGATGTTGCCGGAAGGCTGGGCGGTTCGCGCCGGGGTCGTCGGGCCGGTGACATTGGCGGTGGCGGTGCTGATGGCATCGAGCCTGCCGACCTATAGCTGGGCGGCAGTGCGGTTGCGGCCTGCGTGGCGGCTGCCGGCGCTGGCCGGCGTCGGGCTGTTCGCCGGGGCGCTGTTTTCGGCGCCGTGGATGACGCTGACGCTGATGACGCTCGCCTATGCCGCGGCGATGCCGTTTGCCGTGCGCAGCTATGCCCGGATGCAACGCCGCGGCGGCGGCTGACGAGGTTTCCTTCTGGTGCGGAAGGAAAAACAGGCCTCCGGCGGCTGGCGCCCTGGGCCCCAGACCCCATTTCGATTTTTTTAAGGCCTATGGCTCACGCACTCGCGATGCGGCGCGAGGTTGCGGACGCGAAGCGGTTTCCGCCGAGCGCCGAGCGCAGGTCGCCGGCGCGTTCGCCGACCATGGCGATGATGACGGCGTAGATGGCGGCAAAGGCGATGGTGATGATCGCGGGCAGCAGCAGGCTCATGGATCGTGTTCCTTGTTGGACAGCCGATATGTTCCCGTTTCGTTCTAGAGTCAAGCGGCAGTGGTCGGTCCACGCCGTCGCATTGCGCCGGCGCCACCGGGCGCGGTAACAACGCATTGGACAACCAAGAATTCGGCCGCCCGAGCCGCAAGGGGAGTAGCGATGTACGGAACGATGCAGGATTGGCCGCTGCTGGTCTGGAAGCTGATCGATCACGCCGCGCTCAACCACGGTGACCGTGAAGTCGTCGCGCTGACCTGCGAGGGCGACGAGGTGCGCAGCGACTGGCGCACCATCCACGGCCGGGCCCGCAAGGTCGCCGCCGCGCTGCGTCGCATGGGTGTCCAGCCCGGCGAGCGCGTGGCGACGCTGGCCTGGAATACCCACCGCCATGTCGAAAGCTGGTATGGCATTTCGGGGATGGGCGGCGTTGCCCACACCATCAACCCGCGATTGTTCGAGGACCAGATCGTCTACATCGCCAACCATGCCGAAGACCGGGTGCTGTTCTTCGACCTGACTTTTGTGGGCCTGATCGAGCGGCTGGCGCCGCGGCTGACGACGATCGAGCATCTCGTGCTGCTCACCGACCGAGCCCATATGCCGGAAACGTCGCTCGACCTGCTTTGCTATGAAGACCTGATCGCACCGGAATCGGCCGATGCGCCATGGACGGTCGTCGACGAGAATGCGCCGTCGGGGCTGTGCTACACCAGCGGCACCACCGGCAACCCCAAGGGCGTGCAGTACAGCCACCGTGCCAACGTCCTCCACGCCATGGCCGCGGCGATGACCGATACGTTCGGCATGAGCGCCCGCACCACCGTCTTCCCGGTGGTGCCGATGTACCATGCCAACGCCTGGTCGATCCCCTATGTCGGGGCGCTGGTCGGTGCCAAGCTGGTGATGGCCGGGCCGAATTTCGATGCGCCGACCATCCAGCGGATGATCGTGAAAGAGGATGTCGACCTGGCGCTGGCGGTGCCGACGATCTGGCTCGGGCTGCTCCAGCATATCGAAAAGCACGGTGGCGGCCTCGGCCGGCTCGATCGCACTGCCATTGGCGGGTCGGCGGTGCCGCGCGCGCTGATCCAGCAATTCGTCGATCTGCACGGCGTCACCGTCCTGCAATTGTGGGGGATGACCGAGATGACGCCGCTCGGCACCATCGGCACTCCCTGTGCCGCGGTGGCGGCGCTGCCGATGGATCGCCAGATCGATTATCGCACCAAGCAGGGGCGGGCGATCTTCGGCGTGGAGATGAAGATCGTCGGCGATGATGGAACCGAACTGTCGCGTGACGGCCACGCCTTCGGCCGGTTGCTGGTGCGCGGGCCGTGGATCGTCGGCAGCTATTTCAAGGGTGACGGGGGACAGGTTCTGGATGCCGATGGCTGGTTCGATACCGGCGATGTCGCGACGCTCGATGCGCGCGGCTATATGCAGATCGTCGATCGATCGAAGGATGTCATCAAGTCCGGCGGCGAATGGATCAGCTCGATCGATCTCGAAAACGCCGCGGTCGGTGCGCCGGGGGTTGCCGAGGCAGCGGTGATCGGGGTTCGCCACCCGAAATGGGACGAGCGGCCGCTGCTGCTGGTGCGCGCCAAGGACGGCGCCGCGGTTACCAAGGAAGGGGTGCTCGCCTATCTCGATGGCCGGATCGCCAAATGGTGGCTTCCGGACGATGTGCTGATCGTCGCCGATCTGCCGCACACCGCCACCGGCAAGCTGCTCAAGACGGCGCTGCGCGAGCAATACAAGGATTATCTTCTGCCGACGGCGTGAGGCGCCTGCCGACGGCATGAAGGGGGCGGTTGCGGTGCGGGTCTCGCGAAAGCGGCTGCAACGTCTTGTTCCTGCCGCATCGGCTCTTTAAGAGCCTTGGTTCCCGAGCCGGCTGCGGCTCCTTGTTCCGACCCCTCGCCCTTACAGGAGCGTGTCCGCGCGCCATGCCAGTCTTCAAGCGCATCCTGTTGAAACTTTCGGGCGAGGCGCTGATGGGCCAGGGCCAATATGGCATCGACCCGCTGGAGACCGCGCGCATCGCCGGCGAGGTCAAGGCGGCCGTCGATGCCGGCTATGAACTCTGCCTCGTCGTCGGCGGCGGCAACATCTTCCGCGGGCTGGCCGCAGCGGCCAAGGGCTTCGACCGGGCTTCGGCCGACTATATGGGGATGCTGGCGACGGTGATGAACGCGCTCGCCGTGCAGAATGCGCTCGAACAGCTCGGGGTGCCGACCCGGGTGCAATCGGCGATCCCGATGCCGTCGGTGTGCGAGCCCTATATCCGCCGCCGGGCCGAACGGCACATCGAAAAGGGCCGGGTGGTGATCTTCGCCGCCGGCACCGGCAACCCGTTTTTCACCACCGATACCGGCGCTGCGCTGCGCGCTGCCGAAATGGCTTGCGACGCGCTGTTCAAGGGCACCTCGGTCGATGGCGTCTACGATGCCGATCCCAAGCTGGTGCCGACGGCGCAGCGCTATGCAACGCTCAGCTTCGACAAGGTGCTCGCCGACAATCTGCGGATCATGGATGCCAGCGCCGTCGCGATGTGCCGCGACAACCGCATCCCGATCGTCGTTTTCAACATCCGCCAGCCCGGCAGCCTTGCCGCCGTGCTGGCCGGCACCGGTACGTCGACCATCGTTACCCCGACGATCGTCACGCCGGTTGCGACTGCCACGGAAGGGACTGCGAATGGCTGAATTCAACCAGGCCAGCTTCAAGGCCGATCTCGAACGGCGGACGACCGGCGCTGTCGAAGCGCTGAAGAGCGATCTCGGCGGCTTGCGCACCGGCCGCGCTTCGACCACGCTGCTCGATCCGGTGACGGTCGAAGTCTATGGTTCGGCGATGCCGCTGTCGCAGCTGGCGACGGTAACGGTGCCGGAACCGCGCATGCTTTCGGTGCAGGTCTGGGACAAGTCGAACGTCACGCCTGTCGAAAAGGCGATCCGTTCGGCCGGGCTCGGCCTCAATCCGATCACGGATGGCCAGACGCTGCGCCTGCCGATCCCTGACATGACCGAGGAACGCCGCAAGGAGATGGCCAAGCTGGCGTCGAGCTATGCCGAAAAGGCCAAGATCGCGGCGCGCAACGTCCGCCGTGACGGCATGGATGCGCTGAAGGCCGCCGAAAAGAAGTGCCAGATCAGCCAGGACGAGCAGAAGCGGATGGAAACCGATGTCCAGAAGATCACCGACAAGGCGATCGCCGACATCGACAGTGTGACCGGCGCCAAGGAAAAGGAAATCCTCGGCAAGTGAGTCTCGCGGCGGCCCCGGCGACCCCCGATGGCCCGGCCGAAGGGCTGCGCGACCCGCCCGCGGGGCTGCGTCACCTGGCGATCATCATGGACGGCAACGGCCGCTGGGCCAAGGCGCGTCGGCTGCCGAGGGTTGCCGGGCACCGCGCCGGGATCGAGGCCGTGCGGCGGGCGGTGGAAGCCGCCCCCGATCTCGGCATCGAAGTGCTGACGCTCTATGCCTTCAGTTCGGAAAACTGGAAGCGGCCGGCGGACGAGGTTGCCGATCTGATGGGGCTGCTGCGCCATTACATCCGCTCCGAAATCCGCGATCTGCACAGGAACGGCGTGCGGCTGGCGTTCATCGGCGATTGGCGGGCGCTGAAAGCCGATATCGTCACCATGCTCGACGACGCGGCGACGCTGACGGCGGCGAACACCCGGATGACGCTGGTGATCGCGCTGAATTACGGCGGCCAGCACGAGATGGTACGGGCAGTGCGCGGCCTTGCCGCCGATGTCGCGGCCGGGCAAATCGCTGCCGATGCCATCGACGATGCAGCAATCGAAGCCCGGCTCGATACCGCCGGGCTGCCGCCGCCCGACATGGTGCTGCGCACGTCGGGCGAGATGCGTCTGTCGAATTTCCTGCTCTGGCAATCGGCCTATGCCGAATTCATCGTGACGGACGTGCTGTGGCCGGATTTCGATCGGGCGGCGCTGGTTGATGTCGTGGCGGAATTCGCGACGCGGGAGCGCCGCTTTGGCGGTCGCTGAGGCGCGCGACCTGAAATTGCGGGTGGCGACCGGGCTGGTGCTGGTGGCGGTGGCGTTGACGGCGGTGTGGACCGGCGGCTTTGTTTTTGCAGCGCTGGTGGCGGCCGGATCGTTGCTGATGTTCGCCGAATGGGCAGCGATGTTCCGGCTGCCGCGCGCTGTCCGGCTTGCCGGGCTGGCGCTGATCGGCGGTGTGCAATTGATCCGGCCGCTGGTCAGCCCGGGGGAGGCGGTGATGACGCTCACCGCCGGCGCTGCTCAGCTGGGGCTGTTCGCGGCGCGGCTGGCGGCGGGCACTGGTCCCGGCGCGACTGCAAGTGCCGGCCGGGGTCGCGCCATCACCGTGGCGGGCGGGCTGCTCTATTGCGGCCTGCCGGCGCTGGCGCTGGTGTGGCTGCGCGGCCGCGGGCTGGGGTTGCCGGCGTGTGTTTTCGTACTGGCGGTGGTGTGGGCAACCGATGTCGCCGCCTATTTCGCCGGGCGTGCGATCGGTGGCCCGCGGCTGGCGCCGGCGATTTCGCCGAACAAGACCTGGGCCGGCGCCATCGGCGGGGTGATCGGCGCGATGCTGGCGGGGCTGCTGATGGCCGGCGCCTATATCGACAATCGCAGCTTCCTCGGCGCTTTCGCCAGCCTTGCCGGCGCGCTGGCAGGGCTTGCAATCATCGGCGATCTTTTCGAAAGCGCGCTGAAGCGCCGGGCCGGCGTCAAGGATTCCGGGCAATTGCTGCCCGGCCATGGCGGCGTGCTCGATCGGCTCGACGGGCTGGTGCCGGCTGCGATCGCCGGCGCTGCGGTATTTGCATGGACCGGATGGGCGGGATGAAGACACTCACGATCTTGGGCGCCACCGGCTCGGTCGGCAGCCAGGCGCTCGATCTGGTCGCGCGCAACCCCGGCCGCTGGGATGTGCAGGCGCTGACCGCGCACAGCGATGCCGCCGGGCTCGCCGCGGCGGCAAAGGCCTGCAGTGCCAAATTCGCCGTGGTCGGCGACGAGGCGGCGTGGCCGGCGCTGCGCGATGCCCTTGCCGGCACCGGGATCGAAACCGCCGCCGGCCCGCAAGCGCTGTGCGAGGCGGCGCGGCGGCCCGGCGATATCGTGTTGACCGCTATCGTCGGCGCTGCCGGGCTGCCGCCGACACTGGCCGCGGTGCAACGCGGCGCGACGCTGGCCATCGCCAACAAGGAAACGCTGGTCTGTGCAGGGCCGGTGGTGGCCGCCGCCGCGAAGGCTTCGGGTGCCACGCTGCTGCCAGTCGATTCCGAACACAATGCCGTGTTCCAGGTGTTCGATCATGCCCAGCCGGAGCGCGTGGCGAAGATCGTCCTGACCTGTTCGGGCGGGCCGTTCCGGGGGCTGCCGCGCGCGGCGATGCGCGACGTTTCGGTGGCCAACGCCTGCAAGCACCCGGTCTGGTCGATGGGAGCCAAGATTTCGATCGATTCCGCCACGCTGATGAACAAGGGGCTGGAACTGATCGAGGCGCACCAGCTGTTCCCGGTCGGCATCGACAAGCTGGATGTCATCATCCACCCGCAATCGGTGGTGCATTCGATGGTCGAATATGTCGATGGGTCCGTTCTGGCCCAGCTCGGCACGCCCGACATGCGCATCCCCATCGCCTATGCGCTGGCCTGGCCGGAACGCATCGCAACGCCGGCAGCGCGCCTCGATCTGGCAGCAATCGGCCAGTTGACCTTCGAAGCACCGGATTTCGACAGTTTCCCCTGTCTCAAGCTGGCATGGGAAGCGATGCGGGCCGGCGGTTCGGCGCCGTGCATCCTCAACGCCGCCAATGAAGTCGCGGTGGCGGCGTTCATCGCCGGGAAAGTCGGTTTCCTCGATATCGATGCCATCGTGGCGGCAACGCTCGATACGGTGCCTTCGGGGCCGGTCGGGTCGCTGGACGAAGTCGTCGCTATCGATGCGGCAGCGCGCCGGGAAGCCGGCGTGCTGGTCGATCGGGTGACACGATGAAAGGGCCGCGATGACCGATCTTCTGCCCCAGCCCGGCCTGATCTTCACGCTGGCGACCTATGCCGTGATGATTGCCGTGCTCGTCGTGGTGCACGAGGGCGGCCATTATCTTGCCGGGCGCTGGTTCGGCTGCCGGATCGACAGTTTCGCCATCGGTTTCGGCAAGGAACTGTTCGGCTTTAACGATTCCCGCGGCACCCGCTGGAAGCTGAATGCGCTGCCCTTGGGCGGCTATGTCAAGTTCACCGGTGACATGAACGAGGCGAGCCAGCCCGATCCCGCAATGCTGGCGCTGCCGGCGTCCGAGCGCGCGCAATTGTTCGTTTTCAAGCCGTTGTGGCAGCGCGCGATCATCGTCGCCGCCGGTCCGGTGATCAATTTCCTGTTCGCCATCCTGATCCTGACGAGCTTCTACATCGCGCTCGGCGTGCCGGTGACGCCGCCGGTGGCGACACAGGTGATGCCGAACAGCGTCGCCGCCGCCGCCGGCATTGCGGCGGGGGATCGCATCGTCGCTGTCGATGGCCAGACCACCGAACGGTTCGAGGATATCTTCAACAAGGTGATGGTCAACGCCGGCGAGCCGATGACGCTGACGGTCGTCCGCGCCGGTGTCTCGCGCACCGTCACCGTCACCCCGAAAGTGGTCATCGACAAGGACCGCTTCGGCAATGTCACGCGCCATGGCCGGCTCGGCATCCTGGCCAGCGGGCGGGAGATCGTTGCCGTCGGGCCGATCGCGGCGGTGGGCAAGGGCGTGCGCGATACCTTCGAGATCGCCGGATCGATCGCTCGCACCATCGGCCAGATCATCAGCGGCAATCGCAGCCTTGACGAGATGGGCGGCCCGATCAAAGCGGCGACGGTTACCGGGCAGCAGGCATCGTTGGGGCTGCTGGCGTTCATCGGTTTCATGGCGTTCTTTTCGATCAACCTCGGCTTCATCAACTTGCTGCCCATCCCGATGCTGGACGGCGGCCATCTTCTGCTCTACGCGATCGAAGCCATCAGACGGCGGCCGATCGGCGCGAAAGTTCAGGAATGGGCCTTCATGTCGGGGTTTGCGGCACTCATGTCGCTGATGGCGGTCCTTACCTGGCATGATCTCGGTGCCGTCGGATTGTGGGATCGGCTTACCGGCTGGATCGGCTAAATGTCCGGGAAGGCGCAGCGCGGGGCTGAAGGACGAAAATTGCGTGACGACGGGACCCTTGCGTGAACCTTGAATTGTTGCCGACGCAGGTGCAGCCGCGGCCGCTGCCGCAGCGCCTGTCCGCCAGGCTGTTCGCGACCCTGATGCTGTCGACGGCACTGGCCTCGCCGGCGCTGGCGCAGCGTCCGCGGCCGCCGGAACCGCCACCCGCCATGCCGTCGGCCGATGCGGAGGCGCGGGCATCGGAAGCAGCGCGAGCGGCACCGCTTCCCGATACCGCCGCCAATGCCGGGGTCGTGCGATCGGTGACGGTGCGCGGTACCGAACGGCTGGAGCCCGAGACCGTTCGTTCGTACCTCAATCTCAACATCGGCGATCGCTATGATCGCGACCGTACCGACCAGGCGCTGAAGGCGCTGTTTGCGTCCGAATTGTTCGCCGATGCGACGATCCGCGATGAAAACGGCGCGCTGACTGTCGAGGTGAAGGAAAATCCGGTTATCAACCGGATCATCATCGAAGGCGCCAAGCGCGTCAAGGAAGACAAGATCCGCGAGGAAATCCGCCTCGCGCCGCGCCAGATCTTTACCCGATCGAAGGCGCGCGCCGATCTTGGCCGCATCCTCGAACTCTATCGCCGTTCCGGGCGGTTCGCCGCGGCGGTCGAACCCAAGATCATCCAGCTCGAACAGAACCGTGTCGATGTGGTGTTCGAGATTTCCGAAGGCGGCAAATCGAAGGTTCGCCAGATCAATGTTCTGGGCAATACCGCCTTTGGCGAAAACGGCGTCCGCAAGCAGATGGCGACGCGCCAGTCGCGCTGGTTCCGGTTCCTATCGTCGAACGATACCTATGATCCCGACCGGCTGGCCTATGACCAGCAGAAGCTGCGCCAGTTCTACCTGACGCAGGGCTATGCCGATTTCCGCGTCGTCTCGTCGGTGGCCGAACTGACGCCCGATGGCCGCGATTTCATCGTCACCTATGTCCTTGATGAAGGGCAACGCTACAAGTTCGGCAAGGTCGATCTCGAAAGCCAGATCCGCGATATCAAGGCGCAGGATTTCAAGGCGCTGATCGCGATCAAGTCGGGCGATTGGTACAATGCCCAGAAGATCGAGGATACCGTCGAGGGGTTGAGCGAGACCGCCGGGCTGCTCGGCTATGCCTTTGCCGAGGTGCGACCGAATTTCGATCGCGACAAAGACAAGCTGGAAATGAACGTCACCTTCCAGATCGGCGAGGCGCCGCGCGTCTATGTCGAACGGTTGCAGGTCAACGGCAACACCATCACGACCGACAATGTCATCCGCCGCGAATTCCGCCTGGCGGAGGGCGATGCGTTCAACTCGATCAAGGTCAAGCGCACCCGCGACCGTATCCAGAGCCTCGGCTTCTTCCAGGACAAGTTCGAAATCGAGCAGAAACAGGGCTCGGCGCCGGACAAGATCGTGCTGGAAGCCAATGTCCAGGAACGCCCGACCGGCGAACTGCAGCTTTCGGCAGGTTTTTCGAGCCTCGAACGCTTCATCCTGTCGCTTTCGGTGCGGCAGCGCAATTTCCGCGGCCGTGGCCAGGAATTGCGCGCTTCGGCGAACATCAGCAGCTTCTCGAAATCGATCGAGGCCGGTTTCACCGAGCCCTATCTGTTCGGCAAGAACCTGGCGCTGGGTTTCGATATCTTCCGCCGCGATTTCCGCTCGTTCAACCAGCTCGGCACCCAGCGCAACACCACCTACACGCAGGTTTCGACCGGCTTCCAGGTGCGGACCGGCTTCCCGCTCACCGAATTCTGGGCAGCATCGATCCGCTATGGCCTCAGTTTCGAACAAGTCGGCCTGGACGAGGCGCTGTTCTTCACCAACGGCGTCTGCGATCCGCTGCTCGCCGGCCGCTTCCTGTGCGACGCACTCGGCAACCGCATCATCTCGTCGGTCGGCTATTCGCTGATCTTCAACAACCTCAACAATGCCCGTCGGCCTTCCGCTGGCCAGCGTTTCACCTTCAGCCAGGACATCGCCGGCCTGCCGATCGGCCAGAAATATGTGCGCAGCCGCTTGAACTATGATTGGTACCAGCGGCTGTTCGGCAGCGGGTTCGTGCTGAATATCGGCGGCGAGGCCGGTGCCGTGTTCGGCTATGGCGGCCAGGAAGTGCTGCTGACCGATCGCTTCTTCCTCGGCCAGCCGCAGATGCGCGGCTTCGATATCCGCGGCGTCGGCCCGCGCGTCCTGCGTTTCCAGCTGCGCCCCGATGGCACGGTCGATCCCGATGCGGCCGTGGCGCGCCGCCAGGCACAGGACGATGCCCTTGGCGGGAAATTCTATTATCTGGCGCGCATCGAAATCCAGATTCCGCTCGGCTCGGCCGGCGAGGAGCTCGGCATCCGGCCGTCGATCTTCACCGATGTCGGCGCGCTGTGGGGCGTGCGGCGGCCGGTGCTGTCGTGCCGGACGCCGTCCGGCCTTGGCCAGATCCAGCTCGACGGCCGCTCGTGCGAGCCGGCGCGCGACGGCGTAAGCGGCTTCAACGAACGCTTTTTCGGCGATTCCCCGCAGCCACGGCTGTCGGTAGGCATCGGCGCCGCATGGAATTCGCCGTTCGGGCCATTCCGTTTCGATCTTGCCAAAGCCCTGCTAACGCAGGAAGGCGACGATCCTCAGCTTTTCCAGTTCAACGTAGGGACCCAATTCTGATGAAGACTCTGCTTTCCGCTCTCGCCATCGGCGCCGCTGTCATCGCCGCGCCCGCCAGTGCCCAGGCGCTGCCGCCGGCCGTCATCGTGCTTGTCGACATGGACCAGGTGTTCAACACCTCGGCCGCCGGCAAGCTTGCCCAGGGCGAACTCAAGACCAAGCTCGACGCAATCCAGGCGCGGGTCGCCTCGCTGCGCACTTCGTTTGGCACCGAAGAGGCCGATCTGGCCAAGACCCGGCCCACCGCTCCCGGTCCGGCGGCGACGGCCTGGGAAAACAAGGCCAAGGATTTCGCCACCCGCCGCCAGCAGGCGGAAGCCGAGTTGCAGCGCCGCAACGAGGAATTCCAGGCCAGCCGCCAATATGTGCTGAAGCAGATCAACGACGGCGCCATGCCGATCATCAGCACCATCATGCGCGAACGCGGCGCCAGCATCGTTCTGGCCGAAGGCGCGACCCTGCAGCACGCTGCGTCTGTCGATGTCACCACCGATCTGGTCGCTCGCCTCGACAAGGCGCTGCCGCGCGTTTCAACGACGGCACCGGCCGCGCCGGCAGCACCTGCCGCCAAGTAATGGCGCTGGAGGACGCTGCAATCGCCACCACGGCCGATATCCAGGCGGTGATGGCGATGCTGCCGCATCGCTTTCCGATGCTGCTCATCGATCGGGTGGAGGACATCGTCTCCGGCCGGTCGGCGCGCGGCATCAAGGCGGTGACGATCAACGAACCGTTCTTTGCCGGGCATTTCCCCGGCCGGCCGATCATGCCGGGCGTGCTGATCGTCGAGGCGCTGGCGCAGACCGCCGGCGTGCTCGCGATCCGCACGCTGGGCGATGCCGGGCTGGGCAAGCTCGTCTATTTCATGGCGATCGAGAACGCCAAGTTCCGCAGCCCCGTCGAACCCGGCTGCCTGCTCGACCTGAAGGTCGATTATGTCCAGAACCGCGGCCGGGTATCGAAGTTCGCCGGCCGCGCCGAAATCGCCGGCAAGCTGGTTGCCGAAGCCAGCTTCACCGCGATGATCGCCGACCCGCCCGCCTGATCGGGATCGTCAGCCGTTCGGCCCGCACCCCGCGTGCTATCCGGCGGGTTATGGCAGCACTTCCCCCGGTACCACGGGTTCGGGGCGAGTGCCGCGCGCTGCCCACAGGCAGGCGGCAGCGATGATGGCGGCGCCGGCCCAGACCCGGACCGGCACGCTTTCGGCAAAGAACAGCCAGCCGAGCAGCGCTGCCCAGGGCAGGGCGGTGAATTCGATGACGGCGGCGGTCTGCGCTTCGACATGGGCATAGGCGCGGCTGACCAGTTGCACGCCGATATTGCCGACAAGGCCGAGCGCCAGCAGCCACAGCAGTCCGGCCGGTGTCGGCGCCGGGCCGGCGAGGCCGAAGGGGGCAAGCACCAGCATCGGTACGGCGGCGGCGAACAGCGTGACGACGGTGGCGCCGTCGCTGGCGGCACGTGCGCGCAGGATCACCATCGAAGCCGCATAGGTGACGGCCGAAAACAGCACGGCAGCGATCGCCGTCGCGCGGCCATGGCCGAAATCGGGAAGGCCGCCGGTGGTCACCAGCACGCCGCCGAAGCCGACCAGACCGGCGATGACAGCGCGTGGCTGCATGCGTTCGCCAAGGAAGATGCTGGCCAGCGGCGGCACGATCAGCGGCGCGACAAAGGCGATGGTGATGGTTTCGGCGAGCCCGAGCACGGTGAGCGAATAGTAGAAGGAGGATGCCATCGCCGCGATCAGCAGCCCGCGCAGCAGATGCGCCGGCAACATCGCACGCGTGATCGCCGGGCGCCCCTGCCATTGCCACACGGCGAGGGCCAGCGCCGATCCGGTGACATAACGGCCGAAGGTGACCGTTATAACGGCGTGATCAACGGTCAGATGCTTGACGATGGCGTCCATGAGACAAAGCGCCCCGACGCCGGCCGTGCATTGGGCCAGCGCCGAGGCGCGTGTCGTTGGGGCAGAGGCTGCGGCAGTCGCAAGGGCAGTCGCGGGGGCAGTCGCGGGGGCAGTCGCGGGGGCAGTGGCGGGGGCAGTGGCGGGGGCAGGCATGGCGCCTGCCGTAGCGAGTTCCGGGCGGCAGCGAAATGCCGCCCGGCGCCGGTCAGGCGACCTTGAAGCCTTCGCGCAGCATGCGCTTGGTCAGGGCGGCCTTCTGTTCGGCGGTCAGTGCCGCTTCGAGGCGCGGGAAGACATCGGTTTCTTCCTCGGCAACATGGGCTTCGAAAGCGGCGCGGACTTCGGCAAGGCGGGCGGCAAAGCCCGGCTGCTGATGCTTGCCGATCATTTCGAGATCATAAAGGCCCTGCTTCAGCGCGCCGTGATCGGCGTGGAGTTCATCGGCAGCTTCCGAATCGCCCTGTTCGCGCAGCACACAATAGACGACATATTCTTCCTGGACATTGTGCTTGCCGATGGCGTGCTGCAGCGCCAGCAGCAGCGTGGCGCGCTGCGGCTTGTCCTCATCGGTGGTCGCTTCCAGTTTTTCGAGCAGGACCCGCGCCGCCTTGTGTTCGACCTTGAGGCCTTCGAACCAGTCGCCGGCCATCGCCGTCGGGGCCTGGACCATCGCCTTGCGGCCGGCGGTGGCGAGCAGGCCGAGACCGAAGCCGGCAGCGCCGACGAGCCAGGGGGTTGCGCTGCCGCCAGTACCGCCAGTACCGCCGTTGCCGCCGTTGCCGCCGTTGCCGCCGTTGCCGCGATTGGCGCTGCCGTTGCCGGCGCTCTTGTATTTGGTCTGTCCGTACATCGAAAATAGCCTTGCCTGGGGATGGCTGTTCAATGTCCGCCGGCAGAGCGGGGTTCCGCCGTCCGTCGCAACGCCGGGGGGCAGCGCTCGTTCAGGCAGCTTCGTCGAACAATTCGCGGCCGATCAGGTAGCGGCGGATTTCGCTGGTGCCGGCGCCGATCTCGTAAAGCTTGGCATCGCGGAGCAGGTGGCCGGTCGGATAGTCGTTGATATAGCCGTTGCCGCCGAGGCACTGGATCGCTTCCAGCGCCATCCAGGTCGCCTTTTCGGCGGTGTAGAGGATGCAGCCGGCGGCATCCTTGCGGGTGGTTTCGCCGCGGTCGCAGGCTTCGGCGACGGCATAGGTATAGGCGCGGCTGGTCGACAGGGCGACGTACATGTCGGCAAGCTTGCCCTGCATCAGTTGGAAGGTGCCGATCGGCTGGCCGAACTGCTGGCGATCATGGACATACGGAACGACGACATCCATGCACGCCTGCATGATGCCGATCGGGCCGCCGGCCAGCACGACGCGTTCGTAATCGAGGCCGCTCATCAGCACTTTGGCGCCCATGCCGACACCGCCGAGGACGTTTTCGGCCGGCACTTCGCAATCCTCGAACACCAGTTCGCAGGTGTTGGAACCGCGCATGCCGAGCTTGTCGAGCTTTGGCGACGTCGAAAAGCCCTTCATGCCGCGTTCGATCAGGAAGGCGGTGATGCCGCGCGGCCCGGCAGCCGGATCGGTCTTGGCATAGACGACGAGCGTGCCGGCATCGGGGCCGTTGGTGATCCAGAACTTGCTGCCGTTCAGGACATAGGCCTCGTTGCCGCGCGCTTCGGCACGCAATTTCATCGAGATGACGTCGCTGCCCGATCCGGCTTCGGACATGGCGAGGCTGCCGACCTTGGCGCCGCTGATGAGATCGGGGAGGTAGCGCGCCTTCTGGGCGGCCGTTCCCCAGCGGGCGATCTGGTTGATGCACAGGTTCGAATGCGCGCCATAGGACAGGCCGACCGCGGCGGACGCGCGGCTGATTTCCTCGATGGCGATGACATGGGCGAGATAGCCGAGCCCGGCGCCGCCGTCGGCTTCGGCAACGGTGATGCCGTGCAGCCCGAGATCGCCTAGCTTGGCCCAGAGATCCATCGGGAACTGGTTCGCGGCATCGATTTCGGCAGCCCGCGGCGCGATTTCGGCAGCAGCGAAAGCGCGGACGCTGTCGCGCAGCATATCGATGGTTTCGCCGTGAGCGAAGCGAAGCTGAGCGAACATCAAAGGGCTCCTGCGAAGCGAAGCTGAGCGAACATCAGATGGTTCCTGCGAAGCGAAGAAAAATGGTCATAGTTCCTGATCCTGATCCTGTTTCGGCGAGGCGACGAACCGGAACTGACCGACAGCGCCCTCCTGCACAGCGGTCTCGATCTCTGCCTGTACCGTGCGCAGCACCGACAGGCGGTTGCCAGGCAGCACGACGACACCGAGCGCGCGACCGTCGAGAACCTGCTGATAAGCCATGTTCCTGTCCGCCGTCAGCACGAAGCGCACGCCTGCGGCTTCGGCAGCCGAAAGAAGGCGTCCGTTGGTCAATCCGCCCCACCCCATCCCAACGACAGTCAGAACTTCGTGCCCGGGCAGCAGCGTCGCCAATCGTGGCGGCAGATTCTCGTCAAGCAGCAATCGCATCGGCGCTGCGGCTCCAGGCGCTCGCGGCGATAAAATCGAGAAGTTCCTCGACCTTGGCGGGTGTGATCGACGGGTAATCTTCGGCGATGCGACCAGCCGGCAGGTCTTTCAGGCTGGCGAGCACCGCCCAGACGGGAACGCGGGTGCCACGAAACACCCATGCGCCGCTGACGATCTGGGGTGTGCTCTCCAGCAGCGGGCATTGGTTCCAGTCGATTGCCACCGTCATCGCGCTGCATCCTTCATGTCCAGCCTTAGGATAGCGCCGCCGGCGGCGTCCGCCAAGGTCAGCCGATCTCCACCAGCAACATCCCGTCCGCAACCTGATCGCCCGCGGTGATGTGGACGGCGCTTACAGTGCCGGCAGCGCGCGCGGTGATGCGATGTTCCATCTTCATCGCTTCGAGGACCAGCAGGCGGTCGCCTTCCGCCACCGCCTGGCCGGGAATGACATCGAGCGCCAGCACGCGGCCGGGCATCGGTGCGATGATCCGGCCGGCATCGGCACCGGCGAGCGCGGCGGCGCGCGGCGGCCGGGCGGCGAGCGCATAGGTCTGGCCGGCGTGGCGGACTTCGACGCCGGCTTCGCCGGCAACCACATGGCCGGTGACGCGGCGGCCGCCGATATCGGCGACGATGGCGCTTTCCCCGGCCCGTGCCGCGCCGACTTCGCCGATGCCGTCGAGGCCGGCAACGCGGAAGCGGCCGGGCCCGGCGGGCCGCAGGGTGAAGCCGTGCAGCACCCCATCGACCCAGAAACGCTGGACGAATTCGACGGCCAGATTGAGCCGGAACGGCCGCGCGAACGGCCCCGATCCCGCCGGTTCCGCCAGCGCGCCGAGCGCCTGCCACAGCCCGGCGAGCAGCAGCGCCTCGGGCGGGACCGTGGTCGGCGGTGCAAGGGCTTCGGCATGGCGGCCGATGAAGCCGGTATCGACCTCGCCGGCGCGGAATGCCGGATGGCCGGCGAGCCGCGCGAGAAAGGCGCGGTTGGATTTCAGCCCCTCGACGACCGTCGCATCGAGCGCGCCGACCAGCGCGTCGATCGCCGCCGCGCGCGTCGGCCCGCGGGCGATGACCTTGGCGATCATCGGATCATAATCGAGGCCGATGCGGCTGCCGGTTTCGACACCGGTATCGATGCGGACGGCCCCGGCGGCCTCGCCGCCAATACCTGACATCTGTCCCGACCCGAACGCCAGTCGCGACAACAGGCCGGTGGCCGGCAGGAACCCCGAATCGGGGTCTTCGGCATACAGCCGGGCCTCGACGGCGTGGCCGGTGATCGTCAACGCGTCCTGTGACAGCGGCAGCATTTCGCCGCGCGCGACGAGGATCTGCCATTCGACCAGATCCTGGCCGGTGATGCATTCGGTTACCGGGTGTTCGACCTGCAGCCGGGTGTTCATTTCCATGAAGTAGAAGGCGGGATCGCCCTCGGCATCGACGCTGTCGAGATCGAGGATGAATTCAACCGTGCCGGCGCCCTGATACTGGATGGCGGTGGCGGCGGTGGCGGCGGCAACGCCGAGGATGTGGCGCAGCCGATCGCTGAGGCCGGGGGCGGGGGCTTCCTCGATGACTTTCTGGTGGCGGCGCTGCAGCGAACAATCGCGTTCGAACAGGTGGACGACATTGCCATGCGCATCGCCGAACACCTGCACCTCGACATGGCGCGGCCGCTGGATCAGCTTTTCGAGCATGACGACGCTGTTGCCGAAGCTCGCCTGGCCCTCGCGCTGGGCGGCCATCAGCGCGTCCTGGAAGTCTTCGGCGGCGTCGACGGCGCGCATGCCCTTGCCGCCGCCGCCGGCGACTGCCTTGATCAGCAGCGGACAGCCGACGCCTTCGGCAGCGCGCGGCAAGCGAACCAGGCTCTGGTCGTTGCCCTGATAGCCCGGCGTGATCGGCACGCCGGCCTTGCGCATCGCGGCCTTGGCACTGTCCTTCAATGCCATCACGCGCATGGCGGCTGGCGGCGGCCCGACCCAGACCAGCCCGGCCTTGATTACCGCGGCAGCGAAATCGGCATTTTCGGACAGGAAGCCATAGCCGGGGTGGATGGCATCGGCGCCGGTGCGGCGAGCGGCGGCAATGATCGCATCCCCGTCGAGATAGGGCCGCGCCGCCGCCGGACCGAGCGCGACCGCCTGGCCGGCCTCGCGAACGAACGGGCTGTCGGCATCGACATCGCTGTGCACGGCAACGGTGGCGATGCCCATCCGGTGCGCGGTGCGGATAACCCGCCGGGCGATTTCGCCGCGATTGGCGATGAGGAGTTTCTGCATGGCGCCCGGATACTGCCGCAGGTGGCAAAGCGCCAGCCGTTGCAACAGGCAAGAATCGACGGTATGTCAGATCGACTGATCAATAGCACGGCGGCGATCATGGCAAATCTCGTTTTTCGTACCCAAATATCGCGTGAGGGGAAACTCAGTCTTCCCGCTGCCCAGCGTCGTGCCGTCGGCATCGCCCCGGGGACTGCCGTGCAGATACGCCAGGAGGGCAAGTCGCTCGTCATCACCAGCCTCGACACGGTGATCGACGAACTCCAGGCGAGGGTACGCGGCTGGCAGCACGAGGACAGCGTCGATGCCTTCTTGAACGACAAGCGCGCCGAGGCGCGGCGCGAGCATGCCGAGGAATGACCGCAGTTCTGGATGCTTCGGCCGTATTGGCGGTCATCTTTGCGGAGCCCGGCGAAGCGCCGGTGCGCCGCGCAATGGCCGAGGGAGCGCTGCTGTCTACGGTCAATCTTTCGGAAGTCGTGGCGCGGCTGGCGCGGAGCGGTCGTAGCCGTAACGACATTGCCGAGGTGCACGCCGCACTGCTAGCCGGGCTGGTGTTGGTCGATGTCGATGAAGCTCTTGCCGTCGAGGCCGGGCTGGCGATCGTGGTGACCCGCGACCATGGGCTGTCGCTGGGTGACCGTGTCTGCCTGCTGCTTGCCAAGAGCCGCGGTGTGCCAGCGCTGACGGCCGATGCCGGCATGGCGGCGGTCGCTGCCGCTATCGGCGTCAAGGTCGAATTGATCCGCTGAAGCCGGGCTTACGCGCCGGCCCAATCTGGCTTGCGCTTTTCAAGGAACGCCGCCAGCCCCTCGCGGCCTTCGGGGCAGGTGCGGCGAGCGGCGATGCGGGCAGCAGTTTCGGCCCGCAGGGCGGCGTCGATCGGGCGACCGGCGATGTCGCGGACCAACGCCTTGGCATCGGCGACCGCGCCGGGTGCCGCTGCCGCGAGATGGGCGAGCCAGCCGGCGATGATGGCATCGGCTTCCTCAGGCGTTTCGGCGACTTCATCGACAAGGCCGAGGTCGCGCGCTGTCGCGGCACCGAAAGCCTCTGCTGTCAGGAACCAGCGCCGGGCGCGCGCGCCAATGCGAGCGATGACAAACGGCGAAATCGTCGCCGGCGTGAGGCCGAGGCGGACTTCGGATAGCCTGAAGCTCGCGCCCGCCACTGCCACCACCATATCGGCACAGGCAACAAGGCCGACGCCGCCGCCGGCGATATTGCCATGGACCCGCGCGATCACCGGCCGCGGGCAGCCATCGATGGCGTGTAGCATGTCCGACAATTTCATCGCGTCGGC
>JBBQWE010000049.1:0-18997 GCA_038210855.1 Sphingomonadales bacterium | reverse complement strand
ATCATCGCGCCGCAGCGCCTCGCCGTCGGCGATGTCGTCACTGCCGGCAAGAAGGTCGACGTGAAGCCGGGAAATGCCATGGAAATCGGCCAGATGCCGGTCGGCACCATCGTCCACAATGTCGAGCTGAAGCCCGGCAAGGGCGGCCAGATGGCGCGTGCAGCCGGCACGTTCGTTCAGGTCGTCGGCCGCGACAAGGGGATGGTCATCATCCGCCTGAATTCGGGCGAGCAGCGCTATGTGCGGTCGGAATGCATGGCGACCGTCGGTGCCGTGTCGAACCCGGACAACAGCAACCAGAACCTCGGCAAGGCCGGCCGCAATCGCTGGCTCGGCATCCGGCCGCTGACGCGCGGTGTCGCCAAGAACCCGGTCGATCACCCGCACGGCGGTGGTGAAGGCCGCACCTCGGGCGGTCGCCATCCGGTGACGCCATGGGGCAAGCCGACCAAGGGCGCCAAGACGCGTTCGAACAAGTCGACGGATCACATGATCATCCGCTCGCGCCACGCGCGCAAGAAGTGATGGGGAAGAAGTAGATGAGCCGCTCCGTCTGGAAGGGTCCGTTCGTGGACCTCAATGTGCTGAAGAAAGCCGAAACCGCGCAGGCCGGTGGCGGTGGTCGTGGTCCGATCAAGACCTGGTCGCGCCGGTCGACAATCCTGCCGCAGTTCGTCGGTCTGACCTTCAGTGTCTACAATGGTCGCAAGTTCATTCCGGTTTCGGTGAACGAGGACATGGTCGGCATGAAGCTGGGTGAATTCGCTCCGACGCGGACCTTCCCCGGCCACGCCGCCGACAAGAAGGGCAAGCGCTGATGTCGAAGCCCAAATCCCCCCGCAAGGTCGGTGACCGCGAGGCGCTGGCGGTTGCAAGCTCGATCCGCGGTTCGGCCCAAAAGCTCAACCTCGTCGCCGGCCTGATCCGTGGCCGCAAGGTCTCGGATGCGCTCAACATCCTGCAGTTCTCGACGAAGGCGATGGCCGTCGATGTGCGCAAGGTGCTGGCCAGTGCTGTCGCCAATGCCGAGAACAACCACAACCTCGATGTAGATGCGCTTGTCGTCAAGGAAGCCAGCGTCGGCAAGGCGATCATGATGAAGCGGTTCACGCCGCGCGCCCGTGGTCGTGCCGCTGCCATCCAGAAGCCGTTCAGCCGCCTGCGCGTCGTTGTCCGCGAAGCGGGCGACGACGGACAAGGGAGTGAAGCATAATGGGTCACAAAACCTCCCCCATCGGCCTGCGCCTGCAGATCAACCGCACCTGGGACAGCCGCTGGTTCGCGCGTGGTGACGATTACGGCCGTTTGTTGCTGGAAGACCTTCGCATCCGCGAATTCATCGTGAAGCAGCATGCTGCCGCGGCGATTTCCAAGGTGGTCATCGAGCGGCCGGCGAAGCTGGCGCGCGTGTCGATCTATG
Source organism: Sphingomonadales bacterium (assembly GCA_038210855.1). Taxonomy (GTDB): domain Bacteria; phylum Pseudomonadota; class Alphaproteobacteria; order Sphingomonadales; family Sphingomonadaceae; genus Sandarakinorhabdus. The sequence continues at coordinate 17,577 of JBBQWE010000049.1, read as the reverse complement.
CTGCCCGCCCGGGCGTCATCATCGGCAAGAAGGGCGCCGACATCGAGAAGCTGCGCAAGCAGATCGCTTCGATGACGCGCAGCGATGTCAGCCTGAACATCGTCGAAATCCGCAAGCCGGAAATCGACAGCAAGCTCGTTGCGCAGGGCGTCGCCGATCAGCTCGAGCGTCGTATCGCCTTCCGTCGTGCCATGAAGCGCGCCGTGCAGTCGGCGCTGCGTCTGGGTGCCGAGGGCATCAAGATCACTTGCTCGGGCCGTCTCGGGGGTGCGGAAATCGCGCGTACCGAATGGTATCGCGAAGGCCGGGTGCCGCTGCACACGTTGCGTGGCAACGTCGATTACGCCGAAGCCCAGGCCCACACCGCCTATGGCGTCTGCGGTGTCAAGGTTTGGATCTTCAAGGGTGAAATCCTTGGCCACGACCCGATGGCGCAGGACCGTCTGATGATGGAATCGCAGACCTCCGGCGTGCGTCCGGCCCGGTAAGGAACAGACATGCTTTCCCCCAAGCGCACCAAATTCCGCAAGCAGTTCAAGGGCCGCATCCATGGCGATGCCAAGGGTGGCTCGGCTTTGAACTTCGGCGTCTTCGGCCTCAAGGCCATGGAGCCGGAACGGATCACCGCTCGCCAGATCGAGGCGGCCCGTCGTGCCATCTCGCGTCACATCAAGCGTGCCGGCCGGTTGTGGATCCGCATCTTCCCGGACGTTCCGGTTTCATCGAAGCCGGCCGAAGTCCGCATGGGCTCGGGCAAGGGCAACCCCGAATATTGGGTCGCTCGCGTCAAGCCCGGCCGCATCATGTTCGAGCTTGATGGCGTTCCGCACGATGTCGCCGCCGGCGCCTTCGAGCGTGCCGCAGCCAAGCTGCCGATCAAGACCAAGATGGTCGTTCGCCTCGGCGAATCGACCGCAGCGCAGGAATAGGCCGATGGCTGCCCCCAAGCATGCGGACCTGAAGGTCCAGACCGACGACCAGCTCGCCACGTCGTTGCAGGAATTGAAGCGCGAGCAGTTCAACCTGCGTTTCCAGGCGGCCACCGGCCAGCTCGAGAAGCCGGGCCGGGTTCGCGAGGTGCGCCGCACCATCGCCCGTATCAAGACGCTGCAATCCGTGCGCAAGCCGGCCGCTGCGGCAGCCAATGTTCAAGCCGGCGTTGCCGGCGGCACCAACGTTGCCGGCTCCGCCGGCCGGGAGGCCTGAGTCATGCCCAAACGCGTCCTGCAGGGCAAAGTCGTGTCCGACAAGGGTGACAAGACGGTGGTCGTGCTGATCGAGCGCAAGGTTGCGCATCCGGTCTATGGCAAGATCATCCGGCTTTCGAAGAAGTATCACGCCCATGACGAGAACAACGTCGTCAAGGCCGGTGACACCGTCCGCATCGAAGAATGCGCCCCCATTTCCAAGCTGAAGACGTGGAAGGTTCTCGATACCGCCACGGCTGAAGCTGCCGCTCCGGAAGGATCGAACCCATGATCCAGATGCAGACGAACCTCGACGTCGCCGACAACAGCGGTGCCAAGCGGGTGATGTGCATCAAGGTGCTCGGCGGGTCGAAGCGTCGCTTCGCCGGTGTCGGCGATGTCATCGTCGTTTCGGTCAAGGAAGCCCAGCCCAAGGGCAAGGTGAAGAAGGGAGACGTGCATCGCGCTGTCGTCGTTCGCACCGCCAAGGACATCCGCCGCGCCGATGGCTCGGTGATCCGTTTCGATTCGAACGCCGCCGTGCTTATCAACAAGAACGAAGAGCCGATCGGCACCCGTATCTTCGGGCCGGTGGTTCGCGAACTTCGCGCTACCGGGCACATGAAGATCATCAGCCTGGCGCCCGAGGTGCTGTAATGAGTGCTGCAAAGATCAAGAAGGGCGACAAGGTCGTCATCCTGTCCGGCAAGGACAAGGGCAAGCACGGCGAGGTCACCAAGGCCATGCCGCGTGATAACAAGGTGATTGTCGGCGGCATCAACATGATGACGCGCCACAAGAAGCCGTCGCAGGTCGATCCGCAGGGCGGGCTGGAGCGCATCGAAGCGCCGCTGCATGTTTCCAACGTGGCGATCGAGGACCCGAAGACCGGCAAGCCGACTCGCGTCGGTTTCAAGGTTCTGGATGATGGTCGCAAGGTGCGTGTCGCCAAGCGGTCGGGAGAAGTGATCGATGGCTGAGACCGCCCCCAGGCCGCGCATGCAGGCGATCTATGACGATCGTATCCGTGCCGCGATGACCGAGAAATTCGGCTACAAGAATGTCATGCAGGTGCCCCGGCTCGAGAAGATCGTGCTGAACATGGGCGTCGGCGAAGCGACGCAGGACAAGAAGAAGGTCGAGCAGGCCGCGCAGGAAATGGCGCTGATCGCCGGCCAGAAGCCGGTCGTCACCAAGGCCAAGAAGTCGGTCGCCCAGTTCAAGCTGCGCGAGGGCATGCCGATCGGCTGCAAGGTGACGCTGCGCCGCGAGCGGATGTACGAATTCCTCGACCGGCTGATCACCGTCGCGCTGCCGCGCGTCCGCGACTTTCGCGGCCTCAACGGCAAGTCGTTCGATGGTCGCGGCAACTATGCCATGGGCCTGAAGGAACAGCTGATCTTTCCGGAGATCAACTACGACAAGATCGACAAGATCCGCGGCATGGACGTGATCATCGCGACCTCCGCGACCACGGACGACGAAGCGCGTGAACTGCTCAAGCTGTTCGGCTTCCCGTTCATCGGCATGATTGAAGAAAAGAAGGCGGCCTGAACCATGGCAAAGCTGTCGATGATCAACAAGAACGAGCGTCGCAAGGCGATGGTCGTCAAATATGCCGGCAAGTTCGCCGTCCTGAAGGCGATTGCCGAGGACGAGAGCCGTGACGACAACGAGCGCCTGATGGCGCGCCTGAAGATGGCGGAACTGCCGCGCAATGCGAACCCGACCCGGGTGCGCAACCGCTGCGAGCTGACCGGCCGTCCGCGCGCCTATTATCGCAAGTTCAAGCTGTCGCGCATCATGCTGCGGGAATTGGCCAACAAGGGCCTGATCCCCGGCGTGACCAAGTCGAGCTGGTAGGACCCCTACGATGTCGATGACCGATCCCCTGGGGGACATGCTCACCCGGATCCGCAATGGCCAGCAGGCCAAGAAGGATTCAATCCTCACGCCCGCTTCGAAGCTGCGCGCCCGCGTTCTCGATGTGCTGCAGCGCGAAGGCTATATTCGCGGCTACAGCAGTGCCGATGGCGGCACCGCGGCTGCCGCGCTGCGCATCGACCTCAAGTATTTCGAGGGCAAGCCTGCCATCCAGCACGTGGCGCGCGTTTCGAAGCCAGGTCGCCGCGTCTATTCGGGCGCCGAAGAACTGCCGCGGGTCCGCAATGGCCTGGGCATCGTTATCGTCTCGACGCCGAAGGGTGTTCTGTCCGACGCGGAAGCGCGCGAACAGAATGTCGGCGGCGAAGTCCTCTGCCAGGTGTTCTGAGCCATGTCGCGCATCGGAAAGAAACCAGTCGCGGTCCCCGCCGGCGTTACCGCCAGCATCGCGGACCGTATCCTGACGGTGAAGGGCCCCAAGGGCGAACTCACCATGCCGCTGGTCGACGACATCGCCTATGCGATCGACGCCGGCCAGATCGCGGTTACGCCGGCCAACGAGAGCAAGCGGGCGCGCGCCTTCTGGGGCATGCAGCGGACGATGGTGGCGAACCTCGTCACCGGCGTTTCGGACGGCTTCACCAAGGTGCTGGAAATCACCGGCGTCGGCTATCGCGCTTCGGTCGCGGGTTCGAACCTGCGCCTGCAGCTCGGCTACAGCCACGACGTCGATTTCGTTATCCCCGACGGCATCACGATCAAGACGCCCGACCAGACGACGGTGGAAATCAGCGGTCGCGACAAGCAGCGCGTCGGCCAGGTTGCCGCCGAAATCCGCCGCTGGCGCAAGCCGGAGCCGTACAAGGGCAAGGGTATCAAGTATCGCGGCGAGTTCATCTTCCGCAAGGAAGGGAAGAAGAAGTAATGGCCAAGCTGTCCCTGTTCGACCAGCGCCGCCGGCGCGTCCGCACTGCACTGCGTGCCAAGGGTGGTGAGCGTCCGCGCCTGTCGATCCATCGTTCGTCGCAGCATATCTATGCGCAGGTCATCGACGACGCGCGCGGCGTCACCGTGGCTGCCGCTTCGACGCTGGAAAAGGATGCCCGCGACGTGACCGGCGCCACCAAGGACGCGGCGGCGGAAGTCGGAAAGCGTCTCGCCGAACGTGCCATGGCCGCCGGCGTGTCGAAGGTGGTCTTCGATCGCGGTGGTTTCCTGTTCCATGGCCGCGTCAAGGCGCTGGCCGACGGCGCCCGCGAAGGCGGGCTGGAGTTCTAAGATGGCTGATGAAAACCTCGATTCCGGCGCCGGCGCTGGCTCCATCGGTGCCAATGCACCGCCTTCGGGTGGCGATCGGCGCGGCCGTGGCGGCCCGGGTGGCGGCGATCGCGGCCGCGGCCGCAGCGGCGGCAACGATCGTGATCGCGGCCGTGGGCGCCGTGACAACAACCAGTCCGATGGCGGCGAGGAACTGGTCGAAAAGCTGGTTCACATCAATCGCGTCTCCAAGACGGTGAAGGGCGGCAAGCGTTTCGGCTTTGCGGCACTCGTCGTCGTCGGCGATGCCAAGGGCCGGGTCGGATTTGGCCATGGCAAGGCGCGCGAAGTGCCGGAAGCCATCCAGAAGGCTACCGCTGCTGCCAAGAAGACCATGATCCGCGTGCCGCTGCGGGATGGCCGCACCCTCCATCACGATGGCTTTGGCCATTTCGGTGCCGGCAAGGTCTATGTCCGTTCGGCGACGCAGGGTACCGGCATCATCGCCGGTGGCCCGATGCGCGCCGTGTTCGAAGCACTCGGGGTTGCCGATGTGGTGACAAAGTCGGTTGGCACCAACAACCCCTACAACATGATCCGGGCGACCTTTTCGGCGCTTTCGGAACAGACCAGCCCCAAGGCGGTCGCCCAGCGTCGCGGCAAGAAGATCGCCGACCTGATGGCCCGCCGCGGCGATGTTTCGGCGCGGGTCGCCGAAGCCGACGCCGAAGCGATGGCGTAAGGACGCAAGAGACATGGCCAAGCTGAAAGTCACCCAGACCGGTTCGCCGATCCGCCGTGCGCCCGATCAGGAACAGACCCTGATCGGCCTCGGCCTCAACAAGATGAACCGCAGCCGCGAACTGGAGGACACCCCTTCGATCCGCGGCATGATCGCCAAGGTCGCGCACATGGTGCGGGTCGAGGAAATCGCCGGTTGATCCTGTCCCCGCTGCGGCGGGGTCTTTCCTTTTTGCGCGCCCAAAGCGAAAGCGAGTGCATCCCATGACCACCAAGCTCAACGACCTCCACGACAATCCCGGCGCTCGCGTCAAGCGCGTCCGCGTCGGCCGCGGCATCGGCTCCGGCCTCGGCAAGACCGCCGGGCGCGGCCAGAAGGGCCAGAAGAGCCGTTCGGGCGTGTCGATCAAGGGCTTCGAAGGCGGCCAGATGCCGCTGCACATGCGGCTGCCGAAGCGCGGTTTCAACAACATTTTCGCCAAGGAATTCAGCGAGCTGAACCTCGGCACGCTGCAGGCGGCGATCGCTGCCGGCCGCATCGATGCCGACCAGGTGATCGATGCCGAAACGCTGAAGGCGTCGGGCATTCTGACCCACACCCGCGACGGCGTCCGCCTGCTCGGCAAGGGCAGCCTGACGGCCAAGGTGTCGCTCAGGATCGCCGGTGTCACTGCATCGGCGCGCGCTGCGGTCGAAGCCGCAGGTGGCAGCATCGAACTGCCGGCGCCCAAGCCCGAGCCGCTGTCGAAGGACGAAGCCAGGGCGGCTCGCGCCGCAGCCCGCGCTGCCAAGGCTGCCAAGTAAGCGAGGCACGACGGCGCGCCCCACTGCCGGGCCGCCGGCCGGCACGTGCTTGGCCGGTCCCGGGCTGGCAATCGTATCGGTGCCCGCCTATCTAGCCTGCAAGCCCCACATCGGATCGGACGTCCATGGCCTCAGCCGCCGAACAGATGGCCGCGCAGCTCAGCTTCGCGAATTTCTCCAAAGCCACCGAGCTCAAGAAGCGGCTGTGGTTCACCCTCGGCGCGCTGGTCGTCTTTCGTCTCGTCTCGTTCGTGCCGTTGCCGGGGATCGACCCGGCGGCGCTGAATTCCCTGTTCAGCCAGACCAAGGGCGGCGTCCTCGATTTCTTCAACATGTTCTCGGGCGGTGCGCTCGAACGCATGAGCCTGATCGCGCTGGGCGTCACCCCCTACATCACTGCGTCGATCATCGTGCAGCTGCTGACCAGCCTGATCCCCAGCTTCATGGCGCTGAAGAAGGAAGGCGAGGCAGGCCGCAAGACGCTGAACCAATATACCCGCTATGGCACGGTGTTCCTCACTGCCGTCCAGGGCTATGGCATCGCCGTCGGGCTGGAAAGCTGGGGGGCAACGCAGGGCATTTCCGCCGTCATCGATCCCGGCGCGTTCTTCCGCATCACCACCGTCATAACGCTGATCGGTGGCACCATGTTCCTGATGTGGCTGGGTGAACAGATCACCAGCCGCGGGATTGGCAATGGCGTTTCGCTGATCATCATGGCCGGTATCGTCTCGGCATTGCCGACCAGCATCGGCCAGTTGTTCGAACAGGCGCGCACCGGCGCGATTTCGCCGGTGGCGCTGCTGTTCATCTCGATCATCGCGCTGGCGACGATCGCCTTCATCTGCCTGATGGAACGCGCCCAGCGTCGCATCCTGATCCAATATCCCAAGCGCCAGGTCGGCACCCGCCAGTTCCAGGGTGATTCGAGCCACTTGCCGCTGAAGCTCAACACCGCCGGTGTCATTCCGCCGATCTTCGCATCGTCGCTGTTGCTGATGCCGCTCACCATCGCACAGTTCGCGGCGCAGGGCGGCGATGGGCCGGAATGGCTGCTGACCGTCACCCAGGCGTTGCAGCACGGCGCGCCGCTCTACATGGCGCTCTATGCGCTGGGCATCATCTTCTTCAGCTTCTTCTACACCGCGGTTGTCTTCAACCCGGAGGAGACGGCGGAGAACCTCAAGAAGTACGGCGGGTTCGTGCCGGGCATTCGCCCCGGTCAGCGTACCGCCGAATATCTCGATTATGTGCTCACCCGCATCACCGTCATCGGTGCCGCCTATCTGACGGTCATTTGCCTGCTGCCGGAATTCCTGTCGGCGCGGCTCGGCACCGGCCTTGCTCTGGGCGGAACGTCGCTTCTCATCGTTGTCAATGTCACAATGGATACCGTCGCGCAGATCCAGAGCCACTTGCTTGCCCATCAATATGAGGGCCTAATCAAGAAATCGAAACTGCGGGGCAATCGGCGTTGAATCTCATTCTTCTGGGTCCGCCGGGGGCGGGCAAGGGCACCCAGGCCGGCCGCCTCGTCAAGCAGCGGGGTCTTGTCCAGCTTTCCACCGGTGACATGTTGCGCGCTGCCGTTGCCGCCGGCACGCCGATCGGCATGGCTGCCAAGAAGGTGATGGACGCCGGCGAACTGGTTTCCGATGCCATCGTCAACGGCATCCTCAGCGAGCGATTGGATGCCGATGACGCCCGTGCCGGCTTCATCCTCGATGGCTATCCGCGCACGCCGGCGCAGGCGCAGGAACTCGACGCGATGCTCGGCGCCAAGGGGCTGACGCTGCACCACGTCATCGAACTGATTGTCGACGAGGAAGCCCTGGTCGATCGCATCACCGGGCGCTTCACCTGCGGCAGTTGCGGTGAAGGCTATCATGATCGCTACAAGCTGCCGGCAGTGGCCGGCGTCTGCGACGTCTGCGGCGGTACCGCGTTCAAGCGGCGCCCCGACGACAATGCCGAAACGGTGCGCACGCGCATGGCCGAATACCGCGCCAAGACCGCGCCGATCCTCCCGCACTATGAGGCGATGGGCATCGTCGATCGCGTCGATGGCATGGCCGACATGGATGCCGTTGCGGCGGCGATCGACACGATCATCGACGCCTGATCGCGCTCGCCGCGCGGCTGCGGCAATATTGCGACAAATATCTTGACTTGTCGGCGGGGCGGCTCTAGCTGCCTCGCTTCCGCTTAACCGGATGGCCTGTCGGGGCGCCTTGTGCGGCCTCGATTTTTGCTTTGAGATGGGGTGCGTTGCCCGCGCGCCCCGTGGAGCATGGAAGGAATTGCTGCGTGGCACGTATCGCGGGTGTTAACATCCCGACCAACAAGCGCGTCGAGATCGCGCTGACCTACATCCACGGCATCGGCCGCACCACCGCCAGTCGCTTGTCGGCCGAACTCGGCTTCCCACCGGAACGCCGCGTGCAGGACCTGACCGACGCCGAGGTATTGTCGATTCGCGAGAAGATCGACCGCGAACTGACCGTCGAGGGTGACCTTCGCCGCCAGACGCAGATGAACATCAAGCGGTTGATGGACCTCGCATGCTATCGCGGCCTGCGTCACCGCAAGGGCCTGCCGGTTCGCGGCCAGCGCACCCACACCAACGCCCGCACTCGCAAGGGCAAGGCCAAGCCGATCGCCGGCAAGAAGAAGTAATCCGCTTCTCTCTTTTGGTTGAACTGCTGCCTGCCTGATAAGGACTGAAACGATGGCCCGCGAAGTTGCTCGCATCAAGCGCCGTGAGCGCAAGAACATCACATCCGGCGTCGCCCACGTGAACGCCAGCTTCAACAACACCATGATCACCATCACCGACGCCCAGGGCAATGCGATTGCCTGGTCTTCGGCCGGTACCATGGGGTTCAAGGGCTCGCGCAAGTCGACGCCGTTCGCTGCCCAGATGGCCGCCGAGGACGCGGGCAAGAAGGCCGCCGAACACGGCGTCCGCACCCTCGAAGTCGAAGTGCGCGGTCCGGGATCGGGCCGCGAATCGGCGCTGCGCGCGTTGCAGGCGGTCGGTTTCCAGATCACCGCGATCCGCGACGTGACCCCGATACCGCACAACGGCGTGCGGCCTCCGAAGCGCCGGCGCGTTTGACGCCCTAGTTTCGTTGCCGCGTTCGCCCCCGGGCGCGGCTTTCGCCGTTTCAAGACTGCATTGGGGGCCAGCCGGGTGACGATCCGGATTGGTCCCAATCGAGAGGTGAGCCTGTGGCCGTCATCGCCAAGAACTGGACCGAACTGAAGAAGCCGAACCGGCTGGAACCCCGCCCGACCGCCGATGCCCGCCGCAAGGGCAGCTTCGTCGCCGAACCGCTGGAACGCGGTTTCGGGCTTACGCTCGGCAACGCGCTGCGCCGCGTACTGTTGTCGTCGCTGCAGGGTGCCGCAGTAACCGCCATCAAGATCGATGGCGTGCTGCACGAATTCTCGAGCCTGACCGGCGTTCGCGAGGACGTGACCGACATCGTGCTGAACATCAAGCAGGTCGCCATCCGCATGGCCGGCGATACGGCCAAGCGTGTGCATCTGACGGCCACCGGCCCCGGCGAAGTCACCGCTGGCCAGATCGCCGTTACCGGCGACATGGAGGTCATGAACAAGGACCTCGTCATCTGCACGCTCGACGAGGGCGCGACGCTCAACATGGAACTGACCGTCGAGGCCGGCAAGGGCTATGTCCCGGCCAGCGCCAACCGTCCGGCCGATGCGCCGATCGGGCTGATCCCGGTCGATGCGCTGTACTCGCCGGTGCGCCAGGTCAGCTACAAGGTCGACAACACTCGCGTCGGCCAGGAGCTCGATTACGACAAGCTGACGATCAACGTCGAAACCGATGGCAGTGTCACGCCCGAGGACGCCCTCGCCTATGGCGCCAAGATCCTGCAGGACCAGTTGCAGCTGTTCGTCAATTTCGAAGACAATGTGACGACGGTGGCAGCGCCGGTGAAGGACGTCGGCGGCCCGATCGAAGTTGACGACAACACGGTCATCAACCGCTTCCTGCTGAAGAAGGTCGACGAGCTGGAGCTTAGCGTCCGTTCGGCGAACTGCCTGAAGAACGACAACATCATCTATATCGGCGATCTGGTTCAGAAGTCCGAGAGCGAGATGCTGCGCACCCCGAATTTCGGCCGCAAGTCGCTGAACGAGATCAAGGAAGTGCTCAGCCACATGGGGCTGCGCCTCGGCATGGAAATCTCGGGCTGGCCGCCCGAGAACATCGAGGAAATGGCCAAGAAGCTCGAACAGGAGTTCTGACGCAGCGCCGCGAGCGGCGATGCGCCGATTGCGCAGCAATCGAAGCATCGGCGCCGACAGGCGCAAGGCCGGCTGGCGGGGCGCCGAACATCAGGTTCGGCGAACCCGTTCAACGTCACGGACGCGGCTTTGCCGCGGCCACCCGGCAGATAAGAAGCACGGGGCATCGGCTGACCCGCAAACCAGCCAGGCACGGGGTACCTCGCACGGCCCCCTGACGAACGGAGACACCCAATGCGCCATCGCAATGCCCATCGCAAACTCGGCCGGACCAGCACCCACCGCCTCGCCATGTTCCGCAACATGGCCGCCGCGCTGATCAAGCACGAACAGATCACCACGACGCTTCCCAAGGCGAAGGAAATTCGCCCCTATGTCGAAAAGCTGGTGACGCTGGCCAAGCACGGCGGCCTCAGCAATCGCCGTCTCGCCCATGCCCGGCTTCAGGACGACACGCAGCTGGTCAAGCTGTTCGACGAACTGGCGCCGCGCTACGCCGAACGTCAGGGCGGCTATATCCGCATCGTCAAGGCCGGCATCCGCCGTTCGGACGCCACGCCGATGGCCATCGTGGAATTCGTCGATCGCGACACCAGCGCCAAGGGCCAGGATTCGGGCCCGGTCGAAATCTACGACGACGCCGATTGATCCCGTCGAGCGGCCCGCGGCTGATTGCACCGTCATGGGCAGGATGCTAGCTGGCGCGACCCCTTCAAACGCCTGTTCCGGAGCCCGCAATGGCCGATGACTTGACCACCGATGGCACGATCACTGTCCCGGGCCCCGATGGCGGGCTGGAGCCGCTGCCGCAGGTTGCGATCCTGACGCAATATGTGAAGGATCTCAGCTTCGAAAACCCGAACGCGCCGCAGTCGCTGCAGTGGACCGAGGCGCCGCGTATCGACGTCAACGTCGGTGTCAACGCCCGCCGTGGTGCGGAGAACATGTTCGAAGTCGAACTGAAGATCAGCGCCAAGGCCGATGTCGATGGCCAGACGGCCTTTGTCATCGAACTGCTGTACGGTGCGTTGTTCGGCCTCAGCAACGTTCCCGATGAAGCGCTGGAACCGTTCCTGATCATCGAAGCGCCGCGTATCATCTTCCCCTTCGCGCGCCGCATCGTTGCCGATGCCGTCCGCGATGGCGGCTTCCCGCCGCTGATGCTCGATCCGATCGACTTTGCGGCGCTGTACATGGCGCAGCAGCAGGGCGGCGCCACGGCCGGGAATGCTTGAAGCGCAGCGCGGCTGTGTGCAGTGAGGGGTTTGCGCAGCAAACGCCGAACTGCGCGCGAGCTGCAGCGAGCCCGGCCGGCGGGTGCCCGACCGCAAGTCGGGCGAACCGATCCGAGGTCAGGACGCGGCTTTGCCGCGGCCCCCTTGCTTGAAATCGGCGCGTAGCAGATGGCGCTTCTCCGCGCGGCGGCGACGATCGGCGGCCTCACGCTGGTCAGCCGCATTGCCGGTTTTCTCCGCGATGTGCTGATGGCGCGCTTCGTCGGCGCCGGCATGGCTGCCGATGCCTTCCTGATCGCTTTTCGCCTGCCCAATCTGTTTCGTGCATTGTTCGCCGAGGGCGCGTTTTCGGCGGCGTTCGTGCCGATGTTCAACCGGCAGATCGGCGCCGATGGCGGCGAAATGCGCGGCGCCCGGCGCTTTGCCGAGGACGTGCTGGCCGTGCTGCTGCCGTTGCTGGCGCTGTTTACCGTCGTGATGGTGGCCTTCGCTGCGCCGGTGGTCTGGGCGCTGACCGGTGGCTTTCCCGATGCCGATCCGGCCAAGTTCGCGCTGGCGGTCGATTTCACCCGGCTGACCTTTCCCTATCTGATGCTGATCAGCCTCGTGTCGCTGATGGGCGGCATCCTCAATTCGATCGGGCGTTTCTGGGTCAATGCGGCCGCGCCGATCCTGCTGAACCTGGCGCTGATCGCCGGCCTGCTGCTGGCGCGCGGTGACGATCCGGTCGCCGCGGCGCGGGTGCAGGCGCTGTGCGTCCCGCTGGCCGGCATCCTGCAGTTCCTGTGGCTGCTCTGGGCGTGTGCGCGTGCCGATATCCGGTTGCGGCTGCGCTGGCCGCGGCTGTCGCGGCGGGTGCGCGAGATGCTGGCGATCATCGCGCCGGCAGCGCTTGGTGCCGGAGCGGTGCAGTTCAACCTGCTGGTCTCGACGGCGCTGGCGGCGCGCTTCCTGCCCGAGGGCGCGGTCAGCTACCTTTATTACGCCGATCGGTTGAACCAGCTGCCATTGGGGCTGATCGGCATCGGAGTCGGCACGGCGCTGTTGCCGGCGATGTCGCGGCAGTTGGGTGCTGGTGAAGTCGCGGCGGCGACGCACGGCCAGAACCGCGCCATCGAACTTGTGCTGCTGCTCACCCTGCCGGCTGCGGCGGCGCTGACGGTGTCGGCGCTGCCGATCATCCGCGGCTTGCTGGAATTCGGGCGGTTCACTGCTGCCGATGCGCTTGCCACGGCCGATGCTCTGGCGGCCTTCTCGCTCGGTCTGCCGGCCTATGTGCTCATCAAGGTGCTGACTCCGGGCTTTCATGCCCGGCAGGACACGCGGACGCCGGTGCGCATCGCGGTGGCATCGATGCTGGTGAACCTCGCCGGCAATCTGCTGCTGATCTGGCGTTTCGGCCATGTCGGCATCGCCCTGTCGACGGCGCTCGCTGCCTGGGTCAACGCCGCGGCGCTGTGGTGGGTGCTGCGCGCGCGCGGCCATTATGCCATCGATGCGCGGCTGGCCCGAACGCTGCCGCGCCTGCTGCTGGCAGCGGCAGCGATGGTCGCGGTGCTGCTGGCGCTGGGGCCGCGGGTGCTGCCCTATACCGCGGGCAGCCTGGCGACGCGCGCGCTGGCGCTGGCGCTGTTGATCGGCAGTGGCGGTCTCGCCTATCTGGCGGCGGCGCGAGCGCTCGGCCTGTTCAGCCTCGCCGACATCCGCAGCCGTCTCTCGCGCAAGGGCCGACCATGAACCCCGCCATTCCCAAGCCCGTTCGTGTCTTTTCCGGTATCCAGCCGACCGGCAACCTTCCCCTCGGCAATTATCTTGGCGCCATCCGCAACTGGGTGGCGATGCAGGACGCCCATGAATCGATCTTCTGCGTCGTCGATCTGCACGCCATCACCGTGGCGCAGGATCCGGCAAGCTTGCGCCGCGGCATCCGCGAGATGACGGCGGCGCTGCTCGCCAGCGGCCTCGATCCGGAGCGGTGCATCCTGTTCGCGCAGAGCCATGTACGCGTTCATGCCGAGCTTGCCTGGGTGTTGATGTGCACGGCGCGGGTCGGCTGGCTGAACCGCATGACGCAGTTCAAGGACAAGGCGGGGAAGGACCGCGAGGGCGCCAGCGTCGGCCTCTACACCTATCCGGTGCTGCAGGCAGCCGACATCCTTGCCTATCGCGCCACCCATGTGCCGGTGGGCGACGACCAGAAGCAGCACCTCGAGCTGGCCCGCGACATCGCCGCCAAGTTCAACAATGATTTCGGCGTGGAGCTGTTTCCGCTGCCCGAACCGGTCATCGAAGGCCCGGCGACGCGGGTGATGTCGCTTCGCGACGGCAGTGCCAAGATGTCGAAATCCGATCCCAGCGATGCGTCGCGGATCAACCTGACCGACGATGCCGACGCCATCGCCCAGAAGATCAAGCGCGCCAGGACCGATCCGGAGCCGCTGCCCAGCGAAGCCGCCGGGCTCGCCGGCCGGCCGGAAGCCGCCAACCTCGTCGGGCTGATGGCGGCGCTGACGGGAGCGAGCATCGACGAGGTGCTGGGGGCGTATGGCGGGCAGGGCTTCGGCCAGTTCAAACCGGCGCTGGCCGATGCGATGGTGGCGACGATCGCGCCGATCACCGCGCGCTTCAACGCGTTGCGGCACGACGACACGGCACTCGATGCGGTGCTGGCCGGCGGCGCCACCCGGGCTCGCGCCATTGCCGAACCGGTGCTGGACGCTGTTCATCGGGCCGTGGGCTTCCGCGACTGACCGCCGCGCCGACGGCAACCGGTCGGGTTCAGTGGCGATTAACTTGGCAAATGCCATCCGGGACCCCATGTCTTCGAAGCACCATCGGGATTCTGCCATGACCAAGTTTGCCGCGCGTATCGTTCTTCCGGTCCTGTTGCTCGCTGCCGCCGGCTGCGCACCTACCTTTGAAGCGCGCGTGGCGCGTTTCCAGATGCTGCCACCGCCCGGTGGCCAGAGCTTCCGAATCGAACCGCGTGACGCCGACAAGGGCGGGCTGGAATTCGCCAGCTATGCCGATCTGGTTCGCCAGCGCCTTGTCGCGGCCGGCTATCGCGAGGCGGATGCCCAGCCCGACCTGATCGTGCAGCTCGATTACACTGTCGGTCCGCCGCGCGAGAAGGTGCAGACCCGGCCCGGCAGTTTCGGGGGCGGCTTCGGCGGTGGCTGGGGCGGTTTCGGCTATGGTGGCTTCGGCGGCTATGGCGGCTTCGGTCGGTTCGGCTGGAACCCCTATTGGGGCGGCTTCGGCGGTTATGGCGGTGGCTTCGGCGGCTGGGGCGGCGGCTTCGGTCCCGAAGTCTATTCGGTGACGCAGTACAACAGCCAGGTTGCGATGAAGATCAGCCGCGCCGCCGATCGCCAGAGCGTGTTCGAAGGCCGCGCCGAAACCATCAGCACGTCGAACAACCTCACTCGCCTGGTGCCCAATCTGGTGACCGCCATCTTCACCAACTTCCCCGGCAACAGTGGCGAAACGGTGCGGGTGACGTTCGACCCTGCCAAGCCCGATCGGCCGCCGACCGTGCGGCCGCTGCGCGGCTGAGCAGCGTTCGGCGGCGGGAGCCCGAGGCTCCGGCCGCCGAAAGCCGCTTCGCTCATTTGTCCGGGGTTTCGGTCGTCGCGCCCATGCGGCCGGCGCGATCGCGGGCCCAATCATCGATCTGCCGCGTGGTGCAGCCAATGGCGCCGCTGCCGCCGACGGTGGTGCACGAACCGATCGCTCCACCGGCGCCGCCCGCCATGTCGCCCAGCAACAGGTTGCGATTGGCCTGGAACGGGCTGACCCGGTTGTTGGCCTGGCGCAGCGGCTTGGGAATGCGATAGACTTCGGCTTCGGGCAGTCGAGCGCAGACGACGACTTCGTCGGGCGAGGACGGCTTGGGGCATTGTTCGGTTCCGAACACCGTCACCAGGCGCTGCCGCGGTTGGCTGCCGTCGCCGGACCGGATCGGCTTCAGCGTCGAAAGCACCGGCGACGCGGGCGCTTCGCCCGCCGTTGCTGGACGCGCCTCGGCTGCCGTCGTCGCGGCGGGTTCGGTCGCCTGCTGCGCCGCGGCGATGCCGGCCAGGCCCGATGCCAGGGCCAGCGCGACGAACATCGGGGTCTTGCGCATCAGATACTCCGTTTCCGGGCAACGCCGCCGGCGACTTATCATAGAAGCTTTGTTCGACGCCGTTAAGATGCAGCGATCTGCCTTGCTGGCACGTTTATGACGGCAAAGGAGCACATCATGCGTATCATCGGCCTCGTCACCCTGAAACCGGAAACCGCTATCGAGGCTTTCGAGGATTGGACGCGCAGCGACTATCTGCCCGGCATCCGCGCGCTGGTGTCGGTGGTGGATTTCGAATTGCTGCGCACCACCGGGCAGCTCGGCAGCGATGATGCGGCGCCGGCGGCCTATGTCGCGGTGCTGGACATTGCCGATATCGCGGAGTTCGAGCGCGACCTCGGCGGCGAAGCCGGAACGGCGCTGACCACGGAGTTCCGTCGCCTTGCCGGCCTGGCCGACTGGATCACGACGGAACGCATCGGCATCTGATGCGGCAGCGGCGCCGCCGATGGCCGGCCGGTTTCAGTTGACCACCGCGGCCTGCATCGCTTCCAGGCGGGCGATGGCGCGCTCGTCGCCGGCGCTGCGGGCGGCGGCAAGGTCGGCAGCGACCCGGGCCGGATCGATATCGCCGACCGGAGTCGCGGCTTCGGCCAGGATCGTCAGCCCCTGCGGCGTGACTTCGGCGAACCCGCCATCGACGAAGATGCGCCGCGTCGGTGCCGGGCCATCGGTTTCATAGATGGCAATGGCGCCGGGGCGGATGGTCGACATCATCGGCGCATGGCCGGGCAGCACGCCGAAGTCACCCTCGGCGCCCGGCACCACGACCATGGCGACCTTGCCCGACGACAGCAGCCGTTCGGGGGAGACGAGTTCGAAGTTGAGCATTTCGGCCATGTCAATCTTCCTTCTCCCCTCCCGCTGGCGGAATGGGTCGGGTTGGGGGTAACGTCCCCCGGAATGTGTCTCGGGCGCAGGCAGCGCCCACCCCCGTCCCCTCCCGCAAGCGGGAGGGGAGTTGTTACGCCGCTTCCGCTGCCAGCTTCTGGGCCTTGGCAACCGCGTCTTCGATGGTGCCGACGAGGTAGAAGGCTGCTTCCGGCAGATGGTCATATTCGCCGGCCACGATGCCCTTGAAGCCCTTGATGGTGTCGGCAACATCGACGAACACGCCCGGGATGCCGGTAAAGATTTCGGCGACGTGGAACGGCTGGCTGAGGAAGCGCTGGATCTTGCGAGCCCGCGCGACGATCAGCTTGTCGTCTTCCGAAAGCTCGTCCATCCCCAGGATGGCGATGATGTCCTGCAGGCTCTTGTACTTCTGCAGCACTTCCTGAACCGAACGGGCAACGGCGTAATGTTCCTCGCCGACGGTGCGCGGTTCCAGAACACGGCTGGTCGAATCGAGCGGATCGACCGCCGGATAGATGCCCAGTTCGGCGATGGCGCGGCTGAGCGTCGTCGTCGCATCGAGGTGGGCGAACGAAGTCGCCGGCGCCGGGTCGGTCAGATCGTCGGCCGGCACATAGATCGCCTGCACCGAAGTGATCGAGCCCTTGTTGGTCGAGGTGATGCGTTCCTGCAGCGCGCCCATGTCGGTGGCGAGCGTCGGCTGATAGCCGACCGCCGAGGGGATGCGGCCGAGCAGCGCCGACACTTCCGAACCGGCCTGGGTGAAGCGGAAGATGTTATCGACGAAGAACAGCACGTCCTGGCCTTCGACATCGCGGAAATATTCGGCGTTGGTCAGGCCCGACAGGGCGACGCGAGCGCGGGCGCCCGGCGGCTCGTTCATCTGGCCGAACACCAGCGCGACCTTGGAGCCGACGGACGTGGGCTTGCCATCGGCGTCCGACGCGATGACCCCGGCTTCCAAAAATTCGTGATAGAGGTCGTTGCCTTCGCGGGTGCGCTCGCCGACGCCGGCGAACACGCTGGTGCCGCCATGGCCCTTGGCGATGTTGTTGATCAGTTCCTGGATCAGCACGGTCTTGCCGACGCCGGCGCCGCCGAACAGCCCGCTCGTGCCGCCCTTGGCATAGGGCGCGATCAGATCGATGACCTTGATGCCGGTGACGAGGATGGCGCTTTCGGTCGACTGGTCGGTGAACAGCGGCGC
>JBBQWE010000048.1:0-19394 GCA_038210855.1 Sphingomonadales bacterium | reverse complement strand
TGGACCGACGACGGGCAGCTGTCGCCGGTCGGCAAGGCGTACAGCGGCTTCACCGATGCCGAGCTCGCGATGCTCGACAAGTTCGTCCGCGCCAACACGGTCGCGCGCTTCGGCCCCGTCCGCGAGGTCGAAAAGGCGCTGGTGCTCGAAATCGCCTTCGATTCGATCCACGCGTCCAAACGCCACAAATCGGGCCTCGCCATGCGGTTTCCGCGCATTTCGCGCATCCGGACCGACAAGCCGGCGGCCGAAGCCGACCGCGTCGAAACGCTGCTGCGGATGGCAACCTGAGGCGCCGCCCCGCGCCGCAGCGCAACATTCGCGCAACACTCCCGACAATTTGTGACGGTGCGGTTGCAGGCCGTTACCGACCTGTTACGGAGCCCGGCAACGTGCCTGCGGGCGCCAGTGTTCCGGATGAACCCCGCGCAACCATAATTGGGAAAAGCATCGTGAATGATCGTCTGATGGGCCGCCACCGCCTGCCGTTGCTGATTGCCGTTTCGTTCGCCGCGCTGGCGATGCCGGGCCTTGCCACCGCCACCGAGGCCGAAACCGCGGCTGCCGAAGCCGGTGCGGAAGAGGACAAGGGCCTCGGCGAGATCGTCGTCACCGCCAGCCGCCGCGCCGAAGACGCGCGCGACGTGCCGGTCGCCGTATCGGTGCTTGGCGGCGAAAAGCTCGATGTGCTCAATTCCTCGGGCCTCGATATTCGGTTCCTGTCGGGCCGCGTGCCCAGCCTGCTGATCGAATCGTCGTTCGGCCGCACCTTCCCGCGCTTCTACATCCGCGGTCTCGGCAATCCGGATTTCGATCCCAACGCCGCCCAGCCGGTTTCGGTCGTCTATGACGATGTCGCGCTCGAAAGCCCGTTCTTGAAATCGTTCCCGGTGTTCGATGTCGCCAACGTCCAGGTGCTGCGCGGGCCGCAGGGCACGTTGTTCGGCCGCAACACCCCCGCCGGTGTCGTGAAGATCGAATCGGCCAAGCCGACCGACACTTTCTCGGGCCACGCCAGCGCATCCTGGGCAACCTACAACACCGTCAACCTCGAAGCCGCATTGGGCGGCCCGATCGGCGGCGGCTTTTCGGTCCGCGCGTCGGGCCTGCTGCAGCGCCGCGACGACTGGGTGCTGAACACGGCCACCAGCGGCCGCGCCAAGGGCAAGCTGGAAGGCTATGCCGATGTCGCCGGCCGCTTGCAGATCGGCTATGAATCGACCAACTTCAACGCGCTGCTCAACATCCACGCTCGCGACCTGCGCGGCACGCCGCGGCTGTTCCGTGCCGGCATCATCCAACAGGGCACCAACAATCTCGTCGCCGGCTTCCGCCCCGACCGCATTGCATTGGACGGTATCACCAGCCAGTCGCTGGCCTCGTTCGGCGTCAATTTTCGCTGGGACTACAAGATCGACGGCGTCGGCACGCTCTATTCGGTAACCGGCTATGAAAAGTCGAATGTCGAAAGCACCGGCGACATCGATGGCGGCAACATCTATCGCTTCCCGCCGCTCGGCCTCAACGTCGCGCTGTTCGATGTCAATACCGGCGGCCGCACGCGTCCGCAGGAAATCAGCCAGGAACTGCGCTTCGTCACTGAAGACATGGGCGGCTTCATCGGCCAAATCGGCGCCTATTATTTCACGCAGGATTTGTTTTACAACGAAACGGCGTTCTTCCTGAATTCGACGACGTCGTACCAGAACATCTTCCACCAGAACAGCAACAAGAACTTCGGCATCTTCGCCTCGGGCGAATACAAGGTGTCGCCGGACTTCACCGTCCGCGCCGGCGTCCGCTATTCCAAGGACAACAAGACCGATCTGGTCGGCGGCACCACCGCCGGCTTCGCGCTCACCCCCGGCGTCGTGCTGCCGGTGACGACGCGGGTTTCGGGCGACAATGTCTCGTGGGACGTCAGCGCTACCTGGGTCGCCAACGACAATATCAACGTCTACGCCCGCGTCGCCACCGGTTACCTCGGCCCGGCGATCCAGGATCGCGTGCTGTTCGGCAGCGTGCCGTCGACGGCCGCGGCGCAGACGACGTTTTCAGGCGAAGCCGGCATCAAGACGCAGAACGATGCCAAGACGCTGCGTTTCGACCTGACCGGCTATTGGAGCCGCACGAAGAACATCCAGCTGACGGCAGTCGGCGGCACCAGCAACTCGGCCCGCCTGCTCAACGCGAACCGCGCCATTGCCTATGGCATCGAAGCCGAGCTTTCGGCCCGCCCGATCGAAAACCTCGAAATCACCGCCTCCGGCAGCTATAATTTCACCGAAATCCAGGACCCGACGCTGGCCGTCGGCACCTGCGGTTCGGGGGTCTGCACCGTCACCAACCGCCTCAACGCCGCCGGCCTCGCGCTGATCGACGGCAACGACTTGCCGCAGGCTCCGCGCTTCACGGCGAACGCAACCCTTCGCTATGCAGTGCCGGTCGGCGAAGACGAAATCTTCCTGTTCACCGATTGGGCCTATCGCAGCGAAATCAACTATTTCCTGTACACCGCCCGCGAATTCCGCGGCAAAGCCCTGCTCGAAGGCGGCCTGCGCGTCGGCTACCGCTTCGCCAGCGGCCTCGAAGCCGCGGTATTCTCCCGCAACATCACCAACCGCATCCAGAACATCTATGGCATCGACTTCAACAATCTGACCGGCGTCATCAACGATCCCCGCATCATCGGCTTCGAACTGCGCGGGAAGTTTTAAGGTAAGGGGGCCTCCGGCGGCTGGGGCCTCAGGCTGGGAACTGGTTTTCCGAAGGTGCAGAAGTCATCATCAGACCGCAGCAATACCTACACCGTGTCTACTGCGATCGAGGCACTTTTCGGCGCTGCCATACAGTAGTGGCAGCCCACAACAAAACTGGGTCTGGGGCCCACGGCCCCAGCCGCCGGAGGCCCCTTCTCCCCCTACCGCTGCCCCCGCGAGCGCCGCTCCCCGCGCCGGTTGCCGCTTGTTGCGCTCGACAGCCGGCGCGGGGCCTTTTTCGGCGGTGGCGGCGGGGTTTCGTCCAGCGGCTCCCCCAGCACCGGATCGAAGCCGAGCATGCGGAAGCTGTCGGCGATATGGCCGGGCAGGTCGGCAGTCACGTCGAGCTTGCCGCCGTCGGGCAGGTCGATGCGCAGGCGGCGGGCGTGGAGGTGCAATTTCCTCGAAATGCCGCCGGTCAGAAAGGCTTCCTTGCCGCCATATTTGGCATCGCCGACGATGGGGTGCCCGATGGCGGCGGCGTGGACTCGGATCTGATGGGTGCGGCCGGTCAACGGCATGAACTCGATCCAGGCGGCGCGGTCGGCGGCCTTGTCGATCATGCGATAGCGGGTGCGGGCTTTCAGGCCAGTCTCGGGATCGACGTGCATTTTTTCGCCGCCCGTTCCGGGTTGTTTGGCCAATGGCGCGTCGATATCGCCGGCATAGACATCGGGAACGCCGAGCGTCAGCGCCCAATAGCTTTTGCGGGCATCGCGGCTGGCGAAGGCCTTGGCGAAGAACGCTGCGGCACGCGCCGTGCGCGCCAGCAGCAGCACGCCCGAAGTATCCTTGTCGAGCCGGTGTACCAGCCGCGGGCGGCTGGCGGCATCGAACTGCAGCGCATCGAGCAGGCCGTCGACATGGGTGGTGATGCCGCTGCCGCCCTGCGTCGCCAGGCCCGGCGGCTTGTTGATGACCAGCGCGTGTTGGTCCCGGTGGATGACCAGGCTTTGCGCATATTCGATCTGTTCGGGGCTGAGCGGGGGGCGCTCGGCCGGCACCGGTCGCGGCGCCGCGGGTTCGGGGATGGCTTCCGGCCAGGTCAGCGTCTGGCCGGCGGCAATGCGGTCGCCGGGGCCGGCCTTGGCGCCATCCAGCCGCACCGCGCCGGTTTTCGACCAGCGCGAGACGATGTTGAAGCTGATCTCCGTCGCGTGGCGGTGGAACCAGCGATCGAGGCGGATGCCGTCGTCATCCTCGGCGATGATGGCTGTCGGCATCAGCGAGCGACCATCAGGCCGGCGAACACCGCCAGCGTGGCGAGGAGCACCGAGGCCAGCGCATAGCCGCCGGCCATGACCAGCGCGCCGCGCTCGACCATCACCGCAAGTTCCAGACTGAACGCCGAAAACGTCGTGAAGCCGCCGAGCAAGCCGGTGCCGAGCAGCAACCGCGCCGGTTCGCCGCCGCCACGCGACAGCCAGCCGGCGAGCAGCCCCATGGCGAGGCCGCCGGCGATGTTGACGGCAAAGGTGCCGAGCGGAAAGCCGGCACCGAGCACCGGCAGCGCGCGACCGACAAGGTAGCGCAGCACGGCACCGGCGCCGCCACCGACGGCAACGAAAAGCAGGGGAGAGGTCATGCGCGTTGTCGTAGAACAATATGCCGATAATGGGGAGGGTGCAGGAACCGGGCCTCCGGCGGCTGCATCTTGCCGCCGGAGGCACTACTTCCCGTCAGATCACCCCGAACGTCCAGCCTTCCACCGCCGCCACCGGCGGAGTCATCGCCGCCGGGTGCCACCAGCGAGCGTCGGCGGCGATGGCGCGCAGGCCGGCGGCGGTGACGAGAGCATCGCCGACGTGGTCGGGAAAGCGATCGGCGAAATCCGGCGGCATCGGCGCGCTGCCCAGGATGGCCAGCACGCCGTCGAGCGCGTCGCGGTCGCGCAGCTTGCCGCGGACGCCGCCCATGCGGGCAAAGGCCTGGGCCTAGATTTCGAGAATGACCGGGCCCCCGGCAGGCAGCGGATCGAACGGCCACACCGGCCAGCCGAGCCGGTGCAACAGCCGCATGGCGGAAAGCGTCGCCTTGCCGACCTGCGACGCGCCGAGCAGCACGAAATTCGACGTCGGCACGCCGAGGCGTGACGCGGCATAGACCTTTTCGGTAACGCGAAGATGGGCGCGGGCGGCGCGCGGGCCATCGGCGGCACCGAGCCAGAAACTGTCGCGCCGGTGCGCGATGAAGCTGTGGCCGCCAAGATCGGGATCGGCCGCGGCGACGGCTTCGACTTCGGCCCAAAGGTCCCGCGCCGGGCCGGTGAACGGGGGCACCGCCGCAAAGCCGAAGCCGGCGTCCATGCCGACAAGGACATCGCCCGACAGGCCGCCCAGCCAATCGAGCACGCCAGTTCTCGACCAGATACCGCCATCGGGCACCACCAGCCGCGGCGCCCCACCGCCGCATTCGCAGATCGCGACCTGCACCGACGGGTGCCGACTGCCGACGGCGCCCGACCAGTCGATGCCGACGAAACGGGTGAAGCGTAAAAGAGGCATCAACACAGTCTGCTATTCAGCCTCGCAAAGGCATTGTTCAGCAACAAGCACGTTTTTCATTTCGCTTGGTATTCGACCTGCCGGCTTCTGTTGCACAGAGGTCCGACATGGAATTGGAATGGCATGAAAAAAAGCGGATCTCGAATCTTCGCAAGCATGGCATCGATTTCTTCGACGCTATTGGGATCTGGGACGACGCAGTTCTGGACCCCGCGGCCAGCCGGGTGGTGGCAGGCGAACTTCGGCATCTGGCCATCGGCATTCTGCGCCCGCCTGCCGAGGCCAGTGAAATCGTCGTCGCCGTCGTATATGTGGCTCGCGATGGCCGGCACCGAATCATCAGCGCCCGAAAAGAGCATAGTAGCGAGCGATCGCGCTATCGTGCGGCCTTTGCGGCCGATTAAGCGTGGCGCCACGGACTGGGCGCGACTGACTTCGCAGACCGACGCCGACATCGCGGCCACTGTCGCCGTCGATCCCGACTGCTGGATCGATCCAGTTGCGCCCGACTGAAAGCTACCCACCGGCGCGCCTGGCCGCCCGCCGCCGCGCCCATTCGGCCAGGCGCTCGCCGATACGGGCTTCGGCACCGCGTGGGGACGGGCGGTAGAAAGCCTGCGGTTCGAGCCCCTCGGGCCAATAGTCGGCACCGGAAAATCCGTCCTCGGCATCATGGTCATAGGCATAGCCCTTGCCGTGCCCGATGTCCTTCATCAGCCGGGTCGGCGCGTTGAGGATATGCGCCGGCGGCACCAGCGATCCGGTGGCGCGCGCCGACTTCGCCGCGGCCTTGGCGGCGACATGGGCGGCGTTCGATTTCGGCGCCGTCGCCAGGTACAGGCAGGCATGGGCGATCGCCAGATCCCCCTACGGCGAGCCGAGAAAATCATAGGCATCCTTGGCCGCCAACGCGACGACAAGAGCGTTCGAATCGGCCAGCCCGATATCCTCGCTGGCAAAGCGCACCAGCCGGCGCAGCAGGTAGAGCGGTTGTTCGCCGGCAGCGAGCATGCGTTCGAGATAGTAGAGCGCCGCATCGGGATCGGACCCGCGCAGCGCCTTGTGCAGCGCCGAAATCAGATTGTAATGGCCGTCGCCGTCCTTGTCGTAGACCGGCAGCCGGCGGTGCAGGAACGCCGCCAGCGCCGCCGCGTCGAGCGGCGTGGCGATGCCAGCGGCGAACAAGGTTTCGGCCTGGCCGATCAGGAATCGGCCATCACCATCGGCCGCGGCGATCATCGCCGCGCGGGCTTCGTCCGTGATCGGGAGCGCTCGCCCGGTCAGCGTCTCGGCACGCGCCAGCAGTTCCGCCAGCGCTGCGTCGTCCAGCCGGTTGAGCACCAGCACCTGCGCGCGGCTGAGCAGGGCGGCGTTCAGCTCGAAACTGGGGTTTTCGGTGGTGGCGCCGACCAGCGTGACCGTGCCGTCCTCCACAACGCCGAGAAAGCCATCCTGCTGCGAGCGATTGAAACGGTGAATTTCGTCGACGAACAACAGCGTGCGGCGGTCGGCACAAGCCGCGTCACGAGCTTCGCCAAACAGCTTTTTCAGGTCGGCGACGCCCGAGAATACCGCGGAAATGCCGACGTAACGGAGGCCGACCGCTTCGGCGAGCAGGCGGGCGATGCTGGTCTTGCCGGTGCCGGGTGGTCCCCACAGGATCAGGCTGGCGAGGCTGCCGGCTGCCACCATGCGGCCGATCGGGCCCTCGGGTCCGGTCAGATGCTGCTGGCCGACGATGTCGCCGAGCGCGCGCGGCCGCAGCCGTTCGGCGAGCGGTGCGTCGGTTGCGGGGATGGCGGCAGCAGGGTCGCCGAACAGATCAGCCATGGCGGTACAACGCCGGATCGCAGCGGCCGTGGCAAGGGCGACGATCAGGCGAAATCGGCTTCCTCGAAAAACGGCCGGATTTCGATCTCGCTCGGCCCCGGCATCGGGTTGGGACAGCGCCTTGCCCACGCCACAGCTTCGTCCATGTCGCGGACGTTCCAGATCCAGAAACCCGCGATCGGCTCGCCGGTGGCGGCAAAGGGCCCGCCGATCACCGTACGATCGGTGCCATCGAAGGCGATGCGCTTGCCCTGCGAAGACGGTTTCAGGCCGTCGCCGGCATCGGGAGCCATGACCCCGGCGGCGATCAGCGCTTCGTTGAATTCGTGCATTTCGGCCATGGCTTCGGCGGTCGGCATGATGCCGCTTTCGCTATGCTGCGTCGCCTTCACCATCACCATCACGCGCATGTCGGCGGCCTTCCGAAAGCGGTGCTTCAGCTCTTGAACCAGGGCTTCACGTCGCCCTTGACCTTGATGGTCAGCGGATTGCCATAACGGTCGCGGCTGGCGCCGGCAGCAACCTTGATCCAGCCTTCCGAAACGCAATATTCTTCGACGTTGGTGCGTTCGGTGCCGTTGAACATGATACCGACGCCGCGCGCCAGCAGATCGGCAGCGTGAAATTCGCTGCGCGGATTGACCGACAGGCGGTCCGGCGGGGTCTCGGAGGGTGGCACATCGGCAGCCGAAGCGACGGTATCGCCGGCGACGGCAAGTTCGGGGGTTTCGTCAGTCACCAATCGGGTCCCTCACGGCCGGGCGGTATCCGGCGACAACCGGCACCATTCCCCTCCCCGAGCGGGGAGGGGAAGGCGAGGCTTCAGGCTTCTTCGGTCTCGGCCGGAGCGGCGGCATCGGCCGGCTCGGCAACATCGTCGGTCGGGATCGTGCCCGGTTCGGCGTCGGGATCGAAATCCTCGGTAAAGCCGGCGGCTTCACGCTCGAACATGTCGGTGGTGACATCGACGCCCTTGGCCTGGAGTTCGGCCTCTTCTGGCGAGCGGGCGATGTTGACCTTGACGTTGACGATGACTTCGGGGTGTAGCGCGACACGCACGCTGTGCAGGCCGAGCGCCTTGATCGGGCGATCGAGGACGATCTGGCCCTTGGCGATCTTGTGGTTCGCCGCGGTCAGCACGTCCGAAATGTCGCGCGCTGCGACCGATCCGTACAACTGGCCGGTATTCGATGCCGAACGGATCATGACGACAGTGACGCCATCGATATCCTTGGCATCCGAGCGGGCGATGTCGCGGCGCTTGGCGTTTTCGGCTTCGATGCGAGCCCGGTCGGCTTCGAACTTGGCCTTGTTGGCGGCCGACGCACGCAGCGCCTTGCCGCGCGGCAGCAGGAAGTTGCGGGCGAAACCGGGCTTCACATTGACGAGATCGCCGATGTGGCCGAGCTTTTCGATACGCTCGAGGAGGATGATTTCCATGGCCCCGGCTCCTTACTTGACGAGGTAGGGCAGCAGGCCGAGGTGGCGGGCGCGCTTGATCGCCTGGGCCAGCTCACGCTGCTTCTTGCCGGAAACGGCGGTGATGCGCGACGGCACGATCTTGCCACGCTCGGACACGAAGCCCTGCAGCAGGCGCACGTCCTTGTAATCGATGATCGGCGCGTTGTTGCCCGAAAACGGGCAGGACTTGCGGCGGCGGAAGAAGGGACGACCCATGTTTCAGCTCCTCAAGCGAACGCGCGCGCCGGCCGGTCTTCCCGGCGGGGGCGGTCACCACGGTCAGGACGATCGCCGCGGTCACCGCGATCGGGACGGTCACCACGCGGCGCGCCGCCGTCGCGATCACCGCGTTCGCTGCGCTCGCCGCGCTTCATCATCGCGGTAGGTTCGGTCGGCAGGGCATCGACGCGCACGGTCATGTGGCGGATGACGTCTTCGTTCAGCGCGACCTGGCGTTCCAGTTCGTGCACCGCCGGCGCCGGCGCGTCGATGGCGAGCATGACGTAATGCGCCTTGCGGTTCTTGGCGATGCGATAGGCCAGCGTGCGCAGGCCCCAATATTCGTTACCGACAACGCGGCCATCAAGATCGGTGATGATCTTGGTGAAAGCCTCGGTCATCGTCTCGACCTGGGCGGGTGCCAGATCCTGACGCGCGAGGAAAATATGCTCGTAAAAGGCCATGATATCTCCGGTGCCGATCGTTGACGGGGCACCATGCCCGCGCCCCTCCGGCTTTCTTGACGTTTCGTCATCGGGCGTTGCCGACTGCGAAGCCGCGTCCATTAGGCGGATGGGCGACGGCTGGCAAGGCCGTTCGGCGGTCCAAGTCAACCGAAGACGAAGTCGCCCGCTGACAGCGCCGAATTTGCGACGCCGTTCAGAACGATGAAATTGCCGTCGCCGAGGTTTATTGCCGTCGTTCCGCCATTCTCGACGAAGCCGTTCCGGAGCTGCGCGAAATCGACAATCGGCACGCCGATCAGGCGGATGCGGTCGGCGCCTGGCTGGAAATCGCCGATGACATCGGCGCCGCTGGCTCCGACGAACACGAATACATCGGCGCCGGCTTCGCCGAACAACACGTCGTTGCCGGCGCCGCCGTCCAGGCTGTCGTTGCCGCCGCCGCCGAGCAGCCATTGCGTGCCGGCTTCGGCGCCGAGAAAATTGGCCAGATCGTTGCCGACGCCGAAGGTCGTCGCACCGCGCAGCAGCAAATTCTCGACATGCGGGTAGAGATAATAGCCGGCGCCGGCGATATCGGCGACCACCCGGTCGCTGCCGCCGCCGGCGGCTTCGAACGTCAGATCGGCAGGCGTGTCGACGAAATACAGATCATCGCCGCTGCCGCCGTCCATCAGGTCGTAATCGCCGAGACCCGAACTGCCGTTCAACGTGTCGTCGCCGGCGCCGCCGACCAGGATATCGGTATCGAAGCTGGACCCGCCGATCAGCTCATCGCCGCCAGCCTCGCCGTACAGCGCATCGGCATCGGCACCGCCGTCGATCGTATCGTTGCCCTCCCCGCCCGCCAGATAGTCGATGCCGGCATCGCCGTTCAGCACATCATTGCCCGCTTCGCCGAACAGCGCATCATTGCCGAGATCGCCGCTGATCTCGTCATTGCCGGCACCGCCCAACAGCAGATTGTTGCCGGAATTGCCGAAGATCAGATTGTCGAGGCCGTTGCCAACCCCGAAAAAGTCGCGGGTTCCGGTGTCGGTCTCCAGCAGCATCAGCAGTTCGATACCGTCCCAGAGATAATAATTGCCAGTGGCAAAAACGGTATCGATGCCATCGTCGGCAGCTTCGAAGATCACATCGCCCTGGCCGGTGACGCGGTATGTGTCGCTTCCGAAACCCCCGGCGAGCGTGTTGCTTCCCGCGCCGCCGTCCAGCGTGTCGTCGCCGTTGCCGCCGTCGAGCGTGTCGTCACCGTCGCCGCCGAACAGATCGTCGAAGCCATCGCCGCCCTCGATCCGGTTGGCGGCGGCGTTGCCGATGATATGGTCCGAATCCGATCCGCCGCGGGCGTTTTCGATCGTCACGCCGTTGGCGATGGTGAAGCCGCCAAAGGTGCCGTGCACCCGGCTCAACCAGCCGCCGCCGCCCGGTGCATTCTGCAGCGTGGCGGCATTCAGGTTGATGGCGACGCGCGCCGCGACGCCTTCGGCCGAAATCCAGTCGTTGCCGCCGGCATCCCAGATGGCGGCAAAGCCGGTGCCGGCGATATTGCTGTCGGGCAGGCGCCAGACGGTGTCGCCGGCCGCCGTTGCCATGTTGGCACCATAAACCGCCTGAACCGCAGCGATGTCGAAAGCGCCCGGCGTCATCTGCCAGCCGAAGCCGCGGCTGAAGGACTGGCTGCCGTTGGGCAGAGCCTCGTTGTAGCTCATCACCGTGTAGAGCGAGGTGTTGAGGCCGTTGTCGCCGGTATCGCCCTCATCGGTCACGCCCGGAAAGGGATTGTCGCCATGCGGGTGTTCAAGGCCGATGGCATGGCCGATCTCGTGCACGAAAGTCAGGTAGCTATAGCCACCGCGGCGATTGTTTTCGGCGCTCCAATAGGGATGATCGATGTTGAAACTGCCCTCCTGCGCCGAATCGACCGGAAAATCATGGCTGCCGAGCAGCGAATTGCCGGCACCCAGCCCTTCCAGCTTTTCGACCCAGGTGATGCCGTCGCGCGACCCGCCGCTGTAGGTGAACGGCCAGCGCTGAAATTTCAGATTGGCGACCGCCGCCCATTCGCCGAGTGCGCCTTCGAACGCGGCGGTGGCGCCGCTGTTCGTCCAGCCGCGGCCGCCATCGGCGCCGAAGGCGATGCGCTCCGTATTCAAAAAGGCATAGCGGATGGTAACGCCGCGCTGGAATACCCGATCGGCGATCAGCGTATCGAGAAACCGGTTGGCCTGCGGCGGCGAATTGGTCAGTTCGAAAAAAGACGCCATGTACTATCCCCGCCGATCAGCCTGCCGACTTGACGAACCTATCTGACATTTCCGACACCGCCATGACAGGGCGAAAGCTGGTGGCCAGCCCGCGATTTGTCGCAAAACATCGCACGATCGTCGACTGCACAAGGGCGGGGGGGGGGAACCGGCCCGGTGCCGTCTCCACTTGAACGCAACCGGCCTTATGGCGCCGCCATTCGCGCCGAAACCGCTGCCGACAGACTTCCGATGGTCGTCAGCGCCATCAGTTCCCCGGGCCCGATCAGCAATTGCAGCCGTTCCCCCTGTGCCAACGCGACCAGCGGCAGCGGCCAGTCGGCAGCCAGGGGCCAGGCTTCCCTGAAGTCGGCGCGATGGTGGAACACCGCCGGAATGGGCAGCGCCGCCAGCCAGTCGCGCCACTCGCGGCGCATGCCGACAAGGCCGTAGGTGACGGCGCACAGGCTGCACGGATAGGTGCCGGGCGAGACGATCTTGTGGACGCTGTCCATGATCCCGGCAGCGATCCCGGCTTCGGCATTGTAGACGAAGATCAGCCGGCGGGCGGCAGTGGCGGGCGACGTCATTTCGGCCGGGCCAGCAGTTCGGCAACGGGCGGCGTCGTTTCGATCGAAACGGCAAAACTAGGGCGCGGCCGCGCCGGCGCCGCCTGTTCATAGGCATGGCCGAGGCCGAGCAGCCGCGCCTCGCTCCAGCGCGGCCCCAGGAAACTGAGGCCGAGCGGCAGACCCCGCACCGCGCCCATCGGCACCGTCAGGTGCGGGGTGCCAGCGACGGCGGCAAGGCTGCCGGCGCCGATGCCGCCACCACCGCCGCCGCGCCGCACCACGTCGATCAGCGGCGCCGGCCCGGTTGTGGGCGCGACCAGCGCGACTGCATCGGCGGCCGCCAGCATCGCATCGATGCCTTCGGCCCCGGCGAGGCGCAGCGAGGTCGCCCGCGCTGCCTGGTAATCGCGGTCGGCAAGACCCGTCGTCGCTTCTGCCCGTTCGAGCAGCGACTGGCCGAACAGCCCCAGTTCGCGCGCGTCGGCGCGGTTGAAGGCGATCAGGTCGGCAAGGCTGCGCACCGTCACCGCCGGCGCCGCGCTGGCCAGATAGGCGTCGACGCCGACCTTGAATTCGGTCAGCAACACCAGCGTTTCCAACGCCCCGATCCGGTCGCGGCCCGCCGGTTCCGCGACATCGATCAGCACCGCACCCTGCGCCTTCAGCACCGCCAGCGCCGCCTCGAACACCCGCGCCACGTCCGCCGAACCGCCGGTCGCCCAGCGCAGCACGCCGAGGCGCACGCCGCGCAGCGCGCCGGGATCGAGCGCCGCTGCATAATCGGCACGGTGGGCATCGGCCGCCGCCGTGGCCGGATCGCCCGGGTCGCTGCCGGCGATGGCAGTCAGCAGCAGCGCCGCGGTGCGGACGTCGACAGCCATCGGCCCGGCGGTGTCCTGGCTGGCGCTGATCGGTACGACATGGCGGCGGCTGACCAGCCCGACCGTCGGCTTCAGCCCGACGATGCCGTTCATCGCGGCCGGGCAGGTGATCGATCCATCGGTTTCGGTGCCGATCGCCGCGGTCACCATGCCGGCAGCGACGGCGGCGCCGCTGCCCGAGGACGATCCGCACGGGCCGCGGTCGAGAGCGTGCGGGTTGCGCGTCTGGCCGCCGGTGCCGCTCCATCCCGAAATCGACGCGCCGTCGCGGAAGTTCGCCCATTCGGACAGGTTGGTCTTGCCGATGATGACGGCACCGGCGCTGCGCAACCGGGCGACGAGCGGCGCGTCGCGGCCGGTGACATTGGTTTTGAGCGCCAGGCTGCCGGCGGTGGTCGGCAGTGGCCCGCGCGTGTCGATATTGTCCTTGATGAGCACCGGCAGGCCGAAAATCGGCCCGCGTGCACGCCGCATCCGATCGAGCGACCGTGCTTCGGCCAGCGCCGTCGGATCGACGGCAATGACGGCGTTGACTTGGCGGTCGAGCGCCGCGATGCGGGCGATGGCAGCGGCGGTGGCGGTCTCCGCGGGGCCTCGTTTCTGCGCCGACGCCGCTGTGGACGTCCCCGTGACCGTCGCCGTGATCACCAATGCCGCCGCGATGATCGTCCTCATGCCCTGCCCCTACTGCTATCCGCCCTTTTCGCCCAGCCCGGCGCGGGTGGCAAATGGCGCCGACGCAGCGGCATGTCGCGTCATGCAGCAGGGGTCCGGCATGGAATCGCGCACCAGATGATGCTATCGATTGCATCGAGGAGACGCCCGATGCGCACCACCGTCACGCTCGACGACGAACTGCTGGAACAGGCCGGCCGCTACACCGGAATCAAGGAACGCTCGGCCCTGCTTCGCGAGGCGTTGCAGGCCCTCGTCGCACGCGAAGCGGCGCGGCGCCTCATCGCGCTCGGCGGCAGCCAACCCGATTTTCAGGCGGGGCCGCGCAAGCGCTATTTCGATCCGGAATGATCATCGCCGATACGAGTATATGGGCCGACTTCATAGGCCGCGGCGATGATCGGCTGGCCGGCCTGCTGGCGAACGATGCCACCTTGATGCACCCCTATGTTCGCGGCGAGATCGCATTGGGCAACCTCGCTCGGCGCGCTGCCATCCTCGCGCACCTCGACGCGCTGCCCGCAGCCCCGCTGGCCGAGCACGGCGAAGTGCTCGGCCTGATCGAGAGCGCGCGATTGTTCGGCATTGGCGTCGGGTTCGTCGATGCCCATCTGCTGGCGTCGACGATGTTGGTCCCGATGGGCAGGCTCCTCACCCGCGACAAGCGGCTGGCAATCGTTGCCGAGCGGTTGGGATTGATTGCGAACCGCCTCGCGTCCTGACAGCGGCGCCCCTAGCCCGCCGCGCTGAGCGCGCTCCGCCCGCGCTTGACGATCAGCTTGTTGAGCGCATTCACATAGGCGCGGGCACTCGCGACCAGCGTGTCGGTATGCGCGCCGGTGCCGCGTACGGTGCGGCCGTCTTCGGCCAGAACCACCGAAACTTCGGCCTGGGCATCGGTGCCTGCCGTGACCGCATGGACCTGATACAATTGCAGCGTCGCGCCGTCGTGCGGCACCAGCTTGCGCAAGGCGTTGAACAGCGCATCGACCGGGCCGTTGCCGCGCGTTGCCGCGGTGACTTCCTCGCCATCGATCTCGAGCGTCAGGATCGCACGCTGCGGGCCATTGGAGCCGCAATAGACCTCGACTTCGGTGACCTGGATCCGGTCGTGGCCGCGCAGCACTTCATCGTCGACCAGCGCGATGATATCCTCGTCGAACACCTGCTTCTTGGCGTCCGCCAGGTCCTTGAAGCGCTTGAAGGCATCGCCGAATTCATTGTCGGACAATATATAGCCCATCTCCGCCAGCTTCGACCGGAAGGCGGCACGGCCCGAATGCTTGCCGAGCACCAGATTGGTCGAACCCTGGCCGACGCTTTCCGGAGTCATGATTTCATAGGTGCTGCTGTCCTTCAGCATGCCGTCCTGGTGAATGCCGCTTTCATGGGCGAAGGCATTGGCGCCGACGACGGCCTTGTTGGCCTGCACCGCCATGCCGGTAATGCCCGAAACCAGCCGCGAAGCGCGGGTGATCTCGGTGGAAACGATGCCGGTGCGAACCGGCAGCACATCGTGGCGGACCCGGATCGCCATGGCGATTTCCTCGATCGCGGCATTGCCGGCGCGCTCGCCGATGCCGTTTACCGTCGCTTCGCACTGGCGCGCCCCGGCCATGATCGCCGCCAGCGTGTTGGCGACGGCGAGGCCCAGATCATTGTGGCAATGCGTCGAAAAGATCGCGCGATCGGCGTCCGGTACCCGGCCGATCACGTCGCGGAACATGGCGCCATAGGTTTCCGGCGTCGCATAGCCGACGGTATCGGGCAGGTTGATCGTGGTGGCGCCGGCGCGGATGGCGGTTTCGACCGCGCGGCACAGGAAATCGGGATCGGAGCGGGTTGCATCCTCCGCCGACCATTCGACATCCTCGCACAGGTTGCGGGCGTGGGAGACGCTGGCCTGGATCGCCTGCAGCACTTCTTCGGGCGTCTTGTTCAGCTTCGCCCGCATGTGCAGCGGCGATGTCGCGATGAAGGTGTGGATGCGCGGCCGCCGGGCGTTGCGGACGGCGGCCCAGGCGCGATCGATATCGGCGGTGGCGGCGCGCGCCAGGCTGGCGACGATGGCAGTCTCGCAACTGCGGGCGACGGCGCTGACGGCTTCGAAATCGCCCTCGCTGGCGATGGCGAAGCCGGCTTCGATGATATCGACGCCGAGCGCTTCGAGTTGCGCCGCAACGCGCAGCTTTTCCTCGAGGTTCATCGAACAGCCGGGCGATTGTTCGCCGTCGCGCAGCGTCGTGTCGAAAATGCGGATATGGTCGGTGTGAGAGATCGCGGTCATGATGCGGGCCTGTCTGGATCGGGTTCCGGTGGAATGGCGGAAGGTCCCCTCAGGCGCGCCGGCCGCATCGGGCAGAGGGCCGGCTACGCCCGAGGGCGAGTAAGTCGCAAGGTCTGGCGCACCATCATCATGCAGGCAGCGTAACGCCGAACGCCGGGCCGGTCCAGCCTTGGATGAGGGCGTTTGCCGGATGGCCGGCGTTCCCGCATGGTCATCGCTCGCCAAGAGGACCATGAACCGATGCCCGACCCCGGCGCCGTCGACACCATCGCCCGCAACATCCAGCTCGCCGTGGCGCCGGTGTTCCTGCTCGCCGGCATCGGCTCCATCCTCAACGTCATGATGCAACGCCTCGGCCGCGTCGTCGATCGCGCGCGCAAGCTGGAGGCCGAGATTCCCGGCTACCCTTCGGCGCGGCGCGACGAAGCACTGCGCGAGATGGTCGCGCTCGACCGGCGGATGCGCGCCGCCAACCTTGCCATCCTGCTATGCACATTCTCGGCGCTGCTCGTCTGCGTGACGGTGGCGCTGTTGTTCGTCGGCGACCTGTTTCCGATGCGCGCGCCGCTGCTGGTGGCGACATTGTTCATCGGTTCGATGCTGCTGCTGATCGCCGGACTGGCGCTGCTGCTGTGGGAGGTGCAGATGGCGCTGGCCAGCGTCCAGCGCCGGGCACAGCGGATGATCGAGCGATGAACCCGTGCAACTGACCTTCACCCGCCTGCCCGGCAAGAACGATCGGCTCGAAATCGTCACCGCCACCGGGGCGCGGCCAACGGTGGATTGCCCGAAACAGGGCATCATCCCGCACGACATGGTGCATTTCGCTGTCGAGGCCGAAGTCGCGGCACGCGGGTTCCTGGGCGCCGTCGCGCACGGCGCCGCCGCCGGCTTCGGCGACGGTGAATTCGACGGCGCCGCGGGCAGCATCGAGCGCCCCGTCGAAACCGTCCAGGCCGAAGCCTGGTCGGGCGGCCCCGCCGACGATCCGGCCTGCCTCGATCTCTACCCCATCACTTGCGAAGCCCGCGGCGATGTCGCCCTGCCGATCGACGCGGCAACGCTCGCCGCCATCCGCACGCGCCTTGCCGATCTGACGCAGCGCTGGGCGGCGGTGCCACCGTACGGGACGCTGGTGCTCGATTTCCTGAGGTGACCCGCTTCCGTGCGGCGCTCCCGCCCCCTAAAGGCTGCGCCATGAGCAATGCCCCCCACCCCGACATGCTGGCCAAGACCGAAACGCTGATCGAGGCGCTGCCCTATCTGCAGCGCTACGCCGGCAAGACCTTCGTGGTGAAATATGGCGGGCACGCCATGGGCGACGCCGAACTGGCGCGCGATTTCGCCGAGGATATCGTGCTGCTGAAGGCGATCGGCATCCAGCCGGTGGTCGTTCATGGCGGCGGCCCGCAGATCGGCGCGATGCTGAAGCGGCTGGGCATCGAAAGCCGCTTTGTCGACGGCCTGCGCGTCACCGATGCCGCCACTGCCGAAGTCGCCGAAATGGTGCTTGCCGGATCGATCAACAAGGATCTGGTCGTTTCGATCGAACGCGCCGGCGGGCGAGCGGCCGGCATTTCGGGCAAGGATGCCGGGCTGGTGACGGCACGCAAGGCGTTGAAAACCCGCGCCGATCCCGACAGCGCCATCGAACAGGCGGTCGATCTCGGCTTTGTCGGCGAACCCGAGATCATCGATACCACGCTGATCGACGTGCTTACCGCCGCCGGCATCGTTCCCGTCATCGCGCCGATTGCCACGGCGCCCGACGGCCATACCTACAACATCAACGCCGATACCATGGCCGGCGCAATCGCCGGCGCGCTGGGCGCCGCGCGGTTGTTCCTGCTGACCGACGTTGCCGGCGTGCTCGGCAAGGACGGCGCGCTGATCACCGACCTGACACCGGCAAGCATCGCCGGGCTGATCGCCGATGGCACCATCCGCGGCGGCATGATCCCCAAGCTCGAAACCTGCGTCACCGCGGTGGAAGCCGGCGTCGATGCCGCCGTCATCCTCGATGGCCGTGTCGGCCATGCCATGCTGCTCGAAATCTTCACGCGCCGGGGGGCGGGGACGCTGGTTCGGGCAGATTCGGCGCAGGGTTGAAGCCCTCAGCCTGCGAAAACCACCGTCTTGCTGCCATTGGGCAGCACGCGATCTTCCAGAAACCAGCGCACGGCGCGCGCCAGCACGCGCCGTTCGATGTCGCGGCCCTTGCGAACCAGGTCTTCCGGCGTGTCCTGATGGCTGATCCGCTCGACATCCTGCTCGATGATCGGCCCTTCATCGAGGTCGGCGGTAACGAAATGCGCCGTCGCGCCGATCAGTTTGACGCCGCGCACATGCGCCTGGTGATAGGGGCGAGCTCCCTTGAACCCCGGCAGGAAGCTGTGGTGGATGTTGATGCACCGCCCGGCGAGAAAAACCGCCAGGTCGTTCGACAATATCTGCATGTAGCGCGCCAGGATGACCAGATCGGCAGCGCTTTCGGTGACCAGACGCATCACTTCGGCCTCCTGCGCGGCCTTGTCGTCATGCTGCACCGGCAGATAATGGAACGGAATCGCCCCCAACATCGCCTCGTCCAGCACGCTGCGCGGGTGGTTGCCGATGATACCGACGATATCCATCGCCAGTTCGCCGATGCGGTGGCGATAGAGAAGATCGGCAAGGCAATGGTCGAACCGCGATACCAGCAGCCAGACTTTCTTGCGCGTACCCGGCATCTGCAGCCGCCATTCCATGCAGTGATGGCCGGCAAGCGCAGCAAATTCGCTGCGAAAGCCGGCGATTGCCGCGTCGTTTCCGCCGAAATCCGCTGCCACGCGCATGAAGAACCGCGCCGTTTCGCTGTCGTGATGCTGCTGCGCATCGCGGATGTTGCCGCCATGCGCTGCCAGCACGCGCGCCACATCGGCGACAATTCCCGGCCGATCGCCGCAAGAAAGCGTCAGGACATGCGGCGGCAGCGGCGCGGCGGCGGGCGGGGGCGGCGTCATGCAGCCGCTTCTAGCCCGAACCGTACCGCATCGGTCACGACATTTTCGATCGCAGGCGCCGGCATCGCTCAGGCGGCGACAAGCCGCAGCTCCGCGATCGTTCCCGACGCATTGCCGGGCCGCGGACCCAGTCGCAGTTCCCCCCGAGCCTTGGCAACAAGGTCGCGAGCAATGGCAAGCCCGAGGCCATGCCCCGGGACCTGTTCGTCGAGGCGGACACCGGGGACGAACAACCGGTCCAGCGCTTCGGCCGGGATGCCGGGGCCATCGTCGGCGATGCAGATGACGATGCTGTCGCCATCGCGCCGCCACTGCACCGCGACGGCGCGGCTTGCCCATTTGCCGGCATCGTCGAGCAGGTTGGAAAGGATTTCGGCAAAGGCTTCGGGTTCGATGACGACGCTCGCCGGCGGTCCGTCGGCGCCGAAACCGATGCCGCCGCCCTGGTGCAGCCGGATCATCGCGCTGAGCAGCGGCGCCAACGCCGCCGGCAG
>JBBQWE010000047.1:0-19664 GCA_038210855.1 Sphingomonadales bacterium | reverse complement strand
TCGGGAAGCAATTGGCCAGTTTCGCCACCCGGCAATCGACGAACACCGGGCCGTCATGCGCCAGCATCGCTGCGATGCCGGCGTCGAGATCGCCAGGCCCTTCGATGACGATGCCCTTCCAGCCATAGGCTTCGGCCAGCTTGACGAAATCCGGCAGCGAATTGGAATAGCTTTCGGAAT
Source organism: Sphingomonadales bacterium (assembly GCA_038210855.1). Taxonomy (GTDB): domain Bacteria; phylum Pseudomonadota; class Alphaproteobacteria; order Sphingomonadales; family Sphingomonadaceae; genus Sandarakinorhabdus. Next base: position 19,484 of record JBBQWE010000047.1, on the reverse strand, counting down.
AGCGGCTGCCGTGGTTCAGTTCCTGCCACTGGCGGACCATCACCATATATTCGTTGTTGATGACGAACACCTTCACCGGCAGGCGGTATTGCGTCGCCGTGCCGAGTTCCTGGATGTTCATCTGGATGCTGGCTTCGCCGGCAATGTCGATCACCAGCGCACCGGGGTTGGCAAGCTGCGCGCCGATGGCGGCGGGCAGGCCATAGCCCATGGTGCCGAGCCCGCCGCTGGTCAGCCACTTGTTCGGATCGTGGAAACCGAAATGCTGCGCCGCCCACATCTGGTGCTGGCCGACTTCGGTGCTGATGATCGGCTTTTGCGCCCGGGTTACCTCGTAGAGCCGGCGGATGGCGTGCTGCGGGAGCAGCGCCTCGCCCTTTTGTTCGAAACCGAAGCTGTCACGCGCTCGCCAGCCGCGGATGTCGCTCCACCATTGTTCCATGTCCTGCGGCTTGTGGGCGCGCGCCCGCCACAGCTTGATCATGTCCTCCAGCACCGAGCCCACGTCGCCGAGCACGGTCAGGTCGACGCGAACCGTCTTGTTGAAGCTCGACCGGTCGATATCGACATGGATCTTCTTCGAATGCGGCGAAAAGGCATCGAGCCGCCCGGTGACGCGATCGTCGAAGCGCGCGCCGAGGCAAAGCATCAGATCGCAGCGGTTCATCGCCATATTGGCTTCGTAACTGCCGTGCATCCCCAGCATCCCGAGGAACTGCGGATGCCCGGCCGGGAAACAGCCGAGGCCCATCAGCGTCGATGTCACCGGCGCGCCGGTCAGCTTGGCCAGCTCGCGCAGCAACTGCGATGCCACCGGGCCGGAATTGATGATGCCGCCGCCGGTATAGAGGATCGGGCGCTCTGCCGCGGCGAGCATTTCCACCGCCGCCTCGATCGCGGCGCGATCGCCCTTCACCTGCGGCTTGTAGGTCTTGTGGGTAACCTGGCCGGGCTTTTCGTACTTCGCGCGGAAGATCTGGATGTCCTTGGGGATATCGATCACCACCGGGCCGGGGCGGCCGGAACGCGCGATGTGGAACGCCTCGTGCAGCACCGGGCCCAGCCGCGCCGTGTCCTTCACCAGATAATTGTGCTTCGAACAATGCCGGGTGATGCCGATCGTGTCGCATTCCTGAAACGCGTCGGTGCCGATCAGATGCGTCGGCACCTGGCCGGTGAGCACCACCAGCGGTACCGAATCCATCATCGCATCCGTGATGCCGGTAACGGCGTTGGTGGCGCCCGGGCCCGAAGTCACCAGCACAACGCCGACCTTGCCCGACGACCGGGCATAGCCTTCGGCGGCATGGACAGCGGCCTGTTCGTGGCGCACCAGGATATGGCGAATGCGCGTCTGGTTGTGCAGGGCGTCGTAGATCGGCAGCACGGCGCCGCCGGGATAGCCGAAAATCACTTCGACACCCTGGTCGGCGAGCGCCTGCACGACGATTTCGGCACCGGTCATCTCGGCAGCCATGCTGGTTCCTTCCCGTCGCCGGCGCATCCGGCGGTCTGTGTCGGCGGCTGGTAGCCGCCGCAATGTGTCGCGTCAAGGCTGTAAAGCGCAATTTTCATGCGCTACGGCAGCGGTTTTCGGCAATCCTACTTCAGCAAGCTGCCCAGCAGCCCGCGCAGCAACTGGCCGCCCATGCGCCCGCCAAGCTGGCGCCCGATGTTGCTCGCCGCCGATCGCGCTGCCTGTTCGATGATCTTTTCGGCAAAGCTTTTCGGCTGCGGCCGTGCCGCGGCGCGGGCCTGTGCTGCCTCCAGTTTCGCGCGTTCCTTCGCTTCGGCAAGCGCGACCCTGGCGGCCTGGGCATCGAGCTTGGCCTGCAGTGCCGCTGCCTTTTCGGCTTCGGTCCGCTCCGCCGTCTCGGCAGCACGCGCGTTCAGCTTTTCATAGGCCGATTCGCGATCGACGACTTCGTCATATTTGCCGGCAAAATCCGACGCGTTGACGATCTCGGCGCGCTCGGCATCGGTCAGCGGCCCGACCCGGCTGCGCGGCGGCGCCACCAGCGTGCGTTCGACGGGGCTTGGGGCGCCATCGGCCATCAGCACGCTGACCAGTGCCTCGCCGACCTTCAATTCGGTGATCGCGGTGACGACATCGACTCCGGGGTTGGCGCGGAACGTTTCCGCCGCTGCCCGGATCGCGCGCTGGTCACGCGGCGTGAAGGCGCGCAGTGCGTGCTGGACTCGGTTGCCGAGCTGGCCGGCGACCTTTTCGGGAATATCGATCGGGTTCTGGGTGATGAAATAGACGCCGACACCCTTCGATCGCACCAGCCGCACGACTTGTTCGACCTTGTCCATCAGTGCATCCGGCGCCTCGTCGAACAGCAGATGCGCTTCGTCGAAGAAGAACACCAGCTTGGGCTTGTCCGGATCGCCGACTTCGGGAAGCGTCTCGAAAAGCTCACTGAGCAGCCACAGCAGGAAGGTCGCATAAAGGCGGGGGCTTTGCATCAGCCGATCGGCGGCAAGGATGTTGACCCGGCCGCGACCGCGCGCATCGACCCCCATGAAATCGGCGATGTCGAACGCCGGTTCGGCGAAGAAATGCGCTCCGCCCTGGGCATCGAGGCTGAGCAGCTGGCGCTGGATGCTGCCGACCGACGCCCGCGTGACATTGCCGTATTTCGTCGCCAGTTCGGCGGCATTGTCGCCGCAGAACGCCAGCATGGCCTGCAGGTCCTTGAGGTCGAGGATCGCCAGGCCAAGGTCGTCGGCATAGCGAAAGGCGATCTGCAGCACGCCTTCCTGCGTTTCGTTCAGCCCCATCAGCCGCGCCAGCAGCAGCGGCCCCATCTCGCTGACGGTGGTGCGGACCGGATGGCCCTTTTCGCCGAACAGGTCCCAGAACACCACCGGGCAGGCTTCGTAATCATAATCGGCGATGCCGATTTCGGCAGCGCGCTTGCCCGTCCAGGCGGCGGCATCGCTGCCGGCCCTGGCCATGCCGGCGATGTCGCCCTTCACATCGGACAGGAATACCGGAACGCCCTCGCGGCTGAAGCCTTCGGCGATCGTCTGCAGGGTTACGGTCTTGCCGGTACCGGTGGCGCCGGCGATCAGGCCGTGGCGATTGGCGCGCTTGAGCACCAGCGCCTGTGGGCTGGCGCCGCCCGGGCCGCTGCCGATCAAAATACTGTCCGCCATGCGCGTCTCCCCGTGGCGGGGGTGATAGCCGAGAATGGATGGACCAAAAAGAGGGCCTCCGGCAGCCGGGGCCATAGGCCCCAGACCCCGATTCATCGAGATTTCGCGCAACAACAGCCGGAGTGGAGGACGAAAGAAACAAAATAGCGGCTGGGGCCGAGGGCCCCAGCCGCCGGAGGCAATTCTTACTTGACCGGCAGCAGCTTCACCCCGCGGTACGTCGGCGGGTTGCTACCGCGCTGCACCAGCAGCAGCACCGTGTCGCGGCCGGCCTTGCGGGCGGCATCGACGGCGGCGGCGGCTTCGGCCGGCGACGTCGTCGGGCGCTGGTTGATCGACAGGATGATGTCGCCGCGCTGCAGGCCCTGGCTGGCGGCGGCGCTCGACGGGTTGATCCCGGCGATGACGACGCCCTGCACGGTGGCAGGCAAGCGAAGCTGCTGGCGCAGCTGCGGGGTCAGCGGCTGCAGGGTGATGCCAAGGCTGGCGCGGGCCTGTTCGGCGCCGGGGGCCCTGTCGGGGGTGGTGCTTTCCTCGCCGACATCGGCGCCGCCGATGCCGGCGCGGGCCTGGACGATGGCTTCGGATGGCCGCTGCGACACGGTGGCGGTCAGCGTGCGGCGCTGCCCATCGCGGATCAGTTCGATCGGCACGGCCGATCCGATCGGCGTGTTGGCGACGACATAGCTCAGCGTGTTTTCGAAGGTGACGTCCTGCCCGGCGATGCGGACGATGACATCGCCCTGGCGGATGCCGGCGCGCGCCGCGGGGCCGGCGGGTTCGACCGAGGCGACGATTTCGCCGCGATCCTTGGGCAGGCCGAGGCCGGCGGCGATATCGGTCGACAGCGGCTGGATGCTGACACCCAGGTAGCCGCGGCGGACAGTGCCGTTGGCGCGCAGCTGTTCGATCACCGGCCGGGCAAGTTCCGCCGGGATCGAGAAGCCGAGCCCGACGTTGCCGCCGGTCGGCGAGAAGATCGCGGTGTTGATGCCGATGACATTGCCTTCCAGATCGAACAGCGGCCCGCCCGAATTGCCCTGGTTGATCGAGGCATCGGTCTGGATGTAGCGGTCGTACTGGCCCGAACCGATGTTGCGGTGCAGGGCCGAAATGATGCCGGCGGTGACGGTACCGCCAAGGCCGAACGGATTGCCGATGGCGATCGCCCAATCGCCGACGCGAACCTGCTGGCTGTTGCCGAACTTCACATAGGGCAGGCCGGCGGCTTCGATCTTCAGCAGCGCAAGGTCGGTCAGCGTGTCGCGGCCGACAACGCGAGCCGTGAACTCGCGGCGATCGGCAAGGGTGACGGTGATGCTTTCCACCGGCGTCGTGCGGCCTTCGCCGGCCGAAATCACATGGTTGTTGGTGACGACATAGCCAGATGGATCGATGATGAAGCCCGAACCGAGCGAGGTGGCTTCGCGCGTGACGGGTTCGCCCTGTTCGCCCTGCTGTTCCTGGAAGCGGCGGAACAATTCTTCCAGCGGTGATCCCGGCGGCAGGCCGCGCATCCGGCCGACTTCGACCTTCTGGGTGGTGGAAACATTGACGACGGCGGGTGCCAGCCGATCGGTGAGATCGGCGAAGCTGCGCGGCGCACCGCCCGGCGGGTTGATCGGCCGGGCCGGTGCGACATCGTTCTGTGCCGGTTGCGCCGGGCTGGGCATCGGCATCGAAGCCGGTGGCGGCGTGAGCGCCGGCGGGGCGCCCTGCTGCGCGCCGGCCGGCATCAGGACCGCGGCAGCGCCGCCGGCGATAAGGACGATGGGGATCAGGCTGCGGGTGATACGCACGGGCGGGAAACCTCTCGACAAATTCAGATGGCGATGTGCGAACGCGCGAAGCGGCTGCCAAGGGGGTGCGGCACGCCCGACAACGGGGACAGGCCGGCCCGGCCAAGAACGCTGGATGACAACATCCCGGCCGTCATGGCGCCGCCGAAACTAACGCGCGATGAACGATGCCGGTTCATGCCGCGAAAGCCACCGCATCAGCGCGCACTGCGCCGGCCTTCGAATTCGCGCAGGAACTCGTTGCCGGGGCCGAGCACGACGTTGGCGTTGCCATCCTGGAAGGTGGTACGATAGGCCTGCATGGCGCGATAAAAGGCGTAGAATTCCGGATCCTTGCCAAAGCTGTTGGCATAGATGCGCGCGGCTTCGGCATCGGCTTCGGCGCGGACCAGCTGCGCCTGCTTGGCGCCCTGGGCCCGCACCGTGGTGGCTTCCTGGTTGCGTGCCGAGCTCATCCGTTCGAAGGCCGAATCGAGCGGCCGGCCGGCGGGCAGATCGGCGCGCTTGATCCGCACGTCGAGGATTTCGGCGCCATATTGCCGGGCCTGCTGGTTCACCGTCGTCTGGATGGTTTCCATCAATGCGGTGCGTTCGGGGCTGAGCATGGCAGCGAACGGCTGCTTGCCGAGCTCGTTGCGCAGCCGCGAGGCAAGAATCCGCTTCAGCGCATCGGCGGCGTTGAGCTCGGTACCGACGGTCTGCACCATCTTCTGCGGGTTGGTGATGCGGAAGCGGGCAAAGGCGTCAACGACGAGCTGGCGCTGGTCGGTCGACAGCACGGTCTGCGCTTCCATGTCGAGGTCGAGGACGCGCTTGTCGACGAAGATGACGCTTTCGATGAACGGCACCTTGGCGACAAGGCCGGCTCCCGACGTGCCGAAGGCGGCCTTTGGATCCCAGGCATTGACGATGCGTTCGGGCTTGCCGAAGCGAAGTACCACCGCCTGCGCGGTTTCGGGAACGCTGTAGAGCGTCGACATGGCGACGACGATCAGCGCGAAGGCGACGGATGCCCAGAGCAATGGCATGCGGGTGATGGCGTTCATGTCCGGCCCTTATTGTGCAGGCTTGGGTTCGGCGGGCGGCGCGGCGCGCGACCGGCGCTGAACTTCGGGAAGCGGCAGATAAGCCTGGACGCCGCCGGTTTCGACGACGGTCTTGTCGACCTTGGAAAGCACGCCCTCCATCGTTTCGAAATACATGCGCTTGCGCGTCACTTCCGGCGCCAGGGCATATTGCGCATAGACCGCATCGAACGCCGCGGCCGACCCTTGCGCGTTGGCCAGCACTGTCTGGGCATAGGCACGCGAGTCGTTCAGATACTTCTGGGCGTCCTGCTGGGCGGCCTGCACGTCCTTGAACGAAGCATCGACCGCCTGCGGCGGATCGGCCTGCTTGATGTCGATGCCGCGCACCTCGATGCCGGCGCGATAGCTGTCGAGCAGTTCCTGCATGCGTTCGCGGACGCGTTCGGCGATCTGCGCGCGCTGCGGCCCGATGACGTCATTGAGGCCGGCGCCCGAGATTTCGGCGCGCATGGCGCTTTCGGCGACTTCCTGGACCGTCTGCTCGGGCTCGGCGAGTTCGAACAGATAGAGTTCCGGATTGCGGATCTTCCAGCGCACCGCATAAGCGAGGTTGATGACGTTCTGGTCACCGGTCAGCATCAGATTCTCGGCTGAACCGCCGGTGGCGCCGATGTCGACCGAATTGATCTGTTCGACCTTGCGCAGCACCACCGAATCGATCGGCCACGGCAGCTTGAAGTGCAGGCCGGGATCGGTGGTATCGACAAAACGGCCGAAACGCAGCACGACGCCGCGTTCCTGCGCATCGACGCGATAGAAACTGGTTAGCACGATCCACAACGCCACGATGATGGCGATGCCGATACCGATGACCTGGCCCGATGGCATGGCCGGGCCTCCGCTGCCGCGCGGGCCGGGAGCGTTGTTGCCGAGCGCGCGGCGCAGGCCATCCTGGCCGCGACGCAGCAGATCCTCGAACGGATCGCGCCCGCCGGGGCGGGGCCCGCTCGGGCGTTGCGGCGGGCCGTCGCCCCATGGGTTGCGCGGGCCGGGGCCGCTGTTGCCGCCCGAGCCGCTGCCCCCGCCATTGCTGCTGCCGCTGCCAGTCTCGCCGGCGTCAGCGCCCGAGGGGCCATTGTCGTTGTTGTTTTGCCAAGGCATCCGGTTGCAGTCTCGCCTTCATCGTGATGCGGCCTATATACGAAGCGCTTGTCGGGATTGCGAGGGCAAGGCGAAAAGGCCGCGGCAACCATGCCCGGGCCGCAACAAGGGCCTACACGAATGCCAACGAAAGACATGGTCGCCAGCGCATTGGCGGCGCTGCCCGGCCCCGCCGACCGCGTATCCGGGCTGGTGGTTCGCGATGACGGCAGCGTCGGCCTGGTCATCGACATCGCCGGGCTGGATACGCGTGCCGCCGAACAATTGCAGGCCGAGGTCGAAGCCGCCGTCCGCCGCGTGGGCGGTGTCACCACCGTGCGCGCCATCATGACCGCCGAACGCGGTTCGGCGCCGGCTGCGGCCGCGGCGCGCGCGCCGACGGTGCCCGGCATCCGCCGCCTGATCGCCGTGGCCAGCGGCAAGGGCGGCGTCGGCAAATCGACCGTCGCCGTCAATCTGGCGGTAGCGCTGGCGCGGGCCGGGCACCGTGTCGGCCTGCTCGATGCCGATATCTACGGGCCATCGGTGCCGACACTGCTCGGCATCGAAGGCCGCGCCCAGATCGTCGAGGGCAAGCTGCAGCCGGTGCTGGCGCACGGGGTCAGGGCGCTCAGCATGGGCATGATGACCGATCCGGGCAAGGCGATCGTCTGGCGTGGCCCGATGGCGAGTTCGGCGATGATGCAGATGATCGAACACGCCGATTGGGGCGCGCTCGACGTGATGGTCATCGATCTGCCGCCCGGTACCGGCGATATCCAGCTGACCCTGGCGCAGAAGCTCAAGCCCGACGGCGCCGTGATCGTTTCGACCCCGCAGGACCTCGCGCTGGTCGACGCTCGCCGCGCCGTTGCCATGTTCAACGAAGTCCATGTGCCCGTGATCGGCCTTGTGGAGAACATGAGCGGTTATCGCTGCCCGCATTGCGGCGAAGCCAGCGACCCGTTCGGCCATGGCGGCGCCGAAGCCGAAGCCGTGGCTATCGGGGTGCCGTTCCTCGGCCGCGTACCGCTCGATGCCGGTTTGCGCGCCGCCAGCGACGAAGGCCGCCCCGGCACCGGCGACCAGGCCGCGGTGTTCGCCGCCATCGCGCTGCGAGTGGCGGAAGTGGCGGGGTTGTAGCGGTTCGATCCTGCCGGAAGGCAGCGGGTATCCCTGTCCGTGCGTTCCGCTAGTTCGAAAGGATGCGCCATGCCCCTCACCACCGATTCCGAGATCGCCGCGCTGCTCGGCAGTGCCCGCACCATCGCCATGGTCGGTGCTTCCGATCGGCCCGACCGGCCGAGCCATGAAGTGATGGCGATGCTGCAGGGGCACGGCTATCGCGTGATCCCGGTCAATCCGCAGATCACCGGCGAACATGTGCTTGGCGAATATGTCTGGCAGTCGCTCGACCAGATCGGCGGCTCGATCGACATCGTCGACATCTTCCGCAATTCCGAAGCTGCGGGTGAGGTCGTCGATGCCGCCATCGCGGCCGGCGCCGGTGCGGTGTGGATGCAATTGGGTGTCGTCAACGAGGCAGCCGCCGCTCGCGCCGAAGCGGCGGGACTGAAAGTCGTGATGGATCGCTGCCCGAAACAGGAAATCCGCCGCCTCCGCCTCGATCCGGTGGGCCCGGCGCAGCCGAGCTAGAGCGGTTTCCGACCAAGTTGAACCCCCGTCATCGCCCTGCCGGCGCCCGCTTCGCGGCGGGGCGCTTTTGCGCCGTGGCAGCGTTGCTCGTCGGTTGCGATGCGAAGAGCATCGCGTCCTCCTCACGCCTTGCCACGACCCAAAATCGCCGCCGTGCCGGTGATCCAACTTGATCGGAAAACCACTCTAGGGCATCTGCTGCCGCCGCGCCGCGAGTGCCTTGAGCGCGTGATCGAGCCGGGCCAGCACGTCGCCGTGGATCGCCGGAACCGCTGCGGCGATGCCGTGGAACACCGGTGCCGGCTTGTTGAAGGCAAGCGCGGCGCCGCGCGCATCGGTGACCACCCCGCCGGCTTCGGCCAGGATCAGCGCTGCCGCCGCCACGTCCCATTCGGCGATGGTGCGGCCCTCCAGCCAGGCATCGGCTTCGTCGGCGGCGAGCTTGGCCATGCGCAGCGCGAGGCTGTTGGGTTTTTCGACCGCTTCGCCCGGCCAGGGCGATGGCCAATATCCGGCAGAGAGGTTCGCAGCATCGATCGGCAGCCGCACGCCCGAAAGTGTCGCCAGTTCGGAAACCCGCAGGGACGCGTCGTTCAGCGTGGCGCCGCCGCCGGCGCTGGCCGCGAAAAACTGCCCGCGCGCCGGGGCGGCAAGCGCCGCCACCGTCACCGCGCCATCTTCGACCAGCGCCACCGATACCGCCCAGCCGGTGCGGCCGCGGATGAAATCGCGCGTGCCGTCGATCGGATCGACCACCCAGACGCGGCGCCGGCCCAGCCGATCGGCGGTATCGGCGGTTTCTTCCGAAAGCCAGCCATCCCCCGGCCGCGCGCCGAGCAGGGTCGCCTTCAGCAGCGCATCGCATTCGAGATCGGCGACCCCCACCGGCGAACCGGCGCCATCGCCCTCGGTCTTGTGCCACCACTGCGATTTTGCATGGAAATGGCGCAGCGCCGCGTCGCCGGCCGTTCGGGCCGCGGCGACGGCGAGAGCCAGATCGTCGCTGTCAGGCACCCGCCACCGTCAGGCCCCCGCCACCGTCAGGCACCCGCCACCGTCAGGCACCCGCGACCGTCATGCCGTCGATGCGCAGCGTCGGCACATTGCTGGCATGGCGGAATTCGAGGTCGTCGGCAGCGACGAGATTGGCGAACATCGATTTCAGATTGCCGGCGATGGTGACTTCGGCAACCGGCACCGTCAGTTCGCCATCTTCGATCAGGAAACCACCGGCGCCGCGGCTGTAGTCGCCGGTGACGGGGTTGACGCCCATGCCGATCATTTCGGTGACGTAGAAGCCGCGCGCGATGCCGGCGATCAGGCCGGCCGGCGAGATGCTGCCGGGTTCGAGGTGCAGATTGCTCGCTGCAGCGCCCGGCGGCCCCGACGTGCCGCGGCTGGCATGGCCGGTCGGCGCGAGGCCCAGTTGCCGGGCGCTGGCCGAATCGAGCAGCCAGCCGCCCAGAACGCCCTTGTCGATGATGGCGCGCCGCGCTGTCGCCAGCCCCTCGCCGTCGAAGGCGCGACTGCGCAGGCCGCGGCGGCGCAGCGGATCGTCGATGATGGTGATGGCGCTGTCGAAGATCTGCGTGCCGAGGCAGTCTTTCAGGAAACTGGTGCCGCGCGTGATGGACGATCCGGTGATGGCGCCGATCAGCGCCCCGAGCAGCGAATTGCCGACGCGCGGATCGAAGATGATCGGCATCGCGGCGGTATCGAGCTTGATCGGCGAAAGCCGGGCGACGGCGCGGGTGCCGGCGCGGGCACCGATGGCGGCCGCGCTTTCCAGATCGGCGAAATGCCGCGTCTGGGCATAGGCATAGTCGCGCTGCATGTCGCCGCCGCTGCCGGCGATGACCGAGGCGGAGGCGGAAAAGCTGGAGGAGCGCCTGGCGCCGCGAAAGCCGGTGGACGTCGCGATCGCCGAAACGCTGCGCCCGGCCGCCGCACTGCCGCCTTCGCTGTTGGTGATGCCGGGTACGGCGCGCGCTGCATCCTCGCAGGCCATGGCGAGGTCGCGCAGGGTTTCGGCGGAAATCTCGCTGGCATCGTCGATATCGAGATCGGGCAGGTCGCCGTGGTGCAGCCGGTCTTCGGGCGCCAGGCCGGCCCAGCGATCCTCGGGCGCCAGTCGTGCCATGTCGACGGCGCGGGCGGCCGCCGTGGCGAGCGCGGCGGCCGAAAGATCCGACGACGAAACGCTGGCCGAACGCTGGCCGATGAACACCCGGATGCCGACTTCCTCGCCTTCGGACCGGCCGATATCCTCGAGCGCACCGAGACGAACGCCGATGCCGGTCGATCCTTCGCCGACATAGACGGCATCGGCAGCATCGGCACCGGCGGCACGCGCGGCGGCAAGGGCGGAATCGAGGGCGGCGAGAGCGGCAACAGGATCGAGCATCGCACCGACTTAGGGGTTCGCGGCGCCACTGTCATCCCGGCGCAAGCGCACGCCCCTGCAAGTCACGGTCAGGGCGATGCCATGTTGCCCGCGACCGCAGTCGCGAGGAACATCAGCGCGCCGGCGCCGCGGTTGGCGCGGAACAGTCGCAGCGCATTGTCGGGCGAACGATCGGCGAGCCGGAGCACCTGCCAGCCGAAATGCAGCGCCAGCGGCAGCAGCGCCGCGACCACCAGCGGATCGCCGTGCACCGCCCGGAAGGCGGCAGCCCACAGCAGCAGCGCCAGCGCATAGAAGGCCGCCACGCCGGCGCGGGCGCGGGCGCCAAGCGCGCGGGCCGAGGATTTGATGCCGGCCATTGCATCGTCCTCGATATCCTGCAACGCGTAGATCGTGTCATAGCCCAGCGTCCAGGCAATGCCGCCGGCCCAGAGCAGCAGCATTGCAGGGGCCGGATCGGCGACCGCAGCAAACCCGACCAGCGCGCCCCAGTTGAAAGTGAGCCCCAGCCACGCCTGCGGCCACCAGGTGATGCGTTTCATGAACGGATAGCCGGCAACCAGCAGCAGCGAGCCGAGCGCGATGCCTTGCGCCAGCCCGCGCAACTGCAGCAGCACGACCAGCCCGACCAGCGAAAGCGCCACGGCAAAGGCCAGCGCGGCGCGCACGGAGACGGCGCCGCTCGCCACCGGCCGGTCGCGGGTGCGCGCCACCTGCGCATCGAGGTCGCGATCGACGATGTCGTTCCACACGCAGCCGGCGGCGCGCATCGCCAGCGCGCCGGCGCCGAACCACAGCAGCAGCGGCCAGTGCGACACCAGCCCGCCGGCCAGCGCCAGCCCCCAGGCGCACGGCCAGAACAGCAGCCAGCTTCCCGCCGGCCGGTCGAGCCGCGCCAGCCGGGCATAGGGGCGAACGCCGGCCGGCAGCCGCGCGATCCAGCCGATCGTCACCGCATCGGGCGTCGCGCGATCGCGGCCGTCGTCGGCGGCATCCGGTTGCCGGGGGGAGGGGGCTGGGCTAGCCACGGCTGCATGGACGAAGCGGCACCCGACTTGTCAAGCAATGCCGGCGGGCCGCGGCTCCATGTCGAGGCAGTACTTGCCGCCGGCGTTGGCATCGACCTGCCGGCGCCGCAGTCGCATTACCTCGCGCAGGTGATGCGACGGCAGCCGGGCGATACCGTGTTGCTGTTCGATGGCCGTTCCGGCGAATGGCGCGCGCGCATCGCCGTTGTCGGCAAACGGCAGGTCAGCGTCATCGTCGAAGCGCAGGTTCGCCCGCTGGAGACGGTGCCCGATCTCTGGCTGTGCGCGGCGCCGCTCAAGCGCGGCCGCATCGACTGGCTCGCCGAAAAGGCCTGTGAACTGGGCGTGGCGCGGTTGCTGCCGGTGATCACGCGCCGCACCGTCGTCGATCGGCTCAACCGCGATCGCCTGTTCGCCCATATGATCGAAGCTGCCGAACAATGCGGCCGCACGGCGGTGCCCGATCTTGCCGATCCGGTGACCCTTGCTGCCCTGCTCGCTGCCTGGCCGGCCGAACGCTGCCTGATTTTCGCCGATGAAACCGGCGGGCCGCCTCTGGCGCAGGCCCGCGCACCGGCGCCGGCCGCGATCCTGATCGGCCCGGAAGGCGGCTTCACCGGGCAAGAACGCGCCGCCATCCGCGCGCTGCCGCAGGCCGTGCCGGTCGGCCTCGGCCCGCGCATCCTGCGCGCCGACACCGCGGCCGTGGCGGCGGTGGCGGTATGGCAGGCGGTGCAGGGGCTGACAGGAAGTTAGCCTCCGGCGGCGCTTGCTCTTGCCAATCCAGCCCGGCCCGCGCCACATCGCGGCGGGGGGAGACGCGGATGAGTACAACGACTGCGACCCGTGGCGGGGTGCCGAAGCGCATCGTGCTGGTCGGGCTGTGCTTTCTGGCGACGACGCTGTGTTACATCGATCGGGTCAACATATCGGTGGCGATCATCCCGATGGCGGCGGAGCAGGGCTGGTCGGCGACGACCAAGGGCCTCGTGCTGTCGTCGTTCTTCATCGGCTATATGCTCGCCATGGCGCCGGGCGGCTGGGCGGCCAACCGTTTCGGCGGCAAGCTGGTGCTCGGCTGGGCGCTGCTGCTGTGGTCGCTGTTCACCGTGCTGACGCCGACCGCGGCGGCGAGCAGTTTTGCAGCGCTGATCACCTGCCGCATCCTGATGGGTGCGGGCGAGGCGGTGAACTTTCCGGCCATCGTTGCATTGTTCGGCAAATGGCTGCCGGTTGCCGAGCGCAGCCGATCGCAATCGCTCAATTTCGCCGGGATTCCGGCCGGAACGGTGCTCGGTTTTGCCGTCTCGGGGCTGCTCGTCGAACGCTATGGCTGGCAGGCGAGCTTCCATGTCTTCGGGTTCATCGGCCTTGTCTATGCCGCGATCTGGTTCCGGTTTGTTCATGAAAGCCCGGCGCGGCATCCCGGAATCTCCGCCGATGAGCGCGCTCTGCTGGCGCCGTTGCAGCGCGATGCGGGTGTTGCGCCGCCGGTGCCGTGGCGAGCGCTGCTGCTCAATCGGCCGGCCGCCGCGCTGATCGTCAATCACTTCGCCACGACCTGGACGCTGTATCTGGTGCTCACCTGGCTGCCGTCCTATTTCAGGGACGTGCAGAAGCTGGAAATCGCCAATGCCGGGCTGTTTTCGGCGCTGCCCTGGGCAGCGGCGTTCGTTGCCGGGCCGATCGCCGGCTGGCTGGCGGACCGCATGGTCGCCGGCGGCATGACAGTGACGCGGGTGCGCAAGATCATGCAGGTGACGGCGATGCTCGGCTCGGCAGCCGGGTTCCTGGTGGCGACGCAGGTCAGCGATGCCGGCACTGCGTTGCTGGTGCTGTGCGCGACGATGGCGTTGCACGCCTGTTTTGGCAGCGGTGTCGGGTCCAACCACCTCGACATCGCGCCGCGCCATGCCGCCGCGCTCTATGGCGTGTCGAACACCTTCGCGACGATTCCGGGCATCGTCGGAGTCGCCATCACCGGCTGGCTGGTCGATAGCACCGGCAGCTATGCGACGGCATTTGCAGTGGCGGCGGGCGTCAACATCGTCGGCGCGCTCGTCTGGATCGCGTGGGCGAAGGGCGAGCCGGCCTTCCACCTGGCCTTCAACAAAAAAAACCCAGCCCCCGGGGCGGGGGCTTGTTTTTTTTGTTTACACGGCCTGGCGGTTATTCCGCCGCCAGCGCCAGTGCCGGCGCCGCCTGGGGCCCGCGCACCAGCACGCCGGGCAGGGCGCCGGTCATCGCGCCCTCGCGGAAGGTGACCTGGCCGCGCTTGATCGTCAGGGCATAGCCATCGGCCCGCTGCAGCAGGCGCTTGCCGCCGGCGGGCAGGTCGAAAGCCAGCCAGGGCTTGCCGAGCCGCAGCCGGCCCATGTCGATGACGTTGATGTCGGCCAGCATCCCCGGTGCCAGCAGCCCGCGGTCGTTCATGCCGTACAGCCGGGCCGTGTCGTGGCACTGGCGGCGGATGGCGTTTTCGATGCCGATGGTGCCGCGCGCCCGGTCGCGCACCCAATGCTGGAGAAGGTAGGTCGGCGAAGCAGCATCGCAGATCGTGCCGCAATGGGCGCCGCCGTCCGACAGCGAGATGACGACATCGTCGCGATCGAGCAGGCCGGCCACGAAATCAAGGTTGCCATCGGCGTAGTTGAGGATGGGGAAATAGATGAAATTGCTGCCTTCGCCCGCCGACAGCAGGTCATAGGCATATTCGGCGGGCGACACGCCGGCGGCAGCAGCGCGGGCCGCGATGGTCTGGCCTTGCGTCGGCTCGTAATCGAAATCGTCGTCCATTTCATACTGCAGGCCGAAGCCCTGCGCGACCGCAACCAGCAGCGGCAGCACGTCCGAGTCGGGATAGACATCGGCTTGCGTGAGCATCCGCGCCCGGAATGCCGCGTCGGACAGCCGCGCCCATTGTTCGGGCCAGGGCAGCGCGGCGATTTCGGCCCATGCCGGCTTGAACAGGAAGGGGTGGACGGTGCCGCGCCACGCCATCAGCACGCCGTTGCCGCGGATGGCGATCTGCGCGACGATATTGGCGCCGGCGGCGTTCCATTTCGCGGTTTCGGCCATCTGTTCCTGCCAGGGCAGTTCCTTGGCGATGGATTGCAGCATCGCGAATGTGACCGGCAGGCCGGTTTCCTGGCTTAGGGCGCCCATCCAGCCGAATTCGTCCCATTCGCGCTTCAGGTCGCTGGCCATTTCGAACACGCCATGGCCGACGCGAGCAACAGCGCGGCCGATGCCGATCAGTTCTTCCTTGGTGGCGGTGGTGCCGGGCACGAGTTCGCCGTCGATCGATTTGTGCAGGACTGTGCGGCTCGTCGAAAAGCCGAGCGCGCCGGCGCGCAAGCCTTCCTCGACGATGCGCGACATCTGCGCGATTTCATGCTCGGTCGGCGCTTCGTTGCGGGCGCCGCGTTCCCCCATCACATAGGCACGGACCGCGCCGTGCGGCACGTGGCAAGCCACATCGATGGTGCGCGGGCGTTCCTCCAGCGCGTCGAGATATTCGGGGAAACTTTCCCAGTTCCAGCGCATCCCTTCCGCCAGCGCGGTGCCCGGAATGTCCTCGACGCCTTCCATCAGGCCGATCAGCCATTGGTGCCGGTCGGGCGCAGCCGGCGCAAAGCCGACGCCGCAATTGCCCATGACGACGGTGGTGACGCCGTGCCACGACGATGGCGCCATTTCCGAATCCCACGTCGCCTGGCCGTCATAATGGGTGTGGATATCGACGAAGCCCGGCGTCACCGTCAGCCCGGCGGCCTCGATCTCCTCGCGGCCGGGTGCGGAAACGGTGCCGACTGCTGTGATGCGGTCGCCATCGATGGCGATGTCGCCGGTGAATGCCGGCCGGCCGCTGCCATCGACGATGGTGCCGCCGCGAATGACCATGTCGTGCATGTCAGAACCTCCAACGCCGCCTGCTGAAGGTGCAACAATGCCACGGATCCGGCCCGGTCCGTCCTATGGAAAGCGACGGGATCGCGAACCGCCCGGCGACGGTTCGAACGATCAGCCGGCTGTCTTGTTGGCGAAGGTGATCGACGCCGTTGTCTTGCCGTCGGCGGTGGTCGCCTGCACCATGAATTCGCGGCCGCTCGCCTTGTCGGCGGCGGTGAACAGGTTGGTCGGGCCAGACGTCATGCTGCCGGTTTCGCCAAGCCCGGCGCCGGCGGCGAGCGCCTTGTAATGCGCCACGACGCTGGCCGCCGCATCGCCGGTTTCAAAGCTGACGATGCTGCCCCTGGTGCCGCCGGCGTTGCTGCTCATCACCGACGTCACGCTGGCGCCGGGATAGGCCTTGGCATGGTCCGGCGCATCGGCGGGCCAGGCGGTGCCTTCGCTGCCGATGACGGCCGTGCTGGTCTCGCCTTTTTCGTTGACCGCTTCGACGCGCGTGGAGCCATCGGCGCCGCGGTCGGTCTCGATGGTGACGGTTTCGCCATTCTCGCCCTTGATGGTGGTGGTATCGGTGCTGCCACCACAGGCGGCGAGCAGCAGCGTCAGCAGAACGGCAAGGATGGCGGGGGCAGCTGGGGCATGACGGGATATCGAATTTCTCTCCTGTGGCGAATTCTAGCGCGCGACGATCTCGACGCGGCGGTTGCGGGCCTGGGCAGGCCGCGCCTGCTCGAGGGCCTTGACATCATATTCGGTGATCATCGCGCCGTCATAGCGGGGAAACAGCGGATGGTCGGCCGACCCGGGGCGATCGGCGGCGGCGGCCGGTGCCCCGGCCAGCAGCATCGCCGCCAAAAAGATCGCCACGCGCCGCACTGGCCTGCTTTCACCGCTGCCGATGATTATGGGTCCTACACGAAAATTCCCGGGCGGTCGATGCAGCGCTGCGTCCGTGCTGGCCGGGGCGCGGCT
Organism: Sphingomonadales bacterium; assembly: GCA_038210855.1. Lineage (GTDB taxonomy): Bacteria > Pseudomonadota > Alphaproteobacteria > Sphingomonadales > Sphingomonadaceae > Sandarakinorhabdus. The sequence goes on along the minus strand of JBBQWE010000047.1, from coordinate 2,383 downwards.
GCAATGCCGCCGATCGCACTGCTCAATTGCGCCGCCGTACAGACGTGGCTAGATGCGCCGCGATGACCATCGACGCTGCACCCACCGGCGATGCCGCCGTGATCGAAACCCGGGCGCAATTGATCGGCGAGTTCGAACAGGGCTGCAAGCCCGCCAGCGCCTGGCGGATCGGCACCGAGCATGAAAAATTCGTCTATCGGACCGCCGACCACCGCGCACCGTCCCATGATGAACCCGGCGGCATCCGCGACCTGCTGTCGGGCATGGAAGCCTATGGCTGGCAGCCGGTGACCGAGACGGGGCCCGATGGCGTTCGCAACGTCATCGCCCTGACCGGGCCCGATGGCGCCATCAGCCTGGAACCCGCCGGCCAGTTCGAGCTTTCGGGCGCGCCGCTGGAAAGCATCCACGAGACCTGCGCCGAATCGAACCGTCACTTGCAGCAATGCCGCGAAATCGGCGAACGCCTCGGCCTCGGCTTTCTCAGCCTGGGGTTCTGGCCCGACAAGGCGCGCGCCGACCTGCCGGTGATGCCCAAGGGCCGCTATGTCATCATGCGGGCGCACATGCCGCGCGTCGGCTCGCTGGGCCTCGACATGATGCTGCGCACCTGCACCATCCAGACCAACCTCGATTATGCTTCTGAAGCCGATATGGTGAAGAAGTTCCGGGTTTCGCTGGCGCTGCAGCCGCTGGCCACCGCGCTGTTCGCCAATTCGCCGTTCACCGAAGGCAAGCCCAACGGCTTCAAGAGCTTTCGCAGCCATATCTGGACCGATACCGATCCGGCGCGCACCGGCGTGCTGCCGTTCGTTTTCGAAGACGGCTTCGGCTTCGAACGCTACGCCGATTACGCCCTCGATGTGCCGATGTACTTCGTCTACCGCAATGGCCGCTACATCGATGCAGCCGGCCACAGCTTCCGCGATTTCCTGCGCGGCGAACTCGCCGTGCTGCCCGGTGAAAAACCCCGTATCGGCGACTGGAAGGACCATCTGTCGACGGCCTTTCCCGAAGTCCGCATGAAATCCTATCTCGAAATGCGCGGCGCCGATGGCGGACGCTGGGATCGCATCTGCGCGCTGCCGGCGCTGTGGGTCGGGCTGCTGTACGATGGCACCAGCCTCGATGCGGCGTGGGACCTGGTAAAGGCCTGGACCCCCGACGATCACGCCCGGCTGCGCGCCGAAGTGCCGCGCCTCGCGCTGCAGGCCGCCAGCCCCGATGGCGGCACGCTGCAGGACCTGGCGAAGCGGGTCCTCGCCATCGCCGATGCCGGCCTGGCGCGTCGCGGCCGCCTGAACCGGATGGGCGACAGCGAACAGGGTTTCCTCAACCCGCTGCGCATCATCGCCGACAGCGGCCAGACCAACGCCGATCGCCTGCTCGATCTTTACGCGGGCGAATGGCAGGGCGATGTCGCAGCTGTGTACCAGAGCGAGAGTTATTGACCCCGGGGTCCACCTGTCGTTACCGTCGGCAGGGTCAGACACGCTCGCGGGGGCAGCTTTGGTGGTTCAGGTGCAGCGGCAACAGCGAGAAACGATGTCCCGGGAGACACTGCAAGTCACGATCGATCGGTTGAACGATACGATCCTCCAGCTTGGCAAGACATTGGCTGCGTTGGAGCAGAATGCCGATTTGCGTTCCCGGGGGCTGGAATTGCGCATGTCCGCGCTCGATGAACGTCTCGCAAAGACGGCGACGGACACAAGGCTTGCCGAGTTTCGGGGCGAGGTGTTGCGCGAACACCGTCTGCTGCATGACAAGCTGGACCTGTTGCTCCAGGCCGGCCGGTGAAGCGGCCACTGACCGTCGAGGACATCGAAATGCGTCTGGCAACCGATGAAGGCGGCAAGCTCTACCGGGACGGCAGGGAGGTCCGCACCGGCGGCTTCACTCGGCCAGAACTTCTCACTATTGCCGGTTTGGTAATCGCTGCGATTGCTGCCACGGCGAGTATCCTCAAATTCATCGTAGAGTGATCGTGGCGGGGCCGGGTGAACGGCTGTCCGCCAGTGTCGCAGCCGGGGGCCGAGAACGCCCCGTTTTCGAAAGTGTTGCCCATGCGCTGGCTGATGCGCTCCAAGATCCACAACGCCACCGTCACCGAAGCGAACCTCGCCTATGTTGGCTCGATCAGCATCGACGCGGACCTTATAGACCGTGTCGGCCTGTGGCCGGGCGAGAAAGTGCTGGTGGTGTCGAACACTTCGGGCGCGCGACTGGAAACCTATGTCATCGCAGCGGCGCGCGGATCGGGCTATGTCGCCATGAACGGTGCGGCGGCACACCTGATCCGCGCCGGGGACGAGATCATCATCATGGGCTTTGAACTGACGGCAGTGCCGATCGTGCCGCGCGTGATCCTTGTCGATGAGGA
>JBBQWE010000046.1:0-19833 GCA_038210855.1 Sphingomonadales bacterium | reverse complement strand
GTACTTGAAGCCGCCGGATTCATCCATCGCGACGTTCACGGCCGAGATGGTGCCGCCTTCCGCCATGCGCGACAGGAACATGCCGGACATCTCCGGCAGCATGCCGCGGTTGAGGATGCTTTCGATGTTGCGCGCGCCGCTCTCGACTTCCTTGCAGCGCGAGGCGATGCCGTCGACCACGTTGGGGTCGTAGCTGAAGGTCGCCTTGTAGTTCTCCATCACCCGCTTCTTGATGCGGTTCAACTGCAGCACGACGATCTTCTTGATGTTTTCGTCGGTCAGCGGGAAGTACGGCACCAGGGTCAGCCGGCCCAGGAACGCCGGCTTGAAGATCTTCAGCAGGTCGGGGCGCAGGGCATCGGCCAGACCGGCCGCGTCCGGCATCGTCTCCGGATCGGCGCACATCGCGGCGATCTGGTCGGTGCCGGCGTTCGACGTCATGATGATGACGGTGTTCTTGAAGTCGATGTCGCGGCCTTCGCCGTCGCGCAGCATGCCCTTGTCGAACACCTGGTAGAACACGTCCTGTACGCCCGGATGCGCCTTTTCCATCTCGTCGAGCAGCACCACCGAATAGGGCTTGCGCCGGACGGCCTCGGTCAGCACGCCGCCTTCGCCATAGCCGACATAGCCCGGTGCCGCGCCGACCAATGTCGAAACCTTGTGCTCTTCCTTGAATTCGCTCATGTTGATCGTGGTGACGTTCTGTTCGCCGCCGTAAAGCAGCTCGGCCAGCGCCAGCGCCGTTTCGGTCTTGCCGACACCCGATGTGCCGCAGAACAGGAACACGCCCAGCGGCTTGCGCGGATCGGCAAGCCCGGCGCGCGCCATCCGCACCGTCTGGCCGATGATATCGAGGGCATAGGGCTGCCCCTTGATCCGCTCGCCGAGGCGTTCGTGAACGGTCAGCACGGCGCGCAGTTCGTCGCTGCCCAGCCGCCCGACGGGAATGCCCGTCCAGCCGGCGAGCACTTCGGCGACGACGTTGCGATCGACGACGTCATAAACCATCGGCTGTTCGCCCTGTACCAGCCCGAGCGCGTCGCGGGCGCTTTCGAGGGCGGCCTTGGCAGCGACTGCCTCGTCCGATCCGGCAACGGCGGTATCGATCGCCTTGCGCGCTTCGGCCACGGCCTTCACCGCTTCGCGTTCGGCGTGCCATTCTGCCGTTGCCTTGTCGCGCGCCGCTTCGAGATCGGCCTTGCGCGCTGCAGCGGACGCCAGCGACTTTTCGACATCGACGCCCGATCGGCCCTCGCGTTCCAGCATGGCGACTTCGCTGGCCAGCAACCCCAGTTGCCGGGTCAGGTCTTCCACCGCCGGCGGCGTCGCTGCCTGGCTGATGCCGACACGCGCACAGGCCGTATCGAGCAGCGAAATCGCCTTGTCGGGAAGCTGCCGCCCCGAGATGTAACGGTGCGACAGGCCGGACGCCGCCTCCAGCGCTTCGCCGAGGATGCGGACGCCGTGATGCTTTTCCAGCACCGGCACCAGACCGCGCAGCATCGCCACGGCCAGCGATTCGGACGGCTCCTCGACCTTCACCACCTGGAACCGCCGGGTCAGCGCCGGGTCCTTTTCGAAATATTTCTTGTATTCGGCCCAGGTCGTCGCCGCGATCGTCCGCATCTCGCCGCGCGCCAGCGCCGGCTTGAGCAGGTTCGCGGCGTCGTTCTGGCCTTCCTGGCCGCCGGCGCCGATCAACGTGTGCGCTTCATCGATGAACATGATGATCGGAGTCGGCGAGGATTTGACCTCGTCGATCACCGATTTCAGGCGATTTTCGAACTCGCCCTTGATGCCGGCGCCGGCCTGCAGCAGCCCGAGATCGAGGCTGAGCAGGCGCACGTTCTTCAGATTGTCGGGAACATCGCCTTCGGCAATTCGCAGCGCAAAGCCTTCGACCACCGCCGTCTTGCCGACTCCGGCCTCGCCGGTAAGGATCGGGTTGTTCTGCCGCCGCCGCGTCAGGATATCGACGATCTGGCGGATTTCCGGGTCGCGGCCGAAGATCGGATCGATCTTGCCGGCCTTGGCCTGCGCCGTCAGGTCGATGCAGAATTTGTTCAGCGCCTCCTGGCGATGCGCCGCGGGCGCGCCGCCCGCCGCCGGTGCGCCACCGCCGCCGCCGCCGCCGCCGGCCGGCCCGGCCGCCACCGCATCGGCCGCTGCCCGCGCTTCTTCCGACGCCGCGGCGATCTGCGGCATCGTCGTGCGCAGCGTTTCCACCGGCACCTTCGCAAAATGGCTGCTCATCTCGCGCGACACGATGGCCAGATCGTCGTCGGCGATCAGCGCCAGCAGCAGGTGGCCCGACCGCACCAGCGCCGAATGTTCCTCCAGGCTGGCGTGCAGCCAGGCTTCGCGGATGATCTTGACGATATTCGGCGCCAGCGCCGGAGCGCGGCCATTGCCGGTCTTGAACCGATCGATCTGGCGATTGATGTCCTGCGTCAACCGCCCGGCGTCGATCTCGAAATGATTGAGGATGACCGACACGTCCGATGTCGGCCGATCGATCAGCTTCATCAGCCAATGTTCGATCTCGACATTGTAGTTGGTCCGCGACAGCGCCAGGCCGGCGGCGCTTTCCAGAGTTGTCCGGCAGGTCTCGTCGAGACGAGCCACCAGGTTCTTCAGATTGACCTGCGCCAAGACCATTCCCCCTGCCGATGCCACCGGTCACCGTTGGCGCCCGCCCCCTCCCGGGGACACATGCGACATAAGTGCACAGTAACCAGTTCGGCTTGCCTATGCCAGCCCCGCGCGTCCCACAATCCGCGTTCGGCCCGCGGTGCCGCGACAGCGTTCATATCGGTGCCATCGCCAATTGGCAGTCACTGCGCAGCGAAAGCCCGGCGTCGCCCAGCCAGCACGTCCGCCCCAGCCACGCCGGCACCGCGGGGTCGCCCAGCCGGGCCGGCTGCACCGCGTCCCCGGGAATCGTCAGCCGCAGCAGCGGCTGGTATTCGAGGCCGGCGTAGAGCCGGCAGATTTCGCCGATCGCCAGGCGAGCGCCGCTGCGGCCACAAAAATCCACCAGCGCCGGCCAATCGAGCGGGCCGATGCTGACGAGGAAATGATGCTGGATATCGAGCACCGCCGCTCCGATCATCGCCGCATCGTCAAGACCAAGCCCGGTCGCCGCCTCGATCCCGCCCAGCCGCACGAACCGCGCATTGGCGCCGCTGCCCAGCCGGGTCTGTTCGGCGAGCGGCAGCGCCATCCACACCGGTTCGGCTTCGACCACCGTCACGTCGAGCCCGGTCAACCGTCGCAGCACCAGTTCCAGCCCGGCGGCGCTGCGCCGCGTATCGGCGAAATGCGCTGCCAGCCGCACCAGCGCTGCATCCTCGATACCCATCCGGTCGCGCATCGCCGGCGTCGCGAGTCCGCCGAATGCCATCAGAGCGCTGCTGATCGGATCGGCGCCGGCGCCAGCCCGGCCGCCGCCGCGTTCGACATTCACCGTCCAATTGTATTTTGCAAACGCCCGCCAGAAAAACGACAGCGCGCGATGATCGAAGATGTTGACGAAGGCCGCGATGGCACGGTCGCGCAGCCGCCGCCGCTGCAACTGGATCTCGCTGTAGAACGGCGGCAGGGCGGCGGTCGGCCCGAGCAGGCCGAGGATGTTGGCGGCGATTCGTGGCGGCCGCGGCGCGCGCAGCGCGGCCACCTGGCGTGGGTCGCGATTTCCGGTCTCGATTTCGGCGATATCGCCGATCGGCAGCGCCATCCGGTCCGACGCGATGAAGTGCAGCGGTTCGTCGTCGTGCTTCATGTCGGCGCCGATCTGCGCCAGCGGGTCGCGCCGCCGCGCCAGCTGCTCGCCCAGCCGCGCCGCCTGCACCAGTTCGAGCCCGGCGAGCCGGCCGCGAAACCGATCCCAGAAGCTCACAACAGCACGCGATCGCCGATTCGCGGCGTCCAGGTCTTCCATAGCTCGGCTTCGCCGCGCAGCCGGGCACTGACTCGCACGAAGCTGTTGAGCGCACAGGCGCTGGCAAGAAAGCGTTCGATGACGCAGCACAGCAGAAAGCTGCCCGAACCCGAAAGCCGCTCGTCGTCGAGTTCGAGCGACACGTCGATGCCGGCCGCGATCGCGGTATGGCCGCGCAGCCGCACCCGCGCCACGCCCGGCGCTGCCTCGATGCCGACCAGACGATCACGCAGCGACGCCGAATCGGCCGAATCGGCGATATCGTACAGCGCCAGCACTTCGCGTAGCGCGCGGGCGCCATCGCCGCCGCCGACCAGGCTGAGATGGTTGAGCGACAATTGGCCGACCAGCTTCCACACCGCGGCCCGCCGCCGTGCCGGCCGCCGCGTCGGGCTCGGCTTGGTCAACGCCGCAACGCCGGCAAGGCCGGGCAGCACTTCGGTCAGGCTCAACCACGGCCGGCCACCGCCGAACGGCAGCCGCGCCGGCAGGTCGCGATTGGTGCACAGCAGCCGCGCCGAAACCACCGTCGCCTCGTCCTCCAGCAACCGGCCATCGAGATCGGCGACCTGCAGGAACACATCGTCACCGCCGCCGGGGCCGAAGCTCGATCGACGCGCCGTGGCATGGAACAGCCGGCCGAGCCGCGCCGAACCGCGATCGATGGCGTGCAGCGGCGGCACCGCGACGATCTGGCCGCGCCCGTCCTGCAGGCTGACATCGATCACCGAATGGACCTCATGCGCGTCCTCGCCGCCGGCATCGGCAATGATGCGATATTCGATCGCCGTCTGGTCGATGCGGATCGGCTCGCTGCTGGTTTCGAACAGATTGACCGCAGGGCAGGCGAACAGCTCGAAATCTTCCGCGCGCACCACCCGCTCGAGTTCGGGGCTGAGGCGATCGAAATAGAGAAATATCTCCAGATTGCCGCCGGTAATGGCGATGGTACGCGCCGAAAGCCCGTCGATTTCGAAGAACAACTGCTTTTGCGGGTAGGAAAAATGCTCCTGCACAGCGGCATAGGCAAGGCTGGCGACCGGCGATTGCGGCAACAGCAGTTCATCGTCGCCAAGGCCCATCAGCCGCAGTGCCTTGGCCGGCAACAGCACGGCGCCGGGGTCGGCCGGGCCGCTGGCGACACCGATGCCGATCAGGTTGACGCCCAATTGCTCGACCAGCAATTGCGCGCGCCGCGCGTCGCTCTTGATGAACAGCCGCAGCCGGTCGATCTCCAGTCCGGCCAGATCGACTTCGGGCTTGGTCACGGCAAGTTGCAGGCGCAGCACGCCTTTCGCATCGCGCACGCCCAGCGCCGGGGCTTCGAACGGCGGCCCGCCCATGCTCGCCGCGACGAGCCTGATCGGCAACAGCAAGGTGTCGCCGGCAAGGCGATAGCTGCAGGCGACATCGGCGACCGGCTCGGTCAGCACCCGCGTGCCGCTCGGGACCAGCAGCGGCTTGTCGAGATCGGGCCCCGGTTCCAGCCGCGCCACGAAGAAACTCGGCACCGGCTGGATCAGGTGGGGATAGAGCGTCAGCAGCAACGCGTCGGAAAGTTCGGGGAATTCATCGTCGATCTTGTGGCGCAGCCGGGCATTCATGAACGCGACGGCTTCGATCAGCCGGCCGATATGGGGGTCCTCGATGGCTTCGCGGGTCAGGCCCAGCCGAGCGGCGATCTTGGGATAGGCATCCGCAAAGGCGCCGGCCGAATCGCCCAGGAACGCCAGTTCGCGCTGATAATATTCGATCAGGTCATCGATCATCGGGCGCCGGCCGTCCTCAACTGGCCAGGTCGACCGCGATCACGCGATCGCTGGGCCGCAGCCGCGCGTCATAGATCACGGCTTCGGCTTCCTCGGCAAGCCGGACGACACCGCTGATTCGAAAGCGGATCCCGGTCGATGTCGGCGCGCCGTCGACTTCGACCTCCACGCCGTGCAGCCGGGTTTCATGGGTGCGGATGGTCGCCGCGATCAGCCGCTTGATGCGTTCGCGCACCGCCGGCGTGCCGAAATCCTCGGTCGAGATATCGGGCAGCCCGAAACCGGTGATCGTCCCGGTCAGCCCCTCGCTGCGCCCCCAGGCGGCATGGGGCTGCTTGGCATTGAGCAGGCCTTCGAGGTCGCGGCGCAACCCGAGCTTGAAGCGTTCGAAGCGGGAATCGTCGCTTTCGATCGCCTCGTGCGCCGTGTCGGGCGCATCGTCGATCAGGCGATCGAACAGCGAGAGCGGGATGCGCGCGGTCATCGGCAAGAGCCCGCCGCCGTCACGACCCGGTCTCGCGGCCGATGGCCGTTGTCAGCCGGAACTCGCTGGCGATCTGGTCGAGCTGATAGTGCGGCCGCAGCGCGATTTCGCAACGATAAGTGCCGGGCTTGCCGGGCTCGTCCTCGACGATGACACGGGCTTCGCGCAGCGGGTAGCGGCGCCGCATCTCGTCGCTGGCATCGTCGTTGCCGGTCACATATTTGCGCAGCCAGTCGCTCAACAACGCCTCGCATTGCTTGGCATCGGTGTATTTGCCGACCCAGTCGCGCGCCATGACCTTCAGGAAATGCGCAAAGCGGCAAACGCACATGATGTAGTTGAGCATGGCGTTCATCTTGGCATTCATCCGTGCAGCTTCGCTGTCGTAATCGGGCGGGCGATGCAGGCTCGGCAGGTTGAGGAACGCCGCGGCGCCGACATAGGGCAATTGCCGCAAGGCGATGATGCCGGCGAGGTTGAGCTCGATTTCCTGTTCCTCCGAAACCGCATTTTCGGTCGGCTGGCGGATGACGATGCGCGCCGGATCATGGGTCAGGTCGGCCGGCAGGAAATGCCGGGCCGGGCCGCCCACGGTGCCGCCTTCGCTCGCCGCTGCCGCGCCGCGGATCGCCGCGGGCCAGCGATGCAGCCGCATGGCGCGCGCCGCCACCTGCGCCAATGCAAAGCCGCCCGATAGCCACAGCAGGTCGGCAGCGCTCGCCACCTGCTCGTCGTAGACGAAGCCGAGCCGCCACAGGTCACGCCCGCGGTGGCGCGGGCGCAGCAGCAGCCGCGGCGCGACGGCAGCGAGGAAACGCGCATCCGGCATCCGTCGCAGCCGGTCCCAGCCGGCAAAGTCGCGGCCGGCAAACGCGCCGGCAAGGTCCTGGCGCAAGTCGATCTCGTCGAAACCGTCCATGCCGGCAAGCCGGGGATCGACCCCGAAAACGAACGGGCAAAAGGCAGCGGCGGCGACTTCGGAAAGCCCCATCAGCGCGGCAACATCGTCGGTGCGCTCGCGGCCGCCGGGGCGGTGCCAGATCTGGTGATCGACGACGATCATGCCGAACGGTTCGCCGCCCGGGGTGCCGAATTCATCGGAATAAACGCGTTCGAAAAGCGTGCTCTGGTCGAAAGCCAGCGCGCGTTCGAGGTCGCGCGCCGCTTCGCCCCAGCGGCAATCGAGGATACGCAGCCGCAACTTGGCGTCGCCGTCCATGTCTTCGCACAGCCAGCGGACGCCGCGCCACAATGCCTCCAGCCGCTGGAACGACGGATGGTGGAGCACGGCATCGAGCTGCGCCGAAAGCGCAGCGTCGATTGCCGCCAGCAGCCGTGCGGCGCGGGCTCGCCGTGCCGCACGCGCCGCGGCAGCCACGGCAGCCACGGCGCCGTCGGCAGGATGCGGCGGCGGGGACGTGGCCGGGCCGGCGGCATCGCCACCGGCGCCGTCGGCGCGTGGCGGGGCGAATGTTTCCATGCCCCGCCTGTCCCCGACCCTGACCTTTCAGTCCCTGCCTCAGCCGGCCTTGGCGGGAATGCGCGCGACGAGGCGCATCGAGGTCGTCAGCTCCTCGAACTGCAGCCACGGCCGCAGATGCGCGACGGCGCTGTAGGAACCGGGCGAGCCCGGCACTTCCTTGACTTCGATCTTGGCTTCGCGAAGCGGATATTTCGCGCGGCTTTCCTGGCCTGCGCCTTCGCTGGCGTTGACATAGTTCTGGATCCAGCGGTTCAGCCAGGTCTCGCAATCGCTGGCTTCCATGAAGCTGCCGATCTTGTCGCGCGCCATCACCTTGAGGTAATGGGCAAACCGGCTGGTCGCCATGATATAGGGCAACCGCGCCGAAATCGCGGCATTGGCGGTGGCTTCCGGCCGGTCATACTTCTTCGGCTTCTGCGTCGTCTGGGCGCCGAAGAATACCGAATAATCGGTATTCTTGTAATGGCACAAAGGCAGGAAGCCGAGGTCGGAAAGCTCCTTCTCGCGGCGGTCGGTGATGCCGATCTCGGTGGGGCATTTGGCGTCGAGATCGCCGTCGTCCGAATGGAAGACGTGCGTCGGCAGGTTGGTGACCTTGCCGCCGCCTTCGGCGCCGCGAATCGCCGTTGTCCAGCCATATTCGGCGTGCGCCGCCGTCATCCGCGCGACGAGAGCATAGGAGGCGTTCATCCAGCAATAATCGTCGTGCGCCATCGGCTTGGCATTGCCGACGGCATCGCGCGGGGCTTCTTCATAGTCGAAAGCCTCGACCTTCTTGGTGTCACGGCCATAGGGCACGCGCGCCAGCACGCGCGGCATCGCCAGCGTGACGAAGCGCGCGTCTTCGGAAGCGCGGAAGCCATTCCACTTGATATAGTCGGCGGTTTCGAACTGCTGCTTCAGATCCATCGGGTTCGACAATTCGGTGAAGCTGTCCATGCCGAAGGCCTGGGCGCTGGCAGCCGCGACGAACGGGCAGAAGCCGGCAGCGGCGACGCTGCTGATGTTGGTCAGCAGTTCGGTGTCGTCCGACGTCTTGCCGAAATAATAATCGCCGAGCAGGACGCTGAATGGCTGGCCGCCGGCCATGCCGAACTGTTCTTCATAAATTTTCTTGTAGGTCTGGCTCTGATCGAAATCGACGGCTTTGGCGAGGTCGTTGGCCAATTCCTTCTTGGTGATGTTGAGCATCTGGACCTTCAGGCCCTCGCCGATCTCGCTGTTCTTGACGAGATAGTTGAGACCGCGCCAGCTGCCTTCGACCGCCTTGAACTTTTCGGCGTGCATGATCACCGCCAACTGGTCGGAAATCTGCGCATCGATCTTGGCGATGGCTTCGCGCAGCGTCTGGGTCAGGTTCTTGTTGAACTGGACAGTGCCGCCCATCGCTTCGTTGGCGAGGGTGCGCATCAATTCCTCGACGCGGCTCGGCTCGGTCTGCTTGGTGACGTTGATCGCCTGGTCGAGAAGGCTGACCGTTTCGGTAACGGTCGCTGCCCCGCCGGCGGCCTGGGCTTCGGATTCGGCCATTGTCGTGCGCTCCTGATGGTCTTGAAATGGCGAACGGATCGCCCTGACTGGTTCCGGGTTGCTTATTCCGGCTTGGCGTCGCTTGCGTCGTCGCCGAGCTGCTCGCGCAGATTGGCGATCTTGGCACTGTCCTGCAGGATCTGTTCGAGCAGGCCTTCGAGCTGTTCGGAACCATCGGCCTTGGCCATCAGGTCACGCAGCCGGTTGCGGGTTTCCATCAAGCGGCGCAGCGGTTCGACCTGTTCGACGACCTTTTCGGGTTCGAAATCGTCCATCGAGCGGAACTTCAAATTGACCTCGAACTCGCGGCCGTTCTTTTCCAGCGTGTTCTCGACCTTCATCTTCACGCCGGGCTCGATCTTGGCCATCACCTGATCGAACTTGTCCTTCTTCAGATCGATGAACTTGCGTTCCTTCAGCGATTTCTTGGCCACGGCCGAATCGCCGGAAAAATCGCCCATCACGCCGACGACGAAGGGCAGTTCGCGAACTTCCTGCGCGCCTTCGGTTTCGACATCGTAGGTGATGTGCACCCGCGGCTTGCGAACCCGCTTCAGCTTGTCATGCACCGAATCAGCCATGCTCAGTCTCCCATGGGCGCATCGAGGGTGCACCCGATCCCGTCACTTCCCCGCCGCCGCGGCGCGCCCCCTGGCTATTTCGACGGCGGCTTGATCCCCGAACGCCAATAGTAAAGCTCCCGCGTCGACGCATCGGGAATCAATTCTTCCAGCAGCGCATCGAGACTCATTCGCGCCCGCCGGTCAACCTCGCGCAAGGTGGAACCCAGCGGAGAAAGCGGCTCGAAGCGCTCGAAATAGTCCGCTGCGGCTGTAACTGCCCGCAGCGCGTCTTCGCGGCGCTCGATCCGGCCGATCGAAAACGCCGCCGGCGCGCCGGCGGGGGCGCCACTCGCCGCCGCGCCGGCGTCGGCTGCGGCCGCCTCCACCACATCGGCCGCGGGCGTATCGTCGGGCAGGGCTTTCAGGAACGACTTCAGCCAGTCGCCCATGTTCTTCAATTCTTCGCTGACCCGCGATGCCGCCGGTGCCTTCGGCTTGGTCTTGGCGTAAATCTCGGCAACCGCGCCGCGCCACGCCTGTTCGGCAGTTGTCAGCAGCGCCACCGCCGGCTTCAGTGCCTTGGTGCCGAGGCGGCGCGCGGTCGCGGAATGCGCCTCGAGCGCGGCTTCGGCTTCGCGGTTCAGCGCCGCGCGCTTTTCCGGCGTGCTTGCCGATTGGGCATCGGCGAACAGTGCATCGGCAGTGACACGATCGATGAACTGCAGGCTGTCACCGGCGGCATTGGCAGCGAGCACCAGCCGCCGCAGCGGCATGATCAGCGTGCCTTCCTTGTCGTTGCCGCCGCCCGACAGGCCCGACAGCGGCTGGAACCGCGCTTCCACCCCGTCGTCCTCGTCCTCGGCCGGCCACAGGCCCTGATCCCAGAACGCCGAAACCAGTTGTGCCAGCAGCGACAGGCCGCGCGCCAGCCCGGGCAGGCCGTCGGTTCGCACCAACGCCTCGGCCAGCATCGCGGCGATTTCCAGATCCTTGGCGTGGTTCGACAGATAATCGAGGGCCGTTTCGGCAAGCGTGTCCCAATCCCACGCCTCGCCATCGCCGGCCGGTTCGCCACCCATGGCGACGCGAAGTTCCAGCTTGTAGATCGCCTTGCGCTGGAAGCGCAGTTCGCGGAACAATTCGCCCGTCGCGCCCTCGTCGGCGCGGCCATCGACACCGACGCCGGCCGCGGCACCTGAGGTGCCGGCGTCACCCCCATCACCTTCGTTGCCAGCGTCGCTGCCGCCGATCGGCGCGAGCAGCGCGGCGGCGATGTTGTCATCGATGATCACGAGCCCCCCGCCTGCTTGCCCAACTGCGACCTTGTATGCCCTTGCCATCGCTTTGGCACGCGCTTTCTCTGCTGTCGTTACTGGCTGGCAGAACGCCGCGTGCTTGCCTATACTGTCGTCATGGGGATGCCCGCCGCCCGTGTTGGTGACATGCACGTCTGTCCGATGGTGACCGGCGTGGTGCCCCATGTCGGCGGGCCGATCATCCCGCCGTGCATGATCACCGTCATCACCGGCAACATGCCCCAGGCGCGGGTGACGGATATGGCGACCTGCGTCGGGCCGCCGGATATCATCGTCAAGGGATCGGCGACAGTGCTGGTCGGCGGGATGCCGGCAGCGCGCATCGGCGACCTGACTGCCCATGGCGGCAACATCATCATGGGCTTCCCCACCGTCCTCATCGGCGGCTGATCGCTCATCGGTGCCTTTGCGTGCCGTGGTGCCAGACCCGGTCGCCATCGAGCACTTCGGTCACCGCCAGATCCGGCAATTCCGCCAGTTCCGCATAAAGCGGCCCGAAATCCGTCTCCAGCGTGGTGCGCAGCAGATCCGCGAAACTGTCGATGACGAAATAGCCCTGCTGGAAATCATCGATGCGATAGCGCGTCCGCATCACCCGCCGCAGGTCGAATCCCAGCCGGTTCGGCGACGGATCGTCGAGCGCGAAGCGCGATTCGCCATGGCTGGAAACGATGCCGGCGCCATAAAGCCGCAAATCGCCGCCGCTCGCCACCAGGCCGAATTCGACCGTGTACCAATAGAGCCGCGACAACCGATGGATGGCGCCCAGCCCTTCGGCGCGCAGGCCGCCGCGGCCATAGGCCTGCATGTAATCGGCGAAAACCGGGTCCGCCAGCAGCGGCACATGGCCGAAGACATCGTGGAACACATCCGGCTCTTCCAGATAATCGAGCTGGTCCGGCCGCCGGATGAAATTGCCGGCAACGAAGCGGCGGTTGGCGAGGTGATCGAAGAACACCGCGTCGGGCACCAGCCCCGGCACTGCCACCACCTGCCAGCCGGTCCGCCGCATCAGCCGATCGCTCAGCTCGCGAAAGTCCGGCACCCCTGGCCGGTCCATGCCGAGCGCATCGAGCCCGGCGAGGAATTCCGGCGTCACCCGGCCGCGCAGCATCGCCGCCTGCCGGGCATAAAGCCGATCCCAGGTCGCATGATCGGCGGGCGTGTAGTGCTGCCAATCCTGCGGAATCGTCCAGTCGGCGGCCGCTTCGGCGGGAGGGGTCGGCACATCCGTCATGCCCGCAGCCTTATCCCGAAATCCGTTTCAACGGACAGCAACATTCTTCCGATGTTCACCGAAGTTCAGTCGATTTCCTTCTTGTTTGTCCCAGGCGTGAAAGCGGGAACCGGCCCCCGCACCGGCATGCACCATAGCCCGAATCGCCGCGTGTAGGACAGCGTCACCCGCTCCTCCTGCCCGGTGAGCGGGAGGAGAGGTTTTCCCCGCCCGCGTTTGCCGCTAGCGCTTGGGTGGTGACTCCCGCCGAACTCGATGCCGCCGATCCGATCGGCTTTGCCCGCGAACGCTTCATCCTGCCCGAAGGCGTCATCTACCTCGATGGCAACAGCCTCGGCGCGCTGCCGCGGGCGACGCCGGCGCGGCTGGCGGCAGTGATCGAGCGCGAATGGGGCGGCGACCTCATCACCAGCTGGAACCGTCACGACTGGATCGGTGCGCCGGCGCGGGTGGGGGCGAAAATCGCGCCGCTGATCGGCGCCGCAGCGGACGAAGTGATCGTCGCCGATTCGGTGTCGGTAAACCTGTTCAAGCTGCTCGCCGGCGGCCTGGCATTGCGGGCGCAACAGGACTCGGGCCGGCGGGTGATCCTTTCCGAACCCGGCAGTTTCCCGACCGATCTCTATATGGCGCAGGGGCTGGCGGCGATGGGCGGCGCCGAATTGCGGCTGGCGAGCGATATCCCGGCAGCGATCGATGGCGATACCGCCGTCGTCCTGCTCTCCCATGTCCATTACAAGAGCGCGGCGGTGCACGACCTGGCGGCAATCACCGCGGCGGCGCACGCGCGCAGCGCGCTGGTGCTGTGGGACCTCAGCCACAGCGTCGGCGCCATCCCCGTCGATCTCGGCGGTGCGGGCGCCGACATGGCGGTCGGCTGCGGCTACAAATATCTGAACGGCGGTCCCGGCGCGCCGGCCTTTGCCTTTGTCGCGCGCCGCCACCAGGCCGCCTTCGCTTCGCCCTTGAGCGGCTGGATGGGCCATGCCGCGCCG
This sequence comes from Sphingomonadales bacterium, assembly GCA_038210855.1. Lineage (GTDB taxonomy): Bacteria > Pseudomonadota > Alphaproteobacteria > Sphingomonadales > Sphingomonadaceae > Sandarakinorhabdus. The sequence continues at coordinate 6,513 of JBBQWE010000046.1, read as the reverse complement.
TTCGCCTTCACCGACGATTATGCCCCCGCCACCGGCATCGCGCGGCTGCTCTGCGGCACCCCGCCGATGCTCAGCCTGCTGGCGCTGGAAATCGGAGCCGAGCTGATCGCCGAAATCGGCATCGATCGCCTCGCCGCCAAATCGCGCGCGCTCAGCAACCTGTTCATCGCGGCGCTCGCCGGCGCACCGGGGCTGCAACTCGCCAGCCCGACGCACACGCGCGGCAGCCACCTCGCCTTCCGCCACCCCCAGGCCCACGCCATCTGCCAGGCGCTCATCGCCCGCGGTATCATCGGCGACTTCCGCGACCCCGACATCGTGCGCTTCGGCTTCGCGCCGGCCTACCTCCGCTTCGCCGATGTGGCGGCGGCGGCAGCGGTGCTGGTCGAACTCCTTGACACCGGCGGTTGGGACCGGCCGGAATTTCATGCGCGACGGGCGGTGACCTAAAAACGAAACTACAGTCATCCTTGTGGTCAAGGTGTGTTCGATCGGCGAATCTGGATCGTGCCGTTCAAGAAACCCCATAAACCCGCGCCGCCGTGCCGTGGAACAGATCGTCCTGTTCTTCCTCGCCGTAGCGCGCGGCCATCAGCTTGAAGGCGTTCCACAGCACGGCATAGCTGAGCGACTGGCGATCGACCGGGAAATTGCTTTCGAACATGCAGCGGGCGGGGCCGAACAGATCGATGGTGGCGCGGTACCAGTCGCCCTGGGCGGCGGCGAACTCGGCCGAGGTCGGTGGGCGGGGGGCGGTTTCGAAGCCCCAGTTGTTGACCGGCATCGCCATGCCGCCCAGCTTGACGACGACATTGGGGCAGCGGGCGAGTTGCGCCAGATCGCGCCGCCAATCGGCGAACACCGCTTTGCGATCCTTGTACGGCCACAGCCCGATCGGGCCGCCGAAGTGATCGAGGATGATCGTCGTATCGGGGAAGGCGCTCGCCAGGCTGGTCAGATCGGGGAGCTGCGGGTGGAACAGCCAGGCATCGAAGCTGCGCTCGCGCCTGGCCAGCGCCATGAAGCCGCGGCGAAACAGGCTGTCGCGGTACAGGCCCGGCGGCGGGCGGTGGTGCCCCTCCCCCACGGCCGGCGAGGCATCCCAGGCGGCGGCGTGGCGGATACCGCGAAACCGGCCCCTGCCGGCGGCTTCATGCGCATCGAGGACTTCGTCGATCCGCGCGAAATCGCGCAAATTCGCCGATCCGACGATGGCGGCGATCGGCGGGCCGCCATCGGCCGCCGCTGCATCGGCGATGGCGGTGACGAATTCGGTTTCACCGACGCAACGCAGATGTTCGGGGCCATGCTCACGATAGCCGGCAAGGCATTCGATGAAGACGGTGGCGACGATGTTGTGGCCGCTCCCCGTGTCGCGGCGCAGTTCCGGCAGGCCATAGCCGTATTTCGGCGCTGCCCACAGGTGATGGTGCGGATCGATGATCGGCCGGGCGGGATCGATGATCGGTTCGGCGACCTGGCCGAGCCAAGCATCGCGGCCGAGCATGTCGGCGGCGGTGCCGGAGGGAGACGCGGTCATTTGCCGAACCGCCGGTTGAGTTTGCGCATCCCGCCGATCCAGCGATCGTAATCCGCCGTCTTGTTGCGCATGTAATCGAGCACCTGGGGGTGCGGCAGGATGAGGAAGGTTTCGGCGGCAAGGCCGTGGACGACGACTTCGGCGAGTTCTTCGGGCTCCATCATGCCGTCGATGCTGGCGACGCCTTGGGGGTTGCCCGCTGTCATCGCCGTGCGCACCGCCTGGGGGCAGAGCACCGAGACCTTGATGCCATCATCGCCGTGCGTCAGTGCCAGCCACTCCGCCAGCCCGACCGCGGCATGCTTGGTGACGGCATAGGGTGCCGAGCCGACCTGGCTGAGCAGGCCGGCGGCCGACGCGGTGTTGAGCAGATAGCCTCCCCCGCGCGCCACCATGCGCGGCACCAGGTGGCGTGCGGCCCAGACGTGCGCCATGACGTTGATTTCCCAGATGCGTTGCCAGCCGGCATCAGGCGCTTCGGCGCCGCCGGGGATGCCGATGCCGGCGTTGGAGCAGAACAGGTCGATGGGGCCGTGGCGGGTTTCGACCGCCTCGATCAGCGCGGCGATCTCGTCTTCCTGCGAGACATCGAGGCGGTAGGCGGTGCCACCGACCATCAGCGCGGTTTCGGCAGCGCCATCGCCATCGATATCGGCAACGATGATCTCGGCAGCGCCGGCGGCAGCGAAGCGGACCGCCAGCGCGCGGCCGATGCCGCCGGCGGCGCCGGTGATGACGATGCGCTTGCCTGCGATGTCCATGGCGGTTCCTTGCCCGATAATTGCCCGAGTTTGCCGCCCGAAACTGGCCGCGCGCGGCGGCGGGGGCGCCTGCTGCTAGTGATAGCGGGGCCGAGCTTTCCCGCCAGATTGCGCAGTCGCGCGCGACGCCGGGAGGGTCCATGATGCGTGCAAAGCCCCCAGCAAGGACCCCGCGCCATGGCCTATGACCAGATTCCCTCCGCCTCCTACGGCCTCGACCCGACCGACGAGATGAACGACCTGCGCATGTCGGAAGCCGCGATGCCGCTGCTGAAGGCGGTGAAGGCCTATCTGGCCGAAGTCGCTGCGCCGATGGCGGAAAAATTCGACAAATTGGGCGAAGGCCGGGCCGATCGCTGGTCCTATGTGCCGGGGCAGCTCGAAATGCTGGAAGCCGCCAAGGACGAGGCGAAGCGGCGGGGATTGTGGAACTTCTTCCTGCCCGATGCCCACACCGGCCAGGGGCTGAAGAACCTCGATTACGCCTATATCGCCGCCGAGCTGGGCAAGGTGCCGCACGCATCGGAATGCCTCAATTGTTCGGCGCCCGATACCGGCAACATGGAAGTTCTGGAGCGTGTCGGCACGCCGGAACAGAAGAAAACCTGGCTGAAACCGCTGCTGAACGGCGAAATCCGCAGCGCTTACGCCATGACGGAGCCGGATCGCGCCTCGTCGGATGCCAAGAATGTTGCCATGCAGGCGCGGCGCGAGGGCGATGAATACGTCCTCAACGGCGAAAAACATTATATTTCCGGCGCCGGCGACCCGCGTTGCAAGATCATGATCGTCATGGTCCAGACCAATCCGGATGCCGAACCGAGCCGGCGCCAGTCGCAGATCCTGGTGCCGATGGACACGCCGGGGGTGCGCATCATCGGACCGATGAACGTTTTCGGCGAAGACGACGCGCCGCATGGCCATATGCACATCGCTTTCGACAATGTCCGGGTGCCGGCGAGCAACATGCTGCTGGGCGAAGGCCGCGGCTTCGAAATCAGCCAGGTGCGGCTTGGCCCCGGCCGTATCCACCATTGCATGCGCTCCATCGGCCAGGCCGAACGCGCTCTCGACCTGATGGTGCGCCGCGGCCGGGCGCGCACGGCGTTCGGCAAGGAACTGGTCTGGCTGGGCGCCAATGTCGAACATATCAGCCGGGCGCGGATCGAAATCGAGGCGATGCGGCTGATGGTGCTGAAGGCGGCCAAGGCGATGGACGTGCTCGGCAACCGCGAGGCCCGCATCTGGGTGCATATGGTGAAGGCGATGGTGCCCGAAAAGGTCTGCGAAATCATCGACAAGGCGATCCAGATGCACGGCGCCTACGGCGTTTCGCAGCACACGCCGCTGGCCCGCATGTACACCAGCCAGCGCACGCTGCGCCTCGCCGATGGCCCGGATGAAGTCCACCACCTTGTCGTCGGGCGGCACGAAATCATGGCGTACGAGAATTTCCCCGCCGCACGCGGGGACGATGCGGCGGAGGCGGCGGTTTTCCGGAACTAAATACCGAAGCCTCCGGCGGCTGGGGCCTTGGGCCCCAGCCGCCGGAGGCCCTTTTTTTGCTTTTCTGGATAAGATAAAATGCCCGAAGCCTTCATCTGCGACGCCATTCGCACCCCGATCGGGCGCTATGGCGGGGCATTGGCGGCGGTGCGCGCCGATGATCTGGCAGCGATTCCGATCCGGGCGCTGATGGAACGCAGCCCAAACGTCGATTGGGCGGCGGTCGATGACGTGATTTTCGGCTGTGCGAACCAGGCGGGGGAGGACAATCGCAACGTCGCGCGAATGGCGGCGTTGCTGGCCGGGTTGCCGGAGGGGGTCGGCGGTGTGACTCTGAACCGGCTGTGCGGGTCGGGGCTGGATGCGGCGGCGACCGCGGCGCGGGCGATCCGGGCCGGGGATGCCGATCTGATCATCGCCGGCGGGGTGGAAAGCATGAGCCGGGCGCCGTTCGTGATGCCGAAAGCCGGCAGCGCGTGGGACCGGCGAGCGGAGATTCACGACACGACGATCGGCTGGCGCTTTGTCAATCCGGCGATGCGAGCGCGTTTCGGCACCGATTCGATGCCCGAAACCGCCGAGAATGTCGCGCGCGAGCATGGCATTTCGCGCGAGGATCAGGACGCATTCGCCCTGCGCAGCCAGGAACGCGCCGCCGCGGCGCAGGCGAGCGGCCGGTTGGGGCTGGAAATCGTGCCCGTCGACGTGCCCAACGGACGGACGACGTTGCGCGTGGAGGCGGACGAGCACCCGCGCGCCACGTCGCTGGAGGCGCTGGCGAAGCTGAAACCGATCGTCAGTGCCGATGGCAGCGTGACGGCGGGCAACGCCAGCGGCGTCAACGACGGTGCGGCCGCGCTGGTGATCGCTTCGGAAAGCGCCTGCGTCGCCCACGGCCTGATACCGCGAGCGCGCATCCTGGGCGGTGCGGTCGCCGGGGTGGCGCCGCGCGTGATGGGCATCGGCCCGGTGCCGGCGACACAGAAGCTGCTGGCAAGGCTGGGCCTCGGCATCGGCGATTTCGACGTCATCGAACTGAACGAAGCCTTTGCCGCGCAGGGACTTGCCGTGCTGCGCGGGCTCGGCCTTGCCGATGACGATGCGCGGGTGAACCCCAATGGCGGCGCCATCGCGCTGGGCCACCCGCTCGGCATGTCGGGCGCCCGGCTGGCGCTGACGGCGACCGGGGAACTGGTGCACCGCGGCAGTCGGCGAGCGCTGGCGACGATGTGCATCGGCGTCGGCCAGGGGATTGCGCTGGCGCTCGAACGCGTCTGAATCCGCTCACTCCACACCGAAAACCAGCCGCATCGCGTGGTGATAGACCGCGCCGGGAACAAGCCGCAGCGAGCCGAAGCCAGGGCGGTTGGGCGTATCGGGAAACATCTGTGGTTCCAGCGCGATGCCGGCACCGCGATGATAGGCGCAGCCGGATTTGCCCGTGCTGCTGCCGTCGAGGAAATTGCCGGTGTAGACCTGCAAGCCCAGCTGGTTCGACCATAAATCGAGCGTTCGGCCCGACGCGGGGTCGGCAAGACGGGCCATGTGGCGGGGGGCCACCGATGGCTCCCGCGCGATGACGAGATTGTGGTCGATGCCGCCGGCGAGCCGAAGCTGCGGATGATCGCCGGCGATGCGGTCGCCGAGCCGCGCGCCGGCGCGGAAATCGAACGGCGTTCCGGCGACGCTGGCGACTGCCCCGGTGGGGATCAGGCCGGCATCGACGGGGGTGAAGGCGCTGGCCGGGACGGTCAGGCGATGATCGTCGATGCTGCCGCTGCCTTCGCCGGCGAGGTTCCAATAGGCGTGGGTGGTCAGGTTGACGATCGTCGGGCGATCGGTGGTTGCACGGTAATCGATGCTCAGGCTGGCGGCGCCGGCGATGTTCAGGCCGGCATCGTCGCCCAATGCGAAATCGGCGGTGACGGTCAGTTCGCCGGGGTAGCCTTGGTCGCCGTGCGGGCTGACGAGCGCCAGGCGCACCGCGCTGGCGGTTGCTGAAACAAGGCGCCAGACGCGGCGGTCGAAGCCTTCGGCGCCGCCGTGCAGGCTGTTGGTGCCGTTGTTGACCGGCAGCTGGTAATGCAGCTGGTAATCCTGCCCGTCGAGGGTGAAACGCCCGCCGGCGATGCGGTTGGCAACGCGGCCGATGCTGGCACCGATATAGCCCGGCGCGGCGCGATATTCGGCCACCGAAGCGAAACCCAGCGCGACATCGGCAACCCGGCCAAGGCGATCCGGAACGCGCGCGGTCTGGATGGTGGCGCCCAGGGTGAGCACCGCTACCTCGATCCCGGCGGCGCGCAGCACGCAGCGTTCGACCTGGCGGCCATCGGGCATCGTGCCGAAGTGCTGAATATCCATCGCCTGATCCCTTGCGCCATTGCAACGCGGCGCGCAGCCGTCAGGATGGCATGATGATCGCTTTTCTCGCCGCCCTCGCCATCGCCGCCGCTGCCGCTGCCGCTGCCGCTGTGCCTGCCGCTGTGCCTGCCGCTGGGCCTGCCGCTGGGCCTGCCGCTGGGCCTGCCGCTGTGCCTGCCGCTGGGCCTGCCCCTGGACCTGCCGCTGTGCCTGCCCCTGGGCCTGCCGCTGGGCCTGCCGCTGGGCCTGCCCCTGGGCCAGCCCCGGTGCCTGCCCCAGGGCCTGCCCCAGTGCCAGTGCCTTCCCCAGCCCCGGCAACCGCCCCCGCGGTGCAGACCGAAT
>JBBQWE010000045.1:0-20548 GCA_038210855.1 Sphingomonadales bacterium | reverse complement strand
GCCAAGGAAGCCATCGGCAGCATGGGCGACGATGCGCCGCTCGCGGTGATTTCGGAAAATCCCCGCAACCTCAGCCATTTCTTCCGGCAGAACTTCAGCCAGGTCACCAATCCGCCGATCGATCCGCTGCGCGAGACGCGGGTGATGAGCCTCAAGACGCGCTTTTCGAACCTCGGCAACATCCTCGACGACGAAGCCCGCCAGGAAGGCGTGATGGTCATCGAAACGCCCGTGCTGACCAACCTCGGCTGGGACGTGCTGCTGCGCCATTTCGGCAAGCAGGCGGCGGTCATCGATTGCACCTTCGATATCGCCGGCGGCCCCGATGCGCTGCGCGCTGCGATCGCGCGGGTTCGCAACGAAGCCGAAGTCGCGGTGCGTTCGGGCAAGAGCCAGTTGTTCCTGACCGACGAGCACCAGTCGGCAACGCACGCCGGGATCACCATGATCCTCGCCGCCGCCGGCGTGCACACCCATCTGGTCGCCAAGGGGCTGCGCGCCTTCGCTTCGATCAACGTGCGGTCGGCCGAAGCGCTCGACACGCATTATTTTGCCGTGCTGATCGGAATCGGCGCCACCACCGTCAATGCCTATCTGGCGCAGGAAGCCATCGCCGATCGCCATGCCCGCGGCCTGTTCGGGAAGCTTTCCTACGACGATTGCGTCCGCCGCTATCGCAAGGCGGTCGAGGACGGGCTGCTGAAAATCCTGGCCAAGATGGGGATCGCGGTGATCTCCTCCTACCGCGGCGGCTATAATTTCGAAGCGGTCGGGTTGAGCCGCGCGCTGGTCAACGATTTCTTCCCCGGCATGCCGGCAAAGATTTCCGGCGAAGGCTTCGAATCGCTCTTCATCAATGCCGAAATGCGCCACCAGCGTGCATTCGACGAGGATGTCACCGCCCTGCCGATCGGCGGTTTCTACCGCTATCGCGCCGGCAGCGAAGCCCATGCCTGGGGCCCCGGCCTCATCCACCTGCTGCAGACCGCCGTCGCTCGCGACAGCTATTCCGATTACCGCAAGTTCACCGCCGGCATCGCGGCGCTGCCGCCGGTATCGCTGCGCGATTTGCTCGATTTCGCCGACACCAGGCCGATCCCGGTCGAGGAGGTCGAATCGATCACCGAAATCCGCCGCCGGTTCGTGACACCCGGGATGAGCCTGGGCGCGCTGTCGCCCGAAGCACACGAGACGCTGGCCATCGCCATGAACCGCATCGGCGCCAAGGCCGTCAGCGGCGAAGGCGGCGAGGACAGCGAGCGCTACACCCCGCGCGCCAATGGCGACAACGCCAACAGCGGCATCAAGCAGGTGGCCAGCGGCCGGTTCGGAGTCACTGCCGAATATCTCAACGCCTGCGAGGAAATCGAGATCAAGGTGGCGCAAGGCGCCAAGCCGGGCGAGGGCGGGCAGCTGCCCGGCTTCAAGGTCACCGACCTTATCGCCCGGCTGCGCCATTCGACGCCGGGCGTCACGCTGATCTCGCCGCCGCCGCACCACGACATCTATTCGATCGAGGACCTGGCGCAGCTGATCTACGATCTGAAGCAGATCAACCCGCGTGCCCGCGTTTGCGTGAAGCTCGTTTCCAGCGCCGGCATCGGCACGGTGGCGGCCGGTGTCGCCAAGGCGCACGCCGATGTCATCCTGGTGTCCGGCAATGTCGGCGGTACCGGTGCAAGCCCGCAGACCAGCATCAAATATGCCGGAACGCCGTGGGAAATGGGCTTGTCCGAAGTCAACCAGGTACTGACGCTCAACGGCCTTCGGCACCGGGTGAAGCTGCGCACCGATGGCGGGCTGAAGACCGGCCGCGATGTCGTCATCGCTGCCATATTGGGTGCCGAGGAATTCGGCATCGGCACCATGAGCCTTGTCGCCATGGGCTGCATCATGGTCCGGCAATGCCATTCCAACACCTGCCCGGTCGGCGTCTGCACCCAGGACGACGCGCTGCGCGCCAAGTTCGGCGGCAGCCCCGAAAAAGTCATCAACCTGATGAGCTTCATCGCCGAGGAAGTCCGCGAGATCCTCGCGCGGCTCGGGGTGCGCAGCCTCGACGAGCTTATCGGCCGCACCGAATTGCTGCGCCAGTTCAGCCGCGGCGCCGAACATCTCGACGATCTCGACCTCAACCCCATCCTCGCCAAGGTCGATGCGCCGGACCACATGCGCCGCTTCGGCATCGAAGGGCACCGCAACGAAGTGCCCGACAGCCTCGATGCCGAAATGATCCGCGACGCCGGGCAATTGTTCGATCGCGGCGAAAAGCTGCAACTCACCTATTCGGTGCGCAACACCGATCGCGCCGTCGGCACGCGCCTTTCGGGCGAAATCACGCGCCGCTTCGGCATGGCAGCGCTGGTCGCCGGCCATGTCCATGTCCGGCTGCGCGGGTCTGCCGGCCAGAGCCTGGGCGCCTTTGCAGTGCAGGGCGTCAAGCTCGAAGTCTTCGGTGAAGCCAACGACTATGTCGGCAAGGGGCTTTCGGGTGCCACCATCGTCGTGCGGCCAACGGTTGCTTCGCCATTGGCCAGCCAGGCCAATGCCATCATCGGCAATACCGTGCTCTATGGCGCCACTTCGGGCCGGCTGTTCGCGGCCGGCCGGGCCGGCGAGCGCTTCGCGGTGCGCAATTCCGGCGCCGTCGTCGTCGTCGAAGGCTGCGGTGCCAATGGCTGCGAATATATGACCGGCGGCACCGCAGTGATCCTGGGGCCGGTCGGCGACAATTTCGCCGCCGGCATGTCGGGCGGCATGGCGTTCGTGCTCGATCGGGAAGGAGATTTCCGCCGTCGCGTCAACGGCGAATCGGTCGTCGTCGGCCGTCTCGCCAGCGCGCATTGGGAGGCCCATGTCCAGTCGCTGATCGCGGAACACGCTCGCGAGACCGGCTCGCACTGGGCTGCCGGCCTGCTGGCGGAATGGGACCGCACGCGGCAATGGCTGTGGCAGGTCTGCCCCAAGGAAATGCTGTCACGGCTGGCACACCCTCTCGACGACAATCCGGTGCTGGCGGCAGCCGAATAACCGCATCTGCGGTAGATTGCTAATACAGCCGTTGCGCCGCGCCGTGGCGCTTCCTATGTCTGGTCACCCGACCCGACACCCGGAACCGCCATGGCCGACAATCGCAACGACCCACTGATCGAAAGCCTGATGGCGCTTGCCGTCAGCGCGGCGCCGCTGATCCAGCGCGCCCGCGAATCGGGGATGTTCAAGACGTCACGCGAGGCGGAGGCTGCCGCGACCGTCGTCGATGTGACGCCAGCGCCGCCGCCGCCGACCCCGCCGGAAGTCCCCGCGGGCTGGGCAACCGAAAAGGCGGCGCTGCAGGATATCATCGTTTCGCAAGCGATGAAGATCGCTGCTCTCGAAGCCGAAATCGCCCGCGCCAGGGCCGTCCCGCCGGCGCCGTGATCGGCATTGCAGCAACCGCAGCCGCTCATCCCCCCTTCCCCCTTGCCCGCATCCGGGTAAGACAGGCGCTGCAACCATGTGGCGCCTCCACCAATATCCCCTGTGTCCGTTCAGCCGGAAAGTCCGCTTCGCCCTCGCGGTGAAGGGCATCGCGGTCGAACTCGTCACCGAATATCCGTGGGAGGCGCGCGACCATTTCGTGGCGCTGAACCCGGCCGGCCAGACGCCGGTGCTGGAAAACGGCAGCGTCGTCCTCGTCGATTCGGTGGCGATCTGCGATTATTTCGAAGAAACCGTGCCGCGCACGCCGCTGTTCGGTGCGGCGCCCGAGGAACGCGCCGAAACCCGCCGCCTCGTCGCCTGGTTCGATCAGAAATTCTACCGCGAAGTTACCGCGCCGCTGCTCGGCGAGCGCATGTACAAGCGATTGTTCCTGCGCATCGCCTGCGACGCCGGCACGGTGCGCGATGCCGGCCGCCACGGCGAAGGGCATCTCGATTATCTCGATTTCCTGCTCGAACGCCGGCGCTGGCTGTCGGGCCCCGCCTTCGGCCTCGCCGATGTCGCCGCGGCAGCGCAATTGTCAGTGGCCGATTATCTCGGCGGCGTGGAATGGGACGGGCACGAGCCGGCAAAAACCTGGTATTCGGCGTTGAAATCGCGCCCGACCTTCCGCCCGCTGCTCGGCGACCGCATGGAAGGGCTGCCGCCGCCGGCGCATTACGACAAGCTGGATTTCTAGAAGGAAGCTGGCCGCCGCCGGCATGTCCACTTGCACGCTTCGCACTCGGTATCAGACCGGCGCCAGCAGCCACGCCCCGAGCATGCGGTGGAAGGCGAAGGTGAACCAGCCGGCGACGAGCAGCGCGCCGATCACCATGCCGCGCACGGCGCTTTCATGATCGCGCACCCGGTGCTGCCGCGTGCCTTTGGCGCGCAGCAGCATCACCGGCGTCAGCGCCGTTGCCGCCAGAACGGTGACGAGATGCAGCCAGACCAGCACCGGCACGTGCTGCCAATCGGCGTGGCCGCGCAGGATGGCAGGCATCGCTGCCGCGGCGAGCAGCGCGCTGACCGAAGCCAGCAGGCGGTTGGGCAGCAGCCGGTCGAGCCATCCCGTCCCGCCTGCATGTGCCGCGCTCGCCATGGTTCGATGCCCCCGCGTCATCCGGCTTGGAACCAACCCGGGCGGTGCCTATTCTTGTCCGACGGATACGAAAAAGGGAAGACGCGTGATCGGACGGATCGTGACGATGATTGCCGGGCAGCAACTGGCAAAACGGATCGGCGGCAGCGGCGCCGGGCCGATGGGTGCGGCCGCCGGGATCGCCCTGCCGATGCTGCTGCCGCGGCTGGCCCGCCGGCTCGGGCCGCTCGGCATGGCGGCCGCCGCCGTCGGGGCCTGGGGCATCCAGCGCGCCATGGCCAAGCCGGCCGCAATCGCAGCACCGCCGGCGCCGTTGCCGGAGCGCCAGCCGGTCGTGACGCCGCCGCCGATCCCGATGGTGATGCCCGCCGATCATTGATCGGCACTTCACAACGCCAGCGGGCGCTCCCCGGTCACATCATAGACCCGTGCATCAACGTTGAAGATGATGTCCGCCATGGTCTCGTTGAAAGCCTTGTGATGCGGTGATGCAAGGTGGGCTTCGATCGCTGCCGCATCGGCCCAGCGTTCGACGATGATGCCGACACCCTCCGCCTCGCTCTCGATTGCCATCGACGAACTGAGGCAACCCGATTCCTCCCATGTGGCCCGCATCAACGCGTCCAGCGCCGGCCTCAGTTCCGCAATGCGCGCCGGATCGAATTCGGCGCGCGCGATGACGATGATCATCGATTTACCCCCACTGGCCGCGCTCAGCCGGCCTTGGCGACGGCGACCAGCGCCGGGCGCAGCAGCCGGTCCTTGATGACATAGCCGGCCTGAAGTTCCTGGACGATGCTGCCGGCCTCGGCGTCGCTGTCGACTTCCATCATCGCCTGGTGGCGATTGGGGTCGAGCCGCGCGCCGACGGTATCGACGCGCGTGATGCCGTGGCGACCGAAAATGGCGATCAGTTCGCGCTCGGTCGCCTCGATACCGGCACGCACCTGGTCGAAGCCTTCTGCCGGCAACACCGCAACGGCGCGGCGCAGATTGTCGGCCACCGCCAGCATGTCGCGGGCAAAGCCGGTCACGGCATAGGCGGAGCTGTCGGCCTTGTCGCGTTCCAGCCGGCGACGGGTGTTCTCGGTTTCGGCAGCAGCGCGCAGCATGCGGTCCTTCAGGTCGGCGATCTCGCGGTCGCGTTCCTCGATCACCTGCGCCAGTGCTTCGGGCGACGGAGTTGCTACCGGGCCGCCGTCGTCGGCGATCTCGTCGATTTCCGGGGTGTCGATGTCGCTATCGTTCATATCGTTCATGCAACCAGCCTGCTGAGGGTTCGAGCGGTGTAATCCACCATGGGAATGACCCGCGCATAGTTCAACCGCGTCGGCCCGATAACCCCGACAACGCCGATCACCCGGCCGCCGGCGCCGCGATAGGGCGCAGCGATGACGCTGGACCCCGAAAGCGAGAACAGCTGCGATTCGGCACCGATGAAGATGCGCGTCGCATCGGCGCCGCGCGCGACATCGAGCAAGCGGATCAGGTCCTGCTTGTCCTCCAGATCGTCGAGGATCTGGCGGACCTTTTCGATATCGACGGCGGTTTCGACCAGATTGGCCTGGCCGCGAACGATCAGCACCGGCCGCGCCGCGCCGTCCGATGACCATGCCGCCAGCCCGGTTTCGACTGCCGCCTGCGTCATCGCATCGAGCATCGCACGATCGAGAGCGATCTCGCCGGCCAGCCGTTCCCCGGCTTCGCCCAGCGTCAGCCCGGCGAGCCGCGCATTGATGTAATTGGCGGCGCGTTCGAGGACCATCGGCTCGGTTCCCGGCGGCAGTTCGACCAGGCGGTTTTCGACACTGCCATCGACACCGACGAGCACCGCCAGCGCGCGGCCCGGCGCCAGCGGCACGAACGACAGCTGGCGAATGGTCAGTTCCTGTCGCGGCACCAGGATCAGACCGGCACAGTGCGACAGCCCGGAAAGCGCCGCGGTAGTGCGCGCCAGCGCCTCTTCCATGGCAACGCCGGGGGCAACGCCGGCTTCGAGAGCGGCGCGTTCGTCGTCGCTCGGCTCGCTCGCCTGCATCATGCCATCGACGAACATGCGCAGCCCGAGTTCGGTCGGTTGCCGCCCGGCCGACGCATGCGGCGCCGCGAGCAGGCCGAGTTCTTCCAGATCCTGCATGACGTTGCGGATCGACGCGGGCGACAGGCCGAGCGCCCCCAGCCGCGACAGGGTGCGCGAGCCGACGGGGACACCGCTGGCCAGATAGGCGTCGACGATCTGGCGGAAGACCTCGCGCGCCCGTTCGTTGAGTTCGGCGACCGTAGGGGTCTGCATGACACTCTATCTAGGGCAAGGCCCGCGCCTTGTCACGCCGTGGCAGTACCGCCGCAGTGACCGGGTCGCCAGTGACAGGGTGCCGCCGAGCCGCTAGTCAGCCCCCGGCAACCCGAAGCCAATCGAACAAGGACCAGACCCATGCGCCCCTCCGGCCGTGCCCCCGACCAGATGCGGGACATCGAGATGATCCCGGCATTTTCCGCCCATGCCGAAGGCTCGTGCCTCGTCAAGTTCGGCCGCACCCATGTGCTGGTCACCGCCAGCCTCGAGGAACGGCTGCCGCCGTTCCTGCGCGGCAAGGGCCAGGGCTGGGTGACGGCCGAATACGGCATGCTGCCGCGCGCCACCCACACCCGCGGCAACCGCGAAGCAGCCAAGGGCAAGCAATCGGGCCGCACCCAGGAAATCCAGCGGCTGATCGGGCGCAGCTTGCGCGCCGTCACCGACATGACAGTGCTGGGAGAGCGCCAGATCACCCTTGATTGCGACGTCATCCAGGCCGATGGCGGCACGCGCACCGCGGCGATTTCCGGCGCCTGGGTGGCGCTGCGACTGGCGCTGGATCACATCCACAAGACGACGCCGTTCGCCAGCGATCCGCTAACGATGCAGGTCGGCGCGGTTTCCTGCGGCGTCCACCGGGACCAGGCGGTGCTCGATCTCGATTATGACGAGGATTCGACCGCCGGCACCGACGCCAATTTCGTGCTGACCGGCAATGGCGGCATCGTCGAAGTGCAGGGCACCGCCGAAGGCGCGCCGTTCGACGAGGAAATGCTGCTGCGCCTGCTGCGGCTGGCGCGCATCGGCTGCAACGAGATTTTCGCAAGCCAGTTGCGGGCGGTCGGCAGATGAACAGGCGGCTGCTTCCCGGTCGGCTGGTGCTGGCAACGCACAATCCCGGCAAGGTCGTGGAGCTTGCCGAACTGCTCGAACCGCACGGCCTCGATGTCGTCTCGGCCGGCGCGCTCGGCCTGCCCGAGCCCGAGGAGACGGGCGACACCTTCATCGCCAATGCCGAACTGAAGGCGCGCGCATCGGCACGAGCGTCCGGCCTGCCGGCGCTGGCCGATGATTCGGGGCTGTGTGTCGATGCGCTCGGCGGGGCGCCGGGCATTTATTCAGCGCGCTGGGCCGGGCCGACCAAGGACTTCGCGATCGCCATGGCGCAGGTCAACACCGCCATGGGCGGGGCTGGCCCGCGCACCGCGCATTTCACCTGCGCGCTCAGCATCGCCTGGCCCGACGGCCATTGCGAAAGCGTCGAGGGCCAGGTCCATGGCCGGCTGGTCTGGCCGCCGCGCGGCGGCAACGGCTTCGGCTATGACCCGATGTTCCTGATGGACGGCCGCAACCAGACCTATGGCGAGATGCCGCGCAGCGCCAAGGAAGCCGACAATCACCGGGCCCGGGCGTTCGTGAAGCTGCTGCCGCTGCTGCCGCCGCTCAAGCGCTTCGGCGCCGATGGGTGACACTGTCTTTCTCCCCTCCCCGGACAAGGCGGGGAGTCTGGCCCTCTACGTCCACTGGCCGTTCTGCGTCACCAAATGCCCCTATTGCGACTTCAACAGCCATGTCCGCGCTCGCGTCGACGATGCTGCCTGGTGCACCGCGCTGCTCGCCGATCTGGCGCATGAAGCCGCCGCGCTGCCCGGCCGCCGCCTTGCCAGCATCTTCTTCGGTGGCGGCACGCCAAGCCTGATGCCGCCGGCCACCGTTGCTGCCATCATCGATGCCGCAACGACGCACTGGGCCGCCGATGGCGATATCGAGATCACGCTGGAAGCCAACCCGTCGTCGGTGGAGGCAGCGCGCTTCGCCGGCTTTGCCGCGGCCGGCGTCAACCGCATCAGCCTCGGGCTGCAGGCGCTCGACGATGCCGATCTGAAGGCGCTCGGCCGGCCGCACGATCTGGCGCAGGGCCTTGCCGCGCTCGCCATCGCGCAAGCGACCTTCGGCCGAGTCAGCTTCGATCTCATCCACAGCCGGCCGGGGATGACTCGCGATGGCTGGCGCGCCGAACTGGCGCGCGCGCTGGCCTTCGGCACCGATCACCTGTCGCTGTACCAACTGACCATCGAGCCGGGTACCGGCTTTGCCGGCCGCTTCGCTCGCGGCGACCTCGTGCTTCCCGACGACGACACCCTCGCCGACCTGTTCGCCATCACGCGCGAGATGACCGACGCTGCCGGCCTGCCGCCCTATGAAGTATCGAACCACGCCCGGCCCGGCTGCGAAAGCCGCCACAACCTCGCCTATTGGACCTATGGCGATTATGCCGGCATCGGCCCCGGTGCCCATGGCCGCCGCGCCTGGACCGCCACCGAACGGCGGAAAAAGCCCGAAACCTGGGCAGCACAGGTGGCAGCGACCGGCCATGGCATGGCCAGCGAAACGCCGCTGATGCCGGCCGAACGCGCCACGGAGGCACTGGTAATGGGGCTGCGACTCGCCACCGGGATCGATGCCGGCCATTTTGCCCGCCGCACTGGCGTGGCGCTGGCCGATTGCCTCGACACTGCTGCCAGCGACCAGCTTGCCGCGGCCGGACTGGTCGAATGGGACGGCACCCGGCTGCGGTTGACGCCGCGCGGTCAGCCGGTACTCGATGCGGTCTTGCGCCGCATCGCGCGCTGAACAAAGCTGCCGCCGAAACATTCTCGATTCGGGGCAGTCGCCATGGGTCTCGTCAAACCGATCGCCCTCGATCCCGGCACGGGCGGCGCCTGTATCGCGCCGGCCGCGCTCGCTGCCGGCGACATCATCGTTTCGACAACCTCGGCGAGTGTTTCGGTCGCCATCCGGATCGGCGATGGCGCCGTTGTCAGCCACGCGCGCGTTTATGTCGGCGATGGCAAGGTGATCGAAGCGGTCGCGGCCGGCGTGGTCGAACAGGCGCTCGATACCGCCATCGCCGACGACACGCTGACTGTCGCCTATCGCCATCCGGACATGACCAGCGCCGCGGCGCGCAAGGCGATCGACTGGCTGAAGGCGCAGAAGGGCAGCGCCTATACCGTCGCCGGCGCGCTGACGGCGGCCAGCCCGATCGGCTGCCGTGTCATCGGGCCACGATCGGCGGCGTTCTTCTGCTCGCAACTGGTCGCCGAAGCCTATCATCAGGCCGGCCTGCCGCTCGGCCGCGCGCCGTCGCAGTGCATCACGCCCGGGATGATCGTCGATATCGCCCACCAGCGGCTGATCTACGTCGGCCATCTCAAGGGCAATCCGTCGTGGTTCCCGGTGTTTTCCAGTTGAGCTTCAGTTGCCGAACGATTTTGGTGCCGGCGAAACGGTGGTGACACCGGCAGGGCCGATCTGTTCGACTTCCAGCGCGCGTTCGGCGATGTTCGTCGGCGTGAAGCGGAAGGCGCCGTCGATCCCGGCAAAGCCCTCGCGGGCATACAGCGCTGCCTTCGGGAACGCCGCGCCAACCGGCCAGCGATCGGCGATGCTGTTGACCAGCAACACCGAATCATAACCGAGGCTGGCCAGCCGCGACGGCGCATTGCCGTATTTTTCGCGGTAGCGAGCCGCCAGCCGGGCGAAGCGAGCATCCGAAACCGCAGCGAACAGCCCGCCGCGCAGGCCCGGCGCCCGCGCCAGCCCGCCTTCGGTGTTCCACAATTCGGTGCCGATCAGGATGATGGTGCCCGGCGCCGCCCCGAACCGCTGCAGCGCCGGCGCGAACTGCGCCGCCACCGCTGCCGAATCGGCGATCAGCAAGCCCTGGAACGGCACCGGCGCCAGCCGCGCGCTGCCGCCCGCCACCGTGCCATCGGGGCGGATCACTGGCCGGCCACCGGCACGGGCACGGCTATCATAGGCAGTGACGGTGCGCGCCGCCGCCAGCATCCGGGTCGGTTCGCGGGTGAACGGCACGACAGCCGTGGTGCGGCCGCCGCTGGCTTCGACGGCGCGGACGAACGCCGATTGGGCCCGCTGGCCATAAACACCGGCCGGCACCAGCGCTGCGAAACGATCGATGCCGCGGCTGCGGGCATAGGCAACGACCCGGGCGATCGACTGGCCGGGCTGATAGCCGAGAACGAACACGGCGCCGCCGGCAAGCGCCGCATCGTTGGAAAAACTGAGCACCGGCACGTTCGCCGCTGCGGCCACCGTTTCGACGGCGCGGACATCGCCGGCAAGCAGCGGGCCGAGGATCAGCCCGGCGCCATCGGCGAGTGCACGATTCGCAGCGGCTTCGGCGCCGCCGGCGGTGTCATAGATGCGAAGCGCCACGCGAGCGGCGCCGACATCGAGCATGGCGAGGCTGGCAGCGTTGGCGATCGACTGGCCGACCGGCGCATTGGCCCCCGACAGCGGCGCCAGCAGCGCCACGCGGTTCTGCGCCGGTGCAGCGGCCGCCACCGGGCGTTCGGGCGGCGGCGGCGGTGCCATCACCGGCGCCGGCGGCGGTGGCGGTGCGGTGCGCGGCACCGGGGCACAGGCAGCGACCAGCGCCAGCGCGGCAAGGCCATGGTGCCGGATCCGGGCTTGCCAGCGGCCCGGCGCCGTCGTCAAAGTGGCAAAGTGCATTCGCAATCCCCAGCAACACGAAAACCCGAGCTTTCGGAGGGCGCCGCCGACGCACCGGGTCTTGGCCCCGGCCTCTACATCGTCGCGACGCCGATCGGCAATCTCGGTGACCTCAGCCCGCGCGCTGCAACGGTGCTGGCGGGTGCCGCGCTGATTGCGGCCGAAGATACGCGGGTCACCGCCAAGCTGCTCGCCCATATCGGCGTGCGCGTGCCGATGCTGGCTTATCACGACCATGTCGGCGATGCGGTTCGCCCCGGCCTGATCGCCCGGGCGCTGCGCGAGCCGGTGGCGCTGGTTTCCGATGCCGGCACACCGTTGATTTCCGATCCCGGTTTCAAGCTGGTGCGCGAGGCGCGCGCCGCCGGCGTCAATATCGTCACCCTGCCCGGACCATGCGCTGCCATCGCTGCGCTGACGCTCGCCGGGCTGCCCACGGACCGGTTCCTGTTCGCCGGTTTCCTGCCGGCCAGGGCCGCAGCGCGGCGCAGCGAACTTGCCGAACTGGCCGCGATCCGCGCCACGCTGATATTCTACGAAAGCGGGCCGCGCCTCGCCGCCAGCCTCGCTGCGATGGCCGAAACGCTCGGCGACCGACCGGCAGCGGTGGCGCGCGAGATCAGCAAGCGCTTCGAAGAGGCAGTGACCGGCAGCCTGTCCGAACTCGGTCGCCGCTATGCCGAAGCGGCGCCGCGCGGCGAGATCGTGGTGATCGTCGGCCCGCCGGAAGCGCCGCCGCCGGCCGATGCCGACACGCTCGATGCGGCGCTGCGGGCAGCGCTGGCACGCTCCACCGTCAAGGCGGCGGTCGCCGAAGTCGCTGCAACGCTCGGGCTGCCGCGGCAGGCGGTATATGCCCGCGCGCTGGCGCTGAAGGACGGTTGAGCGGCGATGGCGCCCCCGCAGCGCAAGCCCGGCCCGGCCGGCAACCGCGGCCGTGATTCGGCCCGGCGCCAGGCCGACGAGCGCCGCGGCCGCCGCGCCGAATGGGTTGCGGCATGGTTCCTGCGGTTGAAGGGTTATCGCATCCTTGCGCAGCGGGTGCGCACCCCGGCCGGGGAGGTCGATCTTGTCGCATCGCGGCGCGGAACGTTGGTTTTCGTGGAGGTAAAGGCGCGCGCCACTCTCGACAGCGGGCTGTCGGCGTTGCACTCTTCCGCTTTGCGGCGCGTCGTCGCCGCGTCCCGGCTGCTGGTTCCGCGTTATGCAGGCGCCGGCACGGTCACGCGGATCGATGCCATCGTCGTGCGGCCCTGGGCACTGCCGGTGCACATGATCGCGATCCGGCAGGAGGGTTGAATGGAACTGGCCGAAATCGGACTGCTCGACGATGCCGACATCGATCTGGTCGAAGCCGGCATCGCGCTGGCCCGCGCCGATCGTCCGAAGGCCGATGGCGCCCGGCTGCGGCGGCTGATGGCCGGCTGGTCGATCGCGCTGCAGGGCGACCGGCCGCCGATTTCCAGCCAGGGCCGGGCGCGCCGCCTCGCCGCACTGATCGCCGGAGAAGCCGGGCTGACCGGCGCCACCGAAGATTACGACAATGCCCTCAACGCCGATCTGGTTGCGGTCGCCGAACGCGGTCGCGGCCTGCCGATCAGCCTGTCGATCCTCTATGTCGCGCTGGCCCGCCGAGTCGGCTGGCAAGCCGAAGCGCTCAACCTGCCCGGCCATGTCATCGTCGAAGTGCGCGGCAGCGTCGATTCGGCGCTGATCGATCCGTTCGATCATGGCACCGGCATCACGCGCGACCGCGCCATCGCCATCGCTCGCCACGGCGGCGGCGATACCCAGCCATCGGCGCGGTTCGAAGCCATGTCGAACCGCCAACTGCTGGTGCGCCTCGTCACCAACCAGGCCAGCCGCGCGCGCAGCAGCGGCGATACCGGCCGCGCGCTGACGCTGTACCAGCGCATGACCGTCATGGCGCCGCAATCGACCAATCTCTGGTGGGAACGCGCTCGCCTCGAACAACTGCTGGGCCACAACATGGCGGCACGCGGCAGCCTGACGGCGATGCTGGAGACGACGCACGACCGCGGCGTCGGCAGCCGCATCCAGGCGGCGCTGGCCGCAGTCGCCCGTTCCGACGGCTGAGCTTTCGCAAAGCCCGTTGCTGCCCTAAGCCATCGGCAACTGTGGAGCCTTGCCGATGCGCCTGAGAGTTGCGGTCCAGATGGACCCCATCGAAACCATCAACGTCGCCGGCGATTCGAGCTTTGCGCTGATGATCGAGGCGCAAGCCCGTGGTCACTCGCTTGCCCATTACCTTCCCGCCGACCTTTCCGCCGAAGCCGGCCATGTTCGCGCCGCCACCCGGCCGCTGACGGTGACTCGCGAGCCCGGCAGCCATTTCGCCTGGACCGGGGAGCGCGCCACCCGCGACATCGGCGAGGATTTCGATGTCGTGCTGATGCGCCAGGACCCGCCGTTCGACATGGGCTACATCACTGCCACCCATCTTCTGGAGATGGTCAGCGACCGTACCCTGGTGGTCAACGATCCGGCCGAAGTGCGCAACGCGCCGGAAAAGCTGTTCGTATTGCGCTACCCCGAACTGATGCCGCCGACTCTGGTGACGCGCAGCCTGGCCGAAGCCATGGATTTCCGGGCTCGCCACGGCGCCATCGTCGTCAAGCCGCTGTACGGCAACGCCGGCGCCGCGGTGTTCCTGATCGATCAGGGCGACGGCAATCTGCCGGCGCTGGTCGAATTGTTCGGGCAGGTCTGGCGCGAGCCGTTCATGGTGCAGGCGTTCCTTCCCGATGTCGCGCAGGGCGACAAGCGCATCGTCCTCGTCGATGGCGAACCCGCCGGCGCCATCAACCGGCTGCCCAAATCGGGGGAGATCCGATCGAACCTTGCCGCCGGCGGCAGTGCCATGGCCACCGACCTGACCCCGCGCGAAGCCGAAATCTGCCGCATCATCGGCCCCGATCTTGCCGCCCGCGGGCTGATCTTCGTCGGCATCGACGTCATCGCCGGCCATCTGACCGAGATCAACGTCACTTCGCCGACCGGAATCATGGCCATCGACCGCTTCAACGGCACCGACACGCCGGCGCGCATCTGGGACGCGATCGAGGCGCGGGTCGCCCGGATGGCCTGACGCCGCCTGGCCGCGTTCTTCCACGCCGAGCCGGAAGTTCACGAAAGTCAGCGATTTCGATGTTTTTGCAGCATTTGCCCCTTCTCCGCATCGGCACGTGCGTCGTCCCCGCCGGCGCGCCATTATACCGGCGCGGCGGCCTGTAGGACAGGGATACCGCACGACCCCAGCCAGGCGTCGATGGCGTCATAGTCCGCCGGCGGCCGCGTCGCATCGGCGGCATCGCCCGGTGGCACGAAGATCACCATGCCCTGCCGGGCGCGGGTAAGCAGCACGCGATAGGCGTTGCGGACATAATCGGCGCGGCCGAGCGCAGCACCGGAGCCGCGCACCTGCGTCCATTGCGTGCCGCGAAACTCGCGCGCCTGCCAGGCGGCGTCCACGCGGCGGAAATTGAGGTCCCACGCCACCCCCGTCCAGTCGAGTTCCAGCCCCTGCACCGCGAATTCGCTCGCGGCGTCCTCCAGCGCGCTCGAAGCGCGAACGTCGTCGCTGGGGCCGAGAAACCAGTCGCAGACATCGATCGGCGCTTTCACATAAAGCCCTTCGGGCTTCAGGCGCAGCGCCTTCGACGTCGCCAGCAGGCCCGATCGCTCGCCGGCGCGGCGGCGCGCCCGCAGCCAGCCGCGTGCATCCTTGAGGCTGCGGGTGCGCAGGATCGGAAAGCGCGCCGCATCGGGAAGCGCCGCCCGCGCCGCCGCCGAATCCTCGCCCAGCACCGCCGCGACGAAGTGCGAGACGCTGTCGGCCCGAAAGGATCGAACCGAAATCGCGAGATGCAGCGCCGGATCGACGATGGCGCCGCGGCGCGCGAGGTGCCAGCGCAGCGCGCCATCGAGGCTGGATCCATCCCCCAGCAGATGCGGCGGCAGCGCCACCTGCCAGTGCGGCAGATCGGCCTGCAGCGCCCGCACCCATTCGGCGACACCCGCTTCGCCGCGGTTGATTTCCTGGCCTTCGCCGATCAGCGCGACGACGACACACCAATCCGGCCGCCGGTCCATCACCGACAGCAGGAACGCCGGTTCGGACTGGTCGAAGCCCGTCTGGCCACGCTTGCGGCGCATGAAATCGCTGGTCATCGCCCGGTCCCAGGCGCGCTGCGCTTCATCGAAAACCACGACATGTTCGGAAGGGCTGCGGCCGGCATCGATATATTCGTCGCGAAAATGATGGACGTTTTGGATGAACTTGTCGGGCGACCGGCCGGCCACCAGCGCCGCATCGCTGCGGCCGGCACCCTGTTGCCGGCGATGATCGCGGCGCAGCGCCTCGCGCAGCACATCGACGAGCGGGCCGTTGCCCGACAGGAAGGTCGCATCCTCGCCCAGCCCGCGCGCCATGCGGCCACAGGCGAGGTTGAGCCCGGCCAGCGTCTTGCCGGCGCCGGGGACGCCGGTGACGAAGACGATGGCCTTGCCGCCCGCGGCCTTCATCCGGGCGACGATGGCTTCGATGGCGCTGGCCGTCTGCGTCAGATTCTCGACCCCGGCTTCGCTGCGCGAGATTTCCGCCACATCATGGCCGCGATAGAGCGCCTCAGCCGCTTCGATGATCGTCGGAGTCGGCTGATAGGCACCCTCTGCCCAGCTCGTTGCCGCAATCGCGGCCATATCGCTCAACCGCGCCATGTTGCGCAGCGTCGGCAGCAGATCGCCCGGCGCCAGGCACAGCGGCGCATGAACCCGGTCTGCCTCGCTGAAACCCAGTCCGATATCCTGCGGCGGTGCCTCGCTGGCAATCAGGATCGGCACGATCGCCTTGTCGTGGCTGGTGCGGTGAAAATTCTTCAGGTCGAGCGCATAGCCGTGCACCTGTTCGATGGCATGGCGAGCAAAGCCGCGTTCCCCGACCTTGTATTCGATCACGAAAACCAGCCCGGCATGAACGATAACGGCATCGGCGCGGCGGCCCATGCGCGGAATGGCAAACTCCAGATAGAAACGCGCCTCCGGCAGCGCCGCAGCAATCGCCTTCAGATGCGCGATCTCGAACAGCCACGCGGAGCGCTGCGCCGGCTCGACGGCAAACGGCAGATGCCGCGAAAGGGCGCCGAACAAGCCGTCGTTATCCGCCGCGGCAAAGGCGCTGCCCGGAAGGTCGACATAGGCGCGCTGCATGACACCTGGTGCCAGGCGGTGTCGGGCTGGGCAAGTGGGGTTGGTTTGAAGAAGGGTAGATAGAAAACGGCCTCCGGCGGCTGGGGCCGTAGGCCCCAGACCCGATTTCCATTTTGATTGTACCCGAACGCAACGCGGTTTGCCGGAACCCAACAAAATGGCGGCTAGGGCCTACGGCCCCAGCCGCCGGAGGCTATTCTTTCGTTGGACGATCAGCCCGTGATGTCCGCCAGCGCTTCCAGAAAAACGTCGACTTCTTCCATGCTATTGTAATGGCTCAACCCCACCCGCAGCGCGCCGGCCTCGCGCAGGCCCAGCACGCCGGCGGGTTCCCAGGCGTAGTAATAGCCGTCCCAGGCGAAGATGTTGCGAGCGGCGAGCGCGGCGGCGACATCGCTGGCGGCGTGGCCGGCGATCGACATGGTGAAGGTCGGCACCCGCGATGCCAGCCGGTTGGGGTTGGCGATGCCGTGCAGGGTGACGCCGCGCAGGGTGCCGAGGCCGGCGAGGAAATGGCGCATCAGGTCGGTCTCGTGGCGCACCATGGCGTCGCAGCCGGCAAGGATGCGGGTGCGCAACGGCGCCTGCGCATCGGCGCCGGCGAGTTCGCCCAGCCAGCCATAATGTTCGATGGCGGCGAGCGTGCCGGCCTGCGCCTCGAAACTCGGGGTGCCGGGGGACAGCCGGGTCGGCATCGCGCTGGACGACGGGCGGACCTTCAGCGACGGCAGCCGCGCCTGGCAGTCGCGCGAGACGAACAGCGCCGCGGCATGGGGCCCGAAGAATTTGTACGCCGATGCCGACAGCATGTCGCACCCGATCGCCGCCACATCGATGGCGATATGCGGCGCCGATTGCACAGCATCGACGACGCTGACGGCGCCGACATTGCGCGCCGCGGCGCACACCCGCGCGACATCGTTCAGCGTGCCGAGCATGTTGCTGGCGTGCCCCACTGCCACCAGCCGGGTGCGGG
Source organism: Sphingomonadales bacterium (assembly GCA_038210855.1). Taxonomy (GTDB): domain Bacteria; phylum Pseudomonadota; class Alphaproteobacteria; order Sphingomonadales; family Sphingomonadaceae; genus Sandarakinorhabdus. The sequence goes on along the minus strand of JBBQWE010000045.1, from coordinate 2,938 downwards.
CGTCGACAGCCAAATCAAGCATTTCATAGCGGAATTCGAAGCTTTCCCGGTCCCATTCCAGCCAGCGCACTTCGACATCGCGGGCCTGCGCCGCCTGCAGCCAGGGCGCCACATTGGCGTCATGATCCATCCGGCTGAGCAGGATATTGTCGCCCTCGCGCCAGTCTGCCGACAGCAGCCCGGCAAACTGGAAGAACAGCGAAGTGGTGTTGAGGCCGAAGACGATCTCGTCGGCCGCGCAATTATAAAAGGCCGCCGCCCCGGCCTGCGCCGCGTCGCAAATGGAACCGGCAGCGACCGAAGTGCGAAAGGCGCCGCCATCATTGGCACAGGCGCCGATCATCGCGTCGCGCATCGCATCGACGACTCGGCCGGCGACCTGGCTGCCCGCCGGCGCATCGAGATAGCGGCGCGGTACCCCGGCATCGGTGATGGCCAGTGCCGGAAAGGCGCCGCGGATGGTTTCGATGTTCCAGGCCATTCTTCCCCCCGTTCGCTGGAGGAAATCAGGCCTCCGGCGGCTGGGGCGTGCGGCGCCGGACCCCCATTTGTAAAGTGCCACGCGAGAATTTCTGCCGGCATGGCAGTCGGCAATCGAAATGGGGTCTGGGGCCCGGGGCCCCGGCCGCCGGAGGCACAACTTCCTTGCTGATCGATATCGACAGCTTCGCGCGCCGCTCGCGCTCGGCTAGGCCCGGCGCAGATTCACCGGGGATATCGCATGAGCCTGCCTGCCGATCGCACGCCTGTCATCATCGGGGTCGGCGAGATCGTCGATCGGCCGGCCGATCCGGCGCAGGCGCTGGAGCCGCTGGCGCTGATGGCGGCGGCGGTGGCGGCCGCCGATGCCGATGCCGGCGGCGGCTGGACGGCGCGGATCGACAGCCTGGATGTCATCAACCTCGTTTCGTGGCGCTACGATCGCGTCGCGCAGCGACTGGCGGAGCGGCTGGGCATCACCCCGGCGCGCGCCGTCTATGGCCAGGTGGGCGGCGAGACGCCGACGACGCGGCTGCACGAGGCAGCACTGCGCATCATGAACGGCAATTCGATCGTCGCGGTGGTGACCGGCGGTGAGGCGCTGCACGCTGTCGGCAAGGCCAGGGCGGCAGGTATCGAGCTGCCGTGGACACCGCCGGCGGCCAGGCCGGAAAACCCGATCGTGCCTTCGGACCATGTCACGGAAATGGCGATCCGCCACGGGCTGGCGCAACCGGCGCATATCTACCCCTTTTACGAAAACGCCACGACCGCGGCCTGGGGCCTGACACCGGCGGCAGCGACGGCCGAATCGGCGGCGGCCTGGGCGCGGTTTTCGGAGGCCGCGGCCGCCAACCCGCATGCCTGGGGGCGCCGCGCCTTCACGGCCGAGGAGATCGCGACGCCGACCCCCGATAACCGCATCATTGCCTGGCCCTATACCAAGCGGATGGTCGCCAACAACAATGTCAACATGGCAGCAGCGGTGGTGATGACCAGCCTGGCGACAGCGCGCGCGGCCGGCGTTCCGGAGGCGGCGATGGTGTTCGTCCATGGCGGCGGTGCCGCGGCCGAGCCGATGGATTACCTGCGCCGCGACCAATATGCGCGGTCGGTGGCGCAGGATGCCGTGCTGGCGCAGGCGATGCGGATCGCGCCGCGCGGTTTCGGCGCGCAAGAGCTGTATTCCTGTTTCCCGACCGTGCCCAAGATGGCGCGGCGCACGCTGGGGCTGGCGGAAGACATGGCGTTCACCGTTACCGGCGGGCTCAGCTTCGCCGGCACCGGGCTCAATTGCTACATGCTGCACGCGGCGTGCGCGATGGTGGCGGCGCTGCGCGAGGCGCCGGCGGCGGCAGCGCTGCTTTATGGGCAGGGCGGCTATGTCACCAAGCACCATGCGCTGGTGGTCGGCAGCGCGGCGGGCGACCCGGCGTGCCTGATGCTGCCGATCGATGTGCAGCCGGCGGCCGAGGAGGCTCGCGGCGATGTGCCGGGGCTGGCGCTCGATCATGTCGGCCCGGCGCGGATCGAAACGTTCAGCATCGTCTTCGATCGCGACGGCGCGCCGGCCTATGGCAGCATCATCGGCCGCACCGCCGATGCGGCACGGGTGCTTGCCAGGGTGGACATGGCCGACAAGGCGCTGGTGGCGATGCTGCTGTCCACCGATCGATCACCGGTGGGCGAGGAAGGCCGCGTGGTCGTGCGCGACGATGGCTTGCAGGCGTGGCTGGGGTGAGCGCGCGCTATTTCGGCGCCAGCGCGGCCTCCACCACGGCGCCGTCGCGTTTGTAGACGGTGCCGCCCTTCATCACGAAGGGAATGTTCTGCAACAGGCCGATGTTGGCCAGTACATCGCCGCGCACTGCGATGATGTCGGCATAGCGGCCGGCGGTGACGGTGCCGGTTTCGCGTTCGCGGCCCATGAATTTCGCCGGCCAATAGGTGGCGGCCTGGATGGCTTCCATCGGCGGCACCCCGAGGCGGTTCACCCAGACATCGAGCTCGTTCCACGTCGACTGGCAGTGGAACGTCGCCGGGATGCCGCTGTCGGTGCCGATCAGCATGATGACCCCGGCCTTGCGCAATTGCGCGAACTTGGTGTCGAGCGTGGGTTTCCGCCGCGGCGTCAGCTGGTTGTATTCGAGCTGGTCGGGGTGGACCAGCGAGCGCTTGATGTCGGCGACGGTATCGGGCTGCAAGCCGCGCTTCCAGCACGGGTCATCGAGCTTTTCGGGGTTCGAAATCAGCTTGTTGTAATTGTAGAGGCCCGAAATCGTCGGCGTCCAGAACAGCGGGTTGCCGCGCACCCGGCCCTCGGCGGCACGCGCTTCCAGCGCCACCATGATGTCGTCGGGGTAGCGCGGCGCCGCTCCCAACCCGGTATGCTCGAAATTGTCGACACCGATCTTCAGACCGATACGGATTTCGTCGGGCAAGTGCGAATGGGCGACGA
>JBBQWE010000044.1:0-20888 GCA_038210855.1 Sphingomonadales bacterium | reverse complement strand
GGTGGTGGGGGGCGGGGGCGACCCCGGGCCGGCCCGCCGCGACCGCGTACTCGCGGCGATCGCCGCGCCGGCAGCGGGCACCATCGGGGAGGGTGTGCGATGCGACCGGTGAACGATCGGATCGCCCTGCACCTCGTCAGGGCGGTCGCCGACGAGGCCGGCGTGCCGGCCGCCGGCGCCCCGGAACCGAGCGAGGCGCCGCGCTTGATCGTCGAGGAACTGACGGCGCACGACTGGGCCAGCGTCACCTTCAGTGGCGCTGTTCACGGGCTGCATCTGCGGCTCGAAGGCCCGCACGCAGCCGTCACCGTGGCCTGCGACAGGCTTCGGCAACGGCTGGCGACGCGGGAGATCCCGCTGCCAGGACATTTCGTGGCCGAGATCGCCCTGACCCTTGGCAATCCCCTCCATCTGCCTGAAAGCCATATTGGAATTTCATTAACAGTCAAGGCGCTGGTTCTCGAGGATTGAGCGATTTCGGAATGAAAATTCCGTAACATCGGCCGATCCGGGCGATGTTTGAGTGCGGCTCAAAAACGCCTTGCGCGGCCGTCACGATGGCTGCAAGTTGAGCAGCAATCAAATTCGTTCGATGAGGCCCGAATGCACGCTCCACCGCCGCCCGGCCCGACCTTGCGTCGGGCGGCGTTGCACCTTCCGGCGGCGTTTGCGGCAATCGCCCTCGCGGCCTGTTCGGCGGAACCCGAAGCTCCGCCACCGCCGCGCGCCAGCGAACAGGCCCCGATCGTCGTGCAACTGGCCAGCGTCGGCTCGGCCGCCGGTTCCGCCAGCCTCGTCGTTCCGGGCACGGTACGACTGAAGCGCGAGACGCAACTGGGGTTCAACAGCAGCGGCCGCATCGCTGCGATCCTGGTTCGCGAAGGCGACCGTGTCGCTCGCGGCCAGGTGCTGGCTCGCCTCGATCCGACCAGCCTGACCGCGGCGGTCGGTTCGGCGCGGGCCGAGGCGGTGCGCGCCGATGCCGATTACCGCCGGCTGGCAGCGCTGTTCGCCAAGGGCTGGGTGACGGCACCGCGAGTTGAACAGGCCCGCGCCACCGCCGTTGCCGCTCGCGCCCGGGTCGATCAGACGGGCTTCGATGCCGGCCTTGCCGTCGTCCGCGCGCCGGCCGCCGGCATCGTGCTGCGCCGCCCTGCCGAACCCGGCCAGATGGTCATGCCCGGCCAGAGCGTGCTGACCGTCGGCGATCTGGCCGGCGGCTATGTCCTGCAATTGCCGATGGCCGATGCCGATCTGGCGCGGCTCATCCGCGGCCAGCGCGCCGCTGTTCGCCTTGCAGCGCTGGGGGCCGCACCGATCGCAGCGCCGATTTCCGAAATCGCCGCGCGCGGCGACGATGGCACCGGCACTTTCCGCGTCGAACTGGCGCTGCCGGCGCTTCCCGGATTGCGATCGGGCATGATCGGCACAGCGCGGCTGGCGGTGGCCGAAACCGGTGACGCCGCGCTGGCGGTGCCGGCCACCGCGGTGTTCCAGGCGCGCGCCGATGAAGGCTTCGTCTATGTCTTCGATGCCGCTGCCGGCCGGGTGCGGCGCCGGCTGGTCGGGCTGGGCAGCGTCACCGATGCGGCCGTGGCGATCACGGCCGGGCTGAAAACCGGGGAACGGGTCGTCATCTCCGGCCCGGATCGCCTGCGCGACGGTTCGTTGGTGACGACAGCGCGGCGCGGCAGCGCGCCGACGCTTGTCGCTGGCCGCTGACGGCGATGGGCATCATCGATTTCGCCGTTACGCGCTGGCAGATCACGCTGGTTGTCTTCGCGCTGCTGGCAGCGATCGGCATGTCGGCGTTCCTGACCATCCCGCGATCGGTCGATCCGCACTTCCCGTCGCCGTTCATCAACGTCGTCGCCATCGTCCCCGGTGCCGAGCCGGGCGACATGGAAGCCACCGTCGCCAAGCCGATCGAGGATGTCATCCAGGGTGTCGACGGCATCGTCCGCGTCCAGTCGCGATCGACCGATTCGACCGCAGTCATCACGGCCGAATTCGGCTGGAATGGCGATCCCGAGGCCAATTACAACGATGTCGTTCGCGAGGTGAACGCCATCCGCGCCCAGCTGCCGCCATCGCTGCAGCGGCTGGAATTCAACAAGACCCGCACCACCGAAGCTGCCGTCATCCAGTTCGCGCTGGTCAGCGACACCGCGTCGTACCGGCGGCTGGAAAAATACGCCAAGGACCTGCGCGAGCGGATCAACCGCGTTCCCGGCGTGCGCGGCAGCCGCGCCTGGGCCATCCCCACGCCGGAAGTCCGCGTCGCCATCGATTCGGGCCGGCTCGGTCAGCTCGGCCTGCCGGTTACCGCGATCACCGATGCGCTGCGCAACGGCGCTGTCGACCTGCCGCCGGGCGCCGTCCACAGCGGTGACCAGCGCCTCAACGTCCAGGCCGGCGGCGCCTTCAAGACCATAGCCGAAGTCGAGGATGTGCCGCTGCGCGCGCGTGACGGCCGGCTGCTGCGCGTTCGCGATGTCGCCCGGGTCGGCTGGGATTACGAGGAACAGCCGCACGCTGCCCGCTTCAACGGCAAGCGCGCGGTGTGGGTGACCTTCAACCAGAAGGACGGGCTCAATGTGCTCGATATCCGCAACGGCGTGGTGAAGGCCGCCGATGCCTTCCGGCCGCTGCTGCCGCCCGATATCCGCCTCGAAGTCGGCTTCGACCAGTCGCAGGACATCGCGCGCAAGCTCGATCAGCTCGGCCGCGATTTCTCGATCGCGCTGGCGCTGGTGCTGATCACGCTGCTGCCGCTCGGCTGGCGGGCGTCGCTGGTGGTGATGGTGTCGGTGCCGCTCAGCCTCGCGATGGGCTGCGCCGTGCTGGCAACGCTCGGCTACACGCTCAACCAGCTGGCGATTTCGGGGTTCATCATCGCATTGGGCCTGCTGGTCGACGATTCGATCGTCGTCACCGAAAACATCGCCCGCCATCTGCGCGAGGGCGCTGACCGTACCGCCGCGGCGCTTTCCGGCACGCGCGAGATCGCCGTCGCCGTCATCGGCTGCACCTTCGTGCTGCTGTTCGCCTTCCTGCCGCTGGCGTTTCTTCCCGAAGGCGCCGGCAAGTTCACGCGTTCGCTGCCGATCGCCGTGCTCGGCACGGTGGCGGCGTCGCTGCTGGTGTCGCTGACCATCGTGCCGTTCCTCGCCAGCCGCATCCTGCCGCGCAGCGAGCCCGAACATGGCAACCGTTTCCTGCAGGTCATCCAGAACGGCATCCAGCGCATCTATGCGCCGACGCTCCATTGGAGCCTGACGCACCCGTGGCGCGCGATGGGCGCCGCGACGCTGCTCATCGCTTCGGGGCTGGGGCTGGTGCCGTTCATCGGCTCGTCGCTGTTTCCGCCGGCCGACACGCCCTATTTCCTGGTGACGGTGACGGCCCCCGAGGGTGCTGCGTTGACGCAGACCGATCGCGCGCTGCACCATGTCGAGGCATCGCTGAAGGACGAACCGCTGGTGGCCGGGCTGTTGACCAACCTTGGCCGCGGCAACCCGCAGATCTTCTACAACCAGCGCAGTTTCGATCAGCGCAGCAATCTGGGCGAAGTGCTGGTCACGCTGAAGGACTGGGATCCCGTCGGCGGCCCGGCGCTGGTCAAGCGGCTGCGCGATCGCCTCGCAAAAGGTCCGGATGCGCAATTCGTCGTCAAGATCTTCCAGAACGGCCCGCCGATCGATGCGCCGGTGGCAGTCAAGATCTTCGGCCCCGATATCGATGTGCTGAAACGCGTCGCCGCCGAAACCGAAGCCGTCATCCGCAAGGTCCCGGGCACGCGCGATATCGTCAACCCGGTGGCGGTCGACGCGCCGCGCCTCGAATTGGGGCTCGATGGCGACAAGGCTGCGCTGCTCGGCGTGCAGCCAGGGGCAGCGCGGCGAGCGCTGCGGCTGGCGCTGTCGGGCGAAGCCGCCGGGCGTTTCCGCGACAATGAAGGCGACAGCTACAACATCGTCGTTCGCCTGCCGCTGGCAAAGCGGCACGAGATTTCGACGCTCGCCGATGTGTTCGTGCCGGCCGCCGGCGGCGCCACGCCGCTGCGCGAGATCGCTACCCCGCGCCTCGATTCGGCGCCGGCGCGGATCAACCGCGAACGCCAGCAGCGAACCGTGACGATTTCAAGCGAGATCGCCCCCGGCTTCCTCACCGCCCGCGTCAACACCGCCGTCTATGATGCGATCAAGGCGGTGAAACTGCCCGATGGCTACCGCTTCGATGTCGGCGGCGAAGCCGAAGTCGCGGCGCGCAGCTTCGGCGGGCTGGGGCCGATCATCGCCATCGCGGTGTTCGGCATATTGGGCGTATTGGTGGTCGAATTCGGCCGTTTCCGCGAGACGGCGGTGGTCGCCGGCGTGATTCCGCTCGGCCTGTTCGGCGGGCTGGTCGCGTTGTTCCTGACCGGCAATTCGATCAGCTATACCGCCGTCATCGGCTTTGTCGCGCTGATCGGTATCGAGATCAAGAATTCGATCCTGCTCGTCGATTTCACCACGCAGTTGCGCCAGCAGGGCATGGCCTTGCGCGACGCCATCGAACGCGCCGGCGAAGTGCGGTTTCTGCCCGTGTTGCTGACCTCGGTGACAGCGATCGGCGGCCTGCTGCCGCTGGCGCTGTCGGGATCGGGTCTCTACGCCCCGCTCGCCTGGGTGATCATCGGCGGGCTGGTATCGTCGACCCTGCTCAGCCGCATCGTCACGCCGGTGATGTACCTGCTGATCGTCCGCGGTCATGAGCCACCGCCAAAGGGGGCGCTGAAGGTCTGACCCGCCAGCGCCCCTCGGGCGGTGCAGCTTAAGAGTCGATGAAATCCGGATCGTCGCTGCTGCTGCCCGGGATCGGGCAATTCGGGATCGGCGCGCCGGCGCGGACGATGCGGTAGCGGTACCAGTAGTTGTGGATCTCGCCGGCGCCCGTCGGCCTGGTGACGAAGTCGACGCTGTCGCCGGCGGCCAGCGTCAGCGGTACCGAGACGCGCACGCTTTCGTTGCCGACATTGCGCGAAGCAACGACGGTGGCATCGCGGCGCAGCTGCAGGCTGATGCCCGGCGTGTTGCTCTTGTAGCCGGTGCAGGCGACCGCGACGAAATCGCCAGCGGCGGGCGCGGTATAGCGCATGGTCAGGGTGATCGGCGCCTTGACTCCGCCGCCCGTCACCCAGGCCAACTGGTTGATCGCGCTCGGCCGCATGAAGGCGTAGCTGATGAAGCTCGTCCATTTCCAGTCGATGACTTCCAGTGTCTGGGTCGGCCGGGTCAGCCGCTGGCCGAAATAGCGCCATGGTGCGCGGCCATAGCCGGTCAGGCTGTCGGCAACGACGTCGGGATCGCCGACCGTGACCGTCGCCGGGCCTTCGACGATGATCGGATTATTGCCCAGCCGCGCCGGAACCGCGATTTCCTCGCCGCGGCTGTTGCGGATGGCGGTGGCGCCGGTGATCGACAGGCTGCGGCCGCCGGTGCTCCACAGCATCTGGCGATCGCTGCCGAGGCGATAGTGGAACAGATCATCGGCACTCGCGACCCGGATCGCCTGGCCGCGCGGCAGCACTTCGGCCTGCAGATAATCGAAAGTGCGGCCGGCGGGCAGTTGCGCGCCGTCGCGGCCATACTGGCCCATGGTGCCCAGCGGGCTGAAATCCATCAGTGCGTACCATTGCGCCTGTTCGATGCCGACGCTGCTCATCATCACTGCCATCTTGGCGAGGAAATCGGGAGCTTCGGCGGGGTCGGTGAAAAAGCGGCTGAATTCGGTGATCCAGACGGGGATGCGGCGGCCGGTGCGGTTGGCCGTGGCGATGACGCTGAACAGCCGCTGCAATTCCCAATCGACGTTGACCGGATCGCGGCGATAGGGGTGGATGGCGATGCCGTCGACGACATCGAGCAGGCCGACCTTGGCAAGATCGCGGACGAAGCCGGTCGCCACCGTGTTCGACGAGGCGCCGAGCACCTGGACTTCGGGCGCCGCCGCCTTGATGCGCGGATAGACGGCGCGCAGGATGTTGACATAAAAGCGGTTGGGATCGAGCGCGCGCAGCTTGCCGGCGTTGACTTCGTTGCCGATCTCGATGGCGACGATGCAGCCGCGATAGCGCGTCGCCACGGCCGCAAGGTAGTTGCCGAAGGCTTCGCGCGCGGCGTGGGAGGCAACGACATTGCCGTCATCCCAGATCGGATTCTGCATCAGGCTGACGAAGACGATCTTGCGGCCCATGCCGCACAGCCGGTCGAGATGGCCGACGTTCTTCTCGCTCCAGTCATAAACGCCGGCGGCCGTTTCGATCTTCGGCCAGCCGGCGGTCTCGCGGATGGTGACGGCGCTGCTGGCGGCGACGGCATCCCAGGCGCGCGCCGGCCAGCCATGGGCAAAATGCGTGGTGGTGCCGAGCACCAGCGGCCCGGCAGGGGTGGCCAGCACCGGCGCGGCAAGCGCGGTGGCAGCAAGCAGAACGGTCGAGAGGCGGCGGTTGGCGGTCATCGGTGGGGCTTTCGTTGCGGCAGGGACGCCATGGACAACGGCAGCGACCGGGTGCGACTGCGGCCGGCGAATGGTTGCCCGGCGTTGATGCTGTTTGCGGCTCGCAATTGCCGACGCGGGCCGCAGTCGTTATCGCGAGGCGATGAAACGTTTTGCCGGACAGGACCCCGAAATCACCGCTCGCTGGCGGCCGGCGACGCGCATGGTGCGCGGCGGCACGGCGCGCAGCGATTTCGGCGAAACCTCCGAAGCGATCTTCCTGACGTCGGGCTATGCCTATGACAGCGCCGGTGAAGCCGCCGCGCGCTTTCGCGGTGATGCGCCGGGGATGACCTACAGCCGGCTGCAGAACCCCACCGTTGAAATGTTCGAAAAGCGCGTCGCCATGCTGGAAGGCACCGAAGCGGCGCGCGCCACCGCCACCGGCATGGCGGCGATGTCGGCGGCGCTGATGTGCCAGCTTTCCGCCGGCGATCACCTGGTGGCGGGCAAGGCGCTGTTCGGATCGTGCCGGGTGCTCGTCGATACCATCCTGCCGCGCTTCGGCATCGAAACGACGACCGTCGATGCCGGTGACCCGCAGGCCTGGGCGCGGGCACGGCGGCCGAATACCAAGGTATTCTTCCTCGAAACGCCGTCGAACCCGGGGCTCGACATTGCCGACATTCGTGCCATCGCCGATATCGGCCATGATGCCGGCGCCACCATCGTCGTCGACAATGCCTTTGCGACCCCGGTGCTGCAGCGGCCGGTGGAATTCGGTGCCGATGTCGTCTGCCATTCCGCCACCAAGCTGATGGACGGGCAGGGGCGCGTGCTCGCCGGCGTCGTCTGCGGCAGCGCGCAGTGGATGAACGACATCTACCTTGCCTTTGCCCGCCATACCGGGCCGAACCTGTCGCCGTTCAATGCCTGGGTGGTGCTGAAAAGCCTTGAAACGCTCGACCTGCGCGTCCGCCGCGCGTGCGAGAATGCGGCCATGGTGGCGCAGTTCCTCGAAAGCCGGCTGCCGACGCGCTATCCGGGCCTTGCCAGCCATCCGCAGCATGGCCTGGCGATGCAGCAGATGGCGGCCGGCGGCAGCATCATCGCGCTGTTCGCCCCCGGTGGCCAGCCCCAGGCGCACGCGCTGCTCGATGCGCTGCAACTGATCGACATTTCCAACAATCTGGGTGACGCGCGGACGCTGATGACGCATCCGGCGACAACGACGCACTACAGCGTTTCGGCCGAAGTCCGCGCCGAAATGGGCATCACCGACGGCATGCTGCGCCTGTCGATCGGCCTCGAGGACCCGGCCGACCTGATCGACGATCTCGACCAGGCGCTGCGCGCGGCGGGCCTGTGAGCAGCCCTGTGAGCGCGGCCATCTTCTTCCCCTATGCGGCAACGACCGCGCACGCCGGCGGCAGCGTCGTCGTGCGCGTCGCGCCGCATTATTTGCCCGACCAGTCCGATCCCGGCGGTTCGGTGTTCGCCTGGGCCTATCATGTCCGGGTCGAGAACGAAGGCCCGCAGCCGGTGCAGCTCGTCGCCCGGCACTGGACGATCACCGATGCCGAAGGCCGCACCGAACAGGTCGATGGCCCCGGAGTCGTCGGCCAGCAGCCGCTGATCGCAGCCGGCGCGGCCTATGACTATGTCTCGGGCTGCCCGTTGCCGACGCCGTTCGGCACCATGCACGGCCATTACGCCATGCGCTGCGCCGGGGCGGCGTTCAATGTCGCCATTCCGCTGTTCCGCCTCGAAGGCCCGCGGCAGTGATGCGGCCGCGCGCGCCGGGGATGCTGCGGCCGTGAAGCGCACGCATCTGCCGCTGAACGCGCTGCGCGTTTTCGATGCCGCGGCGCGCCACCTCAGCTTCACCAAGGCCGCCGACGAACTGGCGGTAACGCCCGCCGCCGTCGGCCAGCAGATCCGCGCGCTGGAGGATACGCTGGGCGTCGTGCTGTTCAAGCGGATGACGCGCAACCTCGAACTGACGCCCGAAGCGGAACGCGCGCTGCCGGCGCTGCGCGCAGGGTTTCGCGAATTCGAGGAATCGGTGCGGCTGCTGCAGGAGAATCAGGCGTCGCGCGTGCTGACCATCGCGGCGCCGCGCGACCTGACTGCCAAGTGGCTGACGGCGCGCCTTGCCGCCTATGGCCGCGACCAGGATGTGCGCTTCGTCATCATCGCCAGCGACGGCCCGCCCGATTTCACCCAGGCCAACCTCGATCTGGCGCTGCATTTCGGCGCCGCGCCGACCGAAGAAGGCATCCACGGCCGCACGCTGGGGGAGGAAACGCTGCTGCTGATCGCCGCCCCCGGCATGGCAGCCGACAGGCAGCGCATCGCTCACGCCGGTGACGCGCTGGCGCCGGGGCCGGTGGTGGCGGATGCCGGCCTCGCCATCGATGCCGCGGCCGCCGGGCTCGGCCCCGCCCGGGTGCCGGCGCGTCTCGCCGCCGCCGATATCGCTGCCGGCCGCATCGCCATCGTCGGGGATCCCGAACCGACCACCGACGCCTGGTGGCTGACCGCGCCTACCCCGCAATGGCGCCAGGCCAAGGTACGCTCGCTGGTGGAATTCCTGTCAGGCTGACGGCTTGCGCCGCGCGCCGCACACCGATCGCAACGCTTGCCAGCCGGCAGCATCGAGCACCGACACCGGCGATGCCACCGATGCAGCGCGGAAGCGGGCGGCGCGTTCGGCATCGGGCGGGTGGCTGGCAGCATAGTCGTCGATGCCGGCAAGCACGCCGGTGGTTCGGCCCGGCTGGCGCCGCTGGCGATCGAAGAAGTCGGCAAGCGGGGCCGTCGCCCAGCCGGCGCGTGACAGTCGGCGGATGGCTTCGCCATCGGCCTCTGCCTCGTCGGCGCGAGTGGCGCGCAGCAGCAGCGCGAGGTTGACAAGGCCGGCCGCATCGCTGCCGCCGGTGACGAGCGACAGGCCAAGCTGGCGGATCAACCCCTTGTTGACATGCGCGCGCGCGACATGGCCGAGTTCGTGCGCCAGCACGCCGGCGACTTCGCCGGGGCCGGCCGCTTCGTCGATCAGGCCGCGGAAGATCACGACCTCGCCGCCGGGCAGCGCAGCGGCATTGACGGTGGCGCTGTCGATAACGGTCAGGTTCAGCGGCTCGCGGATTTCGCCGGCCGGGGCCAGCCGCGTCACGAGCCCGGCGAGCGCGGTGAGCCCGGCCTTGCCGGAACACGCCTTGCCCATGCCGCTGACGAGCTGCTTGCCGATCGGCGCGGTGACGGCGTGGGGGATCAGCGGCGCCAGCCGGCCGGCGAGGGCATCGCCGGTCCAGACGATGCCGGCAAGCGCGGCGATGGCAACGCCGGTGCCCGCCACGGCGAGCCCGCGCTGCCACGGCCGCCAACTGCCGTGCTGCGCCAGGTCGTGACCGAAATCGCTGCCCGCCGGCAGCAGCAGCCGCCAATCGGGGGCGTCGGTGCGGTGCAATGTCAGTCCGGCACGGGTCGCAAGTCCGCGGCGCAACAGCGCAGGCGACAGCTTTTCGTCATGCTCCGCCCCGCGCAGGTGAAGCAGGCCGTTTTCCCACGTCAGGCTGACGATATGGGCGCGCGCGTCGCGCCCGTCATGAAGCCGGGCTTCAGAAGGCGGCGATGTCGAAGGCGTCGGCAAGTCCATCCCCCTGGCGCGGTGCCGACAGGCTGCTCTGACGCAGCGCCTCGACATCCAGGCTACCGGTAACGCGCACCCGGCGAGCATAGAAGCTGTAGATGCGGTACGGCATCATGATGATCCCCACGCCGAAGCTGAAGACAATCAGCACGATGTTGACCAGCCAGAAGCCGAGCAAATCGCGGCCGCGCAGGTCCATTTCCATGTGCAGGTCGCCGACCCGCAGCGAGCCCCATAGCTCGCGCTGCAGTGCGGCGAGATATGAAAGCATTGCCAACCCGACGACAATGCCGAGCAGCAGCGCGGCGCCGTATATCTGGCCGATCATCGTCGCCTCCGCGATGGGATCGACCGGCGGCGCCCGGCCAGGGAGCGGCATGATGGAAACTGCCAGCCCGATCAGTGCGGCATAGGCGATGAAGCCGGCGACCCAGCCGATCATGAACCGGCCCTGCAGGCGGCGCCATTCGGCCGCGGCGGTGACCTCGATCGAACCGAACATCGCCTCGTTCATCAGGGCGTTCCACAGCCGCGTCGTGACGAACGGCGTCGCGATGCCCAGCGTGACGAACTGCAACAGCCCCAGTTTCAGGAACCGGCCGCCATAGGCGACGCCGTTGCCGGCCATGCCGCCGCGCACGCCGCGCCACGCGGTTCGGCTGAACATGTAGCGCCGCGAGCGATAGAGCGCGATGCCGAGCAGCCAGATCAGCCCGGGATAGAGCACCAGCAGCAGCCCGGCCGCAGCAAGCGGAATGGTCTGCAGCATGATGCCGGCGACGAAGCTCAGGATGAAGAAGGGCACCGAGAACAGCAGCAGCGCCAGCACGGCGCCGATCAGCTTTTCAAGGCCCGTGCCGGTGTATTCGAGCGGTTCACCCGCAAAAAGGCTGTTCGACCAAAGGTATCGGCGCACAAGTGTCTTGCCCCAGAAACGGTAGATGCCGAGCGTCACCACCGTAAGCAGCAGGTTGACGAGGGCAACACCGAAAAAATCGCTGCCGCGGCCGTCGAAGCGCCACAGGTCCGGCCGCGGCCGATCGGCTGTCATTGCGTCCATGAGTCGATCCCCTTGCGGGGCCAGAATGATCATTGCGGCACGATAGGCAAGACTTGCTGGTCGGATCGCATCCGAAATCGCCGCAATCGATCCGGCCGTGCGGCCGGCACTGCACAGCACTCTAACATTTTCGCAGGCGCCCTGCTAACTGCCTTCCATGCTCAACCTCAACGCCGTTACCGTTCGCCTTGGCGGGCGCACCATCCTCGATGCGGCGAGTGCCAGCCTGCCGCCGCGCGGGCGGATCGGGCTGATCGGCCGCAACGGTGCCGGCAAATCGACTCTGATGAAGGTCATCGCCGGCACGCTGGAACCCGACAGCGGCGGTGTCGACATGCCGAAATCTGCGCGCATGGGCTATGTCGCGCAGGAAGCGCCGGCCGGGCAGGGCACGCCGTTCCAGACCGTCGTCGATGCCGATACCGAACGCGCCGCGCTGCTGGCGGAAGAAGAACGCCTGCTGGCCAGCCATGCCGATCCGGAACGCCTGGCGGAAATCCACGAACGGCTGATCGCCATCGATGCCTATACCGCGCCGGCCCGCGCCAGCCGCATCCTCGTCGGGCTCGGCTTCGATGAAGCGGCGCAGCACCGCCCGCTCGACAGCTATTCGGGCGGCTGGCGGATGCGTGTCGCGCTGGCGGCGCTGCTGTTCTCGCAGCCCGACCTGCTGCTGCTCGACGAACCGTCGAACCACCTCGATCTCGAAGCGACGATGTGGCTGGAAAATTTCCTGAAATCCTATCGCGCCACCATCGTCGTGATCAGCCACGAACGCGATCTCCTCAACAATGTCGTCGATCACATCCTGCATCTGGAAGGCGGCAAGATCACCCTCTATCCCGGCGGCTATGACGATTTCGAACGCCAGCGTGCCGAACGGCTGGCGCAGCTTGCCAGCGCGCGCGAAGCCCAGGCGACGCAGCGCGCCAAGCTGCAGGACTATATCGCGCGGAATTCGGCCCGCGCCTCGACTGCCAAACAGGCGCAATCGCGGCAGAAGGCACTGGCCAGGATGCAGCCCATCGCCGAAGCCGTCACCGACCCGACCCTGGTGTTCAATTTCCCGTCGCCGCCGCCGCTGAAACCGCCGCTGGTGCAGCTCGATCACGCCGCTGTCGGCTATGACGGCAAGGCGATCCTCGAACATATCGACCTGCGCCTCGATCCCGATGACCGGCTGGCGCTGCTGGGGCGCAACGGCAACGGCAAGACGACGCTGGCGCGGCTGCTGTCCGGGCAGTTGCCGGCGATGAGCGGCAGCAAGCACGCACCGGGCAAGCTGCGCGTCGGCTATTTCACCCAATATCAGGTGGAAGAACTCGATACCGACGACACGCCGCTGGAGCATATGAGCCGGCTGATGCGCGGTGCCAGCCCGTCGGCGGTGCGCGCGCAGCTGGGGCGGTTCGGCTTTTCGGGTGGCATGGCCGAACAGAAGGTCGGCAAGATGTCGGGTGGTGAAAAGGCGCGGCTGGCACTGGCGCTGATCACTCGCGACGCGCCGCACCTGCTGATCCTCGACGAACCGACGAACCACCTCGATGTCGATACCCGCGAGGCACTGGTGCAGGCGCTCAACGACTATGATGGCGCAGTGGTGGTGGTCAGCCACGATCGCCACATGATCGAGGCGAGCGCCGACCGGCTGGTGCTGGTCGATGCCGGCCGCGCCACCGAATTCGCCGGCAGCCTCGATGATTATACCGATTCGATCCTCGGCAAGCCGGCAGCCGGCGACGCCGGAAAATCGAAAGGCGATCGCAAGAACGACAAGAAGGCCGCTGCAGCCGCTCGCGAGGCCGGCGCGGCCTTCCGCAAGGCGATCAAGGAAGCCGAGGCCGAAACCCAGCGGCTGACCGCCCGCATCGCCGAAATCGACGCAGCACTCGCCGATCCGAGGGCCGCCAATGCATCGGACCGCCATCGTCCGGCCAAGGACCTGATGCGGCTGCGCGGCGAAGCCGAAAAGGCGTTGTCAGCGAGCGAAACAGCGTGGCTGGCCGCCAGCGAAGCGCTGGAAGCCAATTGCTGATCGCGCGGCAGCGCCGGCGTCTGGGGCCTGTTGCCCTGGACCCGCACTTGTCGGCGCTGCGCTCCGGTTCCGGTCAGGCTGCCGGGGGTGCCGCGAGCAGTTCGCGCGCTGCCGCGATGATCCGCACCGGCAGATAGGGTTTCTTGAAGAACAGGCTGCCGGGAACCAGCTTGACGGTATTGGGGGAATAGCCGGTGGCGTAGATGACCGGCAGGTCGGGGCGCAGCAGGCGCGCACTGCTGGCGATCGTCCAGCCATCGATGCCGCCGGGCAGGCTGATGTCGGTGAACAGCAGGTCGATGGTGGTATCGGTGCGCAGCAGGCCCAGCGCTTCATGGCCGTCGCCGGCCAAGACGATGCGAAAGCCGGCCTCTTCGAACTCGATTCCGGTGACTTCGCGAACCAGCACCTCGTCTTCGACGATCAGGATCGTGGGGCCGCTGCTGCTGCTCGTCATGCGTCTGGCCTTCCGGTTACGCCGGCCGCGCGCGGTGCCCGCCGCAGCAGCAGGCGGACCATCGTGCCGGCGCCGGGGGCGCTGTCGATCGTCACCGATCCGCCCGATTGCGTCGCGAAACCATAAACCTGCGGCAAGCCCAGCCCGCTGCCGCGGCCCATTTCCTTGGTGGTGTAGAAGGGTTCCAGCGCTCGCTCGCGAACATCGTCGTCCATGCCATGGCCGGTATCGCGCACCGTCAGGCTGACCATGTCGGGCAGGCCGGGCACGTTCGCCGTCGCCAATACCAGCGTGCCGCCGTCCGGCATGGCATCGCGGGCGTTGACGATGAGGTTGAGAATGGCGTTTTCGGCCTGGCCGGCGTCGACTTCCACCGGCCACAGGTCGGGCGCCAGCGCCATCTGGATATCGACGCGGGTGTCGATGCCCGATGATGAAAGCTCGGCGATGCGGCCGATGATGCCGTTCAGGTCCTGCACTTGCGCACGCAGCGGCTGGCGCCGGGCGAAGGACAGCAGCTGATCGGTCAGCCGCGCCGCTTGCTCGGCCCCCAGCAGCGCACTGTCGAGCGAGGTTTCGATGGCGCCATCGCTCGACAGTCGCCGCGCCCGTGACACATTGGCCATCACGATGGTCAGCAAATTATTGAAATCATGGGCGATGCCGCCGGTAAGCTGGCCGAGCGCCTCCATCTTCTGCGATTGGTGAAGCATGGCTTCGGCGGCATGGCGCTCGGTGTTGGCCCGCTCCAGCGCGGCCAGCGCCAGGTCGCGTTCGGCAATCAGCGCCTCCAGATCGGCATTGGCCCGGCGCAGCGCCGCCGGGCTGGGCAGCGCCAGCGCTCGCGGGATCAGCGGCCAGAGCGCGATGGCGGTCGCCACCGAAACCAGCGCGGTGACCAGCTTGACCAGCGCTTCGATGCCATAATCGGGCACCCAGAGCGTCCAGATCGACAGGAAATGCGTGGTGCCGCAGGCGAGGATGAACGCCACGAACAGCCAGGCGACACCACGATACTGCATGTCGGCGCGGCGGGTCAGAAAGACCGCCATGGCAACGGGAATGGAAAAATACGCCAGCCCGATCAGCGCGTCTGCAACGACGTGCGTCCAGATCAGCACCGGGTCCCACAACAGGCAGAAGCCGTGCGGCGCGAGCCCGGCCCCGCCAAGCAATCGCTGGAAATACTCCATCATGCCGTTGTAACCATCACCCGACGGTGCTGCCCTGTCTCGAACCGACAACGTCGCTGCATTTCGATCGTTCCGCCGCCGCGGGCGGCATATGCTACCATTGGTCGCGGCGCACCATTGTCCGGCATGGTTGTTGTACCGCGGTCACACATCGATCGCTTCGGCATCGATCGCCGTGGCGTGGCTCTGGATGAAGGCAAAGCGGTGTTCGGGGTTGCGGCCCATCAGACGTTCGACGAGCGCTGCCGTTTCGTCGCGGGCTTCGGCCGTTTCCGGCAGCCGGACCCGCAGCAGCGTGCGCTTTGCCGGATCCATCGTCGTTTCGCGAAGTTGCGACGGGGACATCTCGCCAAGGCCCTTGAAACGGCTCACGTCGATCTTGCTGCGCCCGGAGAAGGTCGTGCGCAGCAGTTCCTCGCGGTGCGCATCGTCGCGGGCATAGGCGATGATGCCGCCTGCCGACAGGCGATAGAGCGGCGGCAGCGCGAGATAGAGCCGGCCGTCGCGGACCATCCCGGGCATTTCGCGGAAGAAGAACGTCATCAGCAGCGTCGCGATATGGGCGCCATCGACATCGGCGTCGGTCATGATGACGATGCGTTCATAGCGCAGCGCCGCCGGATCGTAGGACCCACGGCTGCCGCAGCCGAGCGCCTGGATCAGATCGGCGACTTCGGAATTGGCGCCGACCTTGGCAGGGGCGGCGCTGGCGACATTCAGGATCTTGCCGCGGATCGGCAGGATCGCCTGGGTGACGCGGTCGCGTGCCTGTTTCGCCGAACCACCGGCCGAATCGCCTTCGACGATGAACAATTCGGTGCCGATCGGCTCGCTGCGCGCGCAATCGGTCAGCTTGCCGGGCAGGCGCAGGCTTTTCTTCGATGTCGCGGTCTTGCGCTTGACCAGCAGTTCGGCGCGGCGACGCAGCCGGTCGTCCATGCGTTCGACGACGAAATTCAGCAGCGCCCGGCCGCGTTCGCCCGATGCCGTCAGCCAGTGATCGAAATGATCCTTGACTGCGTTTTCCACCAGCCGCGTCGCTTCGGGACTGGTCAGCCGGTCCTTGGTCTGGCTCTGGAACTGCGGCTCGCGGATGAACAGCGAACACAGGATTTCGGCACCGGAAAACACGTCCTCGCCGGCCAGATCGGCAGCGCGCTTGTTGTTGGTAAGCGCCGCATAGCCGCGCAGCGACCGCAGCAGGGCGTTGCGCAGGCCGATTTCGTGGGTGCCGCCATCGGGGGTGGGAATGGTGTTGCAGTAAAAGCTCGACGAGCCCTCGCCATATTGCGGCCAGGCACAGGCCCATTCGACGGCGCCCTTGTTGTCGGCAAGGTCGGTGCGGCCGGCGAAAAGCTCGGGCGTCACCAGGTCACGGCCTTCGAGGCGTTCCTTCAAATGGTCGGCAAGGCCGCCCGGAAACTGGAAAACGGCGGTTTCCGGCACGTCCTTTTCGGGGGTGGCGCAGCGCCAGCGGATTTCGACGCCGCCGAACAGATAGGCCTTGGACCGCGCCAGCTTGTAGAGCCGGCTGGCACGAAAGCGCGCTTCGGCCCCGAAGATTTCGGGATCGGGCAGGAACTTGACGCTGGTGCCGCGGCGGTTCGGCACCGCGCCCAGCCGTTCGATACCGCCCAGCGGGCTCCCTCGCGAAAAACGCTGGCGGAACAATTCGCGGTTGCGCGCGACTTCGACGACCAGGCTGACCGACAGCGCATTGACCACCGAAATGCCGACGCCGTGCAGGCCGCCGGCGGTGGCATAGGCCTTGCCGCCGAACTTGCCGCCCGAATGCAGCATGGTCAGGATGACCTCCAGCGCCGATTTGTCGGGAAAGCGCGGGTGCGCATCGACGGGGATGCCGCGGCCGTTGTCGGTTATCGTCAGGCTGCCATCGGCATCGAGGGTCACTTCGATCCGGCTGGCATGGCCGGCGACGGCCTCGTCCATGGCATTGTCGATGACTTCGGCGGCAAGGTGGTGCAGCGCGCGTTCATCGGTGCCGCCGATGTACATCCCGGGGCGGCGGCGCACCGGTTCAAGGCCCTCGAGAACCTCGATATGGCTGGCATCATAATCGGAAGGCGCCGCGGCGGCGGCGAACAGGTCGCTCATCGCCCGAGACCCTAGCCGCTTGGGACGAAAAGGGGAACAGCGGCCACGTCCGCAACGATGCCGGATTGCGGAAAAGTTTCCGGCAACATCGATTTCGTCTTGCAATGTTCTTTGCTGCAGTGCACCAAAGACAGGCCGATATGGCGATCCTCCCCAAGGATAACCTCAGGGCCGGTGCTTTGCGCCGGCCCTTTTTTCTTGCGCCTGCGCCATTTTTCGATCGCTGCTGCGGTTCCGGCCATTCCGCCGTCTGTGCTGCGCTGCGGTGTCCGTGCGATATCCCGGTCGCGCTGGAAACGCCGGCAACCGCGCCGTTGCAGCGCCTACAGCCTGCCCGGGGCTGGCGATTTTGTCTCTCGGATGCCGTTTTGCCGGGCACCAGCGCCCGCAAAACAGGCGGCCTCCCACCGCCGGGCAGGTCGCGGCGTTGGTGGCCCGCGCGTGGCACGGTTGTTGCATCGCAGCGACCGACGTCGTGCGCGGGGTGCGACAAGCAGGAGACCAATCATGACAGTTCGCGTGATCGCCACGCTCGGTGGGGCAATGATGCTGGCCACGGCGCCGGCGCTGGCGCAGGACGCCCCGGCCCCGCCGGCGCTGGCCCCGGCTCTTGCCGGACCGCTTTCGTACAACCCCGATCCGATCAAGTTCGAGGCCGGCAGCCTCGGCAACATCTATGTCACCGGCATCGCCACCGGCTTTCTCGGCACCCAGTCGAACACCACGCCCGGGGTGGCGACGTCGTTTGCCGACATCTCCAATGCCTCGGCGATCGTCCAGAAGGCGGATGGCGTCGTGCAGTTCCTCGTCCATGTCGGCGCCTATAACCAGGAAACGCTGGGGCTGCCCTACACCCGCGCCACGGCCTATACCGATCTCACCTATGGCGTCGTGCCCCAGGCCTATCTGAAGATCGCGCCGTCATCGAGTTTCAGCATCCAGGCAGGCATCATGCCGACGATGATCGGCCTTGAAGGGCCGTTCACCTTCCAGAACATGAACATCGATCGCGGCATGTTGTGGGGCCAGGAAAACGTCCTCACCCGCCAAGTCCAGGCCAACTTCACCACCGGCAAGCTGTCGCTGTCCCTGAGCTTCGGCGACGGCTTCTTTTCGGGCAAGTGGAACTGGATTTCGGGTCTTGCCACCTATGCCTTCGACAGTTCCAACGCTCTGACCGTGGTTGCCGGCGGCCCGACCAGCACCAACTACAAATCGACCTTCGCAACCCCGATCTTCCAGAACAATTCGACGATTTTCAACGTCATTTACAGCTACAGCAGCGGCAAATTCGTGCTCCAGCCCTATTTCCAGTACACGTCCGTCCCGCCGCTGCCGCTGATCGGCACCGATGGCGCCGAAACCTGGTCGGGTGCGATCCTGGCGCGCTATAACTTCAACGACAGCTTCAGCCTGCCGGTGCGCTTCGAATATATCGATTCGCGTGCCAAGGGTGCCAATGCCGCCAATTTGCTCTACGGCGCCGGCAGCAACGCCTTTTCGTTCACCATCACGCCGACCTACAAATACAAGGTGTTCTTCGTCCGGCCGGAATTCAGCGTGGTGTCGGCGAGCGACATCACGCCGGGCTCGGCGTTCGGCGCCACCGGCTTTGCCAAGAGCCAGATCCGCGGGCGGCTGGAGTTGGGGGTTATGTTCTGAGGCCAAGGCGGCGGACGCGAAGACGCAATTTCGCGCAGCGAATTTCGGCTTCGCGTCCGACTCGCCGCAGTGCCCGGCCGGCGGGGCGGCGGGTTCTTCCCCCGCCGAACCCGTCCGACGCGCCGGCTTCGCCGGCGACTTTCTTGCTTCTTCTGTCTTGCTTCAGCGCCGCCGGACCATCGTTCGGTGGCGCAAGCTTTGTTTGCGCCCTGCGGCAACGTCGTCGCAGCGCCGTCAGCCCCCATCCTCGCAGACGAGACCGGCAACCCGCCGGAATTCCCCGGGATTACCGGTAACCACGACCAGGCCCCGGCTGCGGGCATGGCCGGCGATCAGCACATCCTAGCTGCCGATCATGTTGCCCCGGCGCTCCAGATCATTGCGGATGTCGCCCGCGTGATGTGCGGCCTCATCGTTGAAAGCCAGGACGTCGATCCGGGAAGCGAAGTCCCCGACTGCGCGACGTCCCTCTACCGGCCTGGCCGATTTTGCCGCGCCGTACAGCAACTCCGTCAGCACGACCGTCGAAATCGCCAGCGTTTCGGCCTCGTCATTGAACCGCGGCCGCAGCCCGGCAGGACGATCGCGCAATAGCCGGATGCACAGATTGGTATCGAGCATGTAACGCAGCATCACATCGGCTCGCGCGCCTGCGCCTCGGGCTGATCCCGCTCACCGAGATCGATGCCGGGGGCATCGAAAAAAACATCCCAACTGGAAGCCGCCGGGGCGATGATCCGCGTCTGTCCGACGCGGCGGACCGCGACATCGCGCACGTCGGGCGGAAACTCGATGGCTTCGGGAATGCGCACGGCCTGCGAACGGTTGGACTGGAAAAGCTTTGTCGTTGTCATCGCCGGGTTCCCATATCCCGCTTGCATATCGCAGTTGCCGAAGCCGCGGCAAGGGTTCGCCGATGGCAGGTGGTCGCCAAGGTGCAAAGCGTGGGGGGATGGGGCCTATGGCGCAAGCAAAGCTGGCGCCAGGCGAGGGTGGTGCTCGGGGCGACAGTCCAAAGACAGAAAGAAAGCAAGAAAGTGGCCGGCAAAGCCGGCGCGTCGGACGGGTTCGGCGGGGGAAGGCCCCGCCGCCCCGCCGGCCGAGCGCGCCGCAAATCCGCGCGTAAGCGAAAAATCGCGTCGCAATTTCGTCGCTTACGCGCCGGCCGCTTACGCGCTGTAATACATATCGAACTCCACCGGCGCCGGCGTCATTTCCCAGCGCAGCACATCGTGCATCTTCAGCTCGATGTACGAATCGATCTGGTCGTCGGTGAACACCCCGCCCTTGGTGAAGACGGCGCGCGACTTGTCGAGGCAGGCCAGCGCCTCGCGCAGCGAAGCGCACACCGTCGGAACCTTCTTCAGTTCCTTCGGCGGAAGGTCATACAGGTTCTTGTCCATCGGCGCGCCGGGGTGGATGCGGTTCTCGATCCCGTCGAGGCCGGCCATCAGCAGCGCGGTATAGGCAAGATAGGGGTTCGCCGTCGCATCGGGGAAGCGCACTTCGACGCGCTTGGCCTTGCCGCCGCTGCCATAGGGGATGCGGCACGAGGCCGAACGGTTGCGCGACGAATAGGCGAGCAACACGGGCGCTTCGAAGCCCGGCACCAGCCGTTTGTAGCTGTTGGTGCTCGGGTTGGTGAAGGCGTTGCAGGCCTTGGCGTGCTTGATGATGCCGCCGATGAAATACAGCGCCATTTCGGAAAGGCCGGCATAGCCATCGCCGGCGAACAACGGCGTCTTGCCGTTCCAGATCGACAAATGCGTGTGCATGCCGCTGCCGTTGTCATCCTTGATCGGCTTGGGCATGAACGTCGCCGTCTTGCCATAGGCATGCGCCACCTGGTGGACGACATATTTGTAGACCTGCATGCGGTCGGCGGTGGTCACCAGCGTGCCGAAGGTCAGGCCGAGCTCGTGCTGGGCGCTGGCGACTTCATGATGGTGCTTGTCGCAGGGCAGGCCCATTTCGAGCATGGTCGAAACCATTTCGCCGCGCAGGTCGACAGCCGAATCGACCGGAGCGCAGGGGAAATAGCCGCCCTTGGCACGTGGCCGGTGTGCCATGTTGCCGACTTCATATTGCTTGCCGCTGTTGGTCGGCAGTTCGATATCGTCGAGGTGGAAGAAACCCTCGTTGTAGCCGAGGCCGAAGCGGACATCGTCGAAAACGAAGAATTCGGCTTCCGGCCCGATATAGACGGTGTCGCCGATGCCGCTGGCCTTGAG
>JBBQWE010000043.1:0-20916 GCA_038210855.1 Sphingomonadales bacterium | reverse complement strand
GTTTCGAGCAGCAGCAGCGAAACCGGTTCGTCATGGACGAAGGGCACCGGTTCACCGCTGGCGACACAGGCCTGGCTGCCGCTGGCGGCGATACGGCCGGCGATGCGGATCCCGCCGGCCTCGCGGGTCACATCGAAGGCTGCCGTCATCGTGTCGAGCGCCAGCAAGTCGAAGCGCCCGGCCAGCGCGCGGCGTTCATCGGCGCCGGCTTCGATGGCGTGGCGGCGGACGGCGCTGCCGATGTCGCGTGCCGGGATCGGCCGGGGCAATTCGGGCGTCATGCAGCGATCGTGCCATCGATCAGCGTTGTCGCCGGCGTCGCGGCAAGGCGGGCCGCCAGCGCGCGGGTCGCCGTCACCACCCAGTCGACCGCGTCGCCGGAAACATCGGCGCCGCGCCAGAGGTTGCGGCGCAGCGCTTCGGCAAGTGCCGCATCGTCATCGCCGGCATCGCGATAGGCGCCGAGGCGGCCGCCGAACGCTGCGACCATGCGGCCGATGTGCTTGCCGACATTCTGGTCGCCGACGCCGTCCTGGCGCAGCGTGCCGTCCATGTCGGTGATGAAACGCTCGGTCAGCCGCGCGCAGATCGCCGGCGCTTCGGCCTCCAGCCGCAGGGTCGCCAGCGCCAGCACCAGCGCCAGCATGTCGAACCGGCCATCGAGCGTATCGGGCACTTCGCCGGCCAGGTACCATTCGGGCTGCCGCGCTTCGGCGACGATCGCCGCATAGAGCGCGTCGGCCGGGTGCGGCGGCGGATTGGGTGCCAGCGACCGGCGCAGGGCGGAAAGGATGGTCTTCATGCCTGTCACCTTATCCCGGCTGGCACGCCGCGGCGACAGTGTATAATGGTCGCGTTGCGCCGATGGCCCGGGATCTCCGGCCTTGGCGCTGGTGGTTCGGGAGAATGCAATGGGCAAGGCCCTGATGGTGGCGGCAGTGGCCGCGCTGGTTCTGACATCGGGGTGCTCGCGCATCCGCACCTCGCAGGGCTATCTGGTCGACGAGACGCTGCTGACATCGATCCAGCCGGGTGTCGACAACCGCGAATCGGTCGGCAAGACGCTGGGCCGGCCGACCTTCGGATCGCAATTCGACAATCGCGAATGGTATTATGTGACGCGCAATACCGCCCAATACGCCTTTCTGCAGCCCAAGGTGACCAGCCAGTCGATCCTGGTCGTGGTGTTCGATGAAAAGGACAATGTCGCGCGGGTCGAGCGCCGCGGCATGGAACAGATCGCGCGCATCGATCCCGAAAGCGACACGACGCCGACTCTGGGCCGCGATTCGAACCTGTTCGAGGATCTGTTCGGCAACATCGGCCAGGTCGGCACCGTTGGCGGGCTGGCCGGTGGCGGTACCGGCCGCGACGGGCCGCGCTGATCGCGGCGGCGGCGGCAGCCCGGCTCGAAACGCCGGCGCAACCGGTTCGGACTGACCGGATTTTCGGCCGTCTGCGGGCGTTTTTCGTCGCGCTGTTGCCCGAATGCCCCGTTTGGGTTGCAATTCGGCGGCGGTTTCGGTGCCGCCCCCGTTGCACCCGACGGCACTTTCGCTAAGCATTTTTCGGGCCGGAAGGTGACGCCCGGAGGTTTGGTCGTCGCCAAGGACCGATAAGGGGAACGATATGGCAAAAGCTGCCACGCCAGCCGAAAAACCCGCTGGCAAGAAACTCGACGGTTTGCAGAAGCCGCTGACGCCGTCGCCGGAACTCGCCGCCATCGTCGGCGCCGACATGCTGCCGCGCGGCCAGGTCGTTTCCAAGGTTTGGGATTACATCCGCAAGCACGATCTGCAGAAGCCGACCGACAAGCGCGTGATCCTTGCCGACGACAAGTTGAAGAAGGTCTTCGGCAAGGACGAGGTCACCATGTTCGAGATGAACAAGTACCTCGCCCAGCACCTGAAGTAAGCAGCAAGGGGCGGCGTCCGGCGCCGCCCCTGCTTTGCGGCGCTGTCCTGCCGTATCGGGAATTCAGCCGCCGGCCTCGCTCGCTGGCTGCCCTGCCTCGTGAAAAGCGGTGACGCGTCGGCCGGGATCGAGATCGACGACCACCGTCGGCAGCCTTGCGTCAGTGATGAAGCCACCCGCCGCCAGGTGCCGGGTCAACCGCTCGAAATGTGCCACGAAGCGCGGGATTTCGGCATCCGCAAAGCCGCGCGCCATGCCGAGGCCGGCTTCCTGCTCGGCTCGCCAGCCGGTGACGACCGCAAAATCGGCGGTGCGCAGCACGATCAGGCGATCGATCCGGGCAAAGAGCCGGGCATAACCACCGGCCAGCGCTCGATCGACGTGACGCCGCCAGCGACCGTCACGGTCTTCCGCCAGTTCCAGCGCATTCACCGGCACGGCCAGCGCGGCTTCGGTCTGCGGGGTCGCGCCGACACACCAGCCTTCGAAGATCAGCACATCGACCGGCGCCGCCACCGCTTCAATGGCCCCGGGATCGTCGCGCGCCTTGTCGAAGCGCGGCACCGCTACCGGCCCGGGCCCGCCGAGCAGCGCCGCGATCACCGCCTCGCCGCGAGCGACATCATGGGTACCCGGCACCCCGCGGGTCGCGAGCAGCGGATGGACATCCTGCGCCAGCCGCACGCGCGCGGCCCGCCCGAGATAGAGATCGTCGAGCGACAGGATCGCCACCGCGAGGCCACTCTCGCCGAGGCGCCGGGCGATCGCGGCCGCCAGCGTCGACTTGCCGGCGCCCTGCGGTCCGCAGATGCCGATCAGCAGCGATCGCCCTGCCGCGCGCCGGTCGCGCACGATCATCCGCACCAGCCGATCCGCGAGGCTTGCCGCCGGCGCCGGCACCGGCGGTTCAGCCGACCGAATGGTCCGCCGGCGCGTGGAGGCGCAGCCGCTTCATCATCCGGGGGTCGCCGTCGATGACTTCGAAGCGCCAGCCCGACGGGTGATCGACGCTTTCCCCCTGCGCCGGCACGCGCCCGGCGAGCAGCGCGACCATCCCGCCCAGCGTGTCGACTTCGTCGTGGGTCGCGGCATCGGCGAAGGTCGTGCCGAGTTCGGTTTCGAGATCGTCGAGCGTCAACCGCGCATCCGCCTCCCACAGCCGGTCGCCGACTTCCTGCAGCAGCGCTGCGGCCGCCTCGTCATGCTCGTCCTCGATATCGCCGACGATTTCCTCGACCAGATCCTCGATGGTGACGAGGCCATCGGTGCCGCCATATTCGTCGACGATGATCGCCATGTGCGTCTTGCCGGCGCGCATCCGGGCCAGCAGATCGACGATGCGCATCGATGCCGGCACGAACAGCATCGGTCGCAACAGCGGTTCGATGGCCAGATCGGCAAAGGGCGCCGAAGACACCGCATCGTCGAAGGTCGCGGCGATCAGGGCATAGATATCCTTGATATGCGCCATGCCGATGATGTTGTCGCGATTGTCGCGCCATACCGGGATGCGGCTGTGGCCGGCCTCGCGGAACAGCGCCACCAGCGCCGGAAAACCATCGGCGAGATCGAACGACACCATGTCGCTGCGCGGCACGCCGATGTCGCCGGCCTGCCGCTCGCCGAAGTGCAGCATGTTCTTCAGCATGGCGCGTTCGACGGCGGAAAGATCGCCGCCGCCGGCGGCTTCATCGTCGGCGTCGTCTATGGCTTCTTCAAGGCTTTCGCGCAGGGTCGGTTCATGGTCGTTGCCGGTGACGAGCAGGCGCAGCGATCGCCAGAGCCCGCCGCTCCAACTGCCGTTGCCGCTCTCGCTGCTACTGTCGCCCTCGGGCATGGTCAGGCCTGGCTCTCAGTCCGGCACGCCGGCCGGCAGCTCGGCATAGGGATCGCCCAGCCCGAGCGCGGCGCAGGCCGCCGCCTCCAGCGCTTCCATGTGCACGGCAGCAGCGTCGCCCTGTTCATGATCGAACCCTAGCAGGTGAAGCAGGCCGTGGACAATCAGATGCTGCACATGGGCCGGCACCGGCCAGTCCTTCGCCTGCGCTTCGGCAAGGCAGGTTTGCGCAGCCAGAACGATATCGCCGAGCAGCACTTCGCCGTCGTCGGTATTGCCCAGCGTGTCGATCAGATCAGGCTGGACCAGCGGGAAGCTGAGCACGTTGGTCGGCTTGTCCTTGCCGCGATACTGTCGGTTGAGGCCGCGAACTTCGGCATCGTCGGTCAGCCGGATGCCGACTTCGACGATGACGGCGCCATCGGCGATCGGCGCGAACGGCGCCGTGGCCAGTGCGGCGCGCACTGCGGCATCCGCCAGCGCCGGCCAATCGGCCGCCGGCCACGGCCCGGCGACGACTTCGGTTTCGACGGTCAGCACGGCGGGCGAGCCCGGCGAGGCGTGGCGCGATCAGCCATCCTGCGGCGGGCCTTCATAGGCATCGACGATGCGCCCGACGATCGGGTGCCGCACCACTTCGCGGCTGGAAAAGCGCAGAGCCGAAATGCCGTCGATGCCATCGAGACGACGGACCGCATCGGCCAGCCCCGAAGCACCGGGATTGGGCAGATCGACCTGGTTGGGGTCACCGCAGATCACCATCCGGGATTTCTCGCCGAAACGCGTCAGGAACATCTTCATCTGCAGCGGCGTGGTGTTTTGCGCTTCATCGAGGATGATGAAGGCATTGGCCAGCGTGCGGCCGCGCATGAAGGCCAGCGGCGCGATCTCGATCTCGCCGCTCGCCAGCCGGCGTTCGACCTGTTCGGCCGGCAGCATGTCGTAAAGCGCATCATAAAGCGGCCGCAGATAGGGATCGACCTTGTCCTACATGTCGCCGGGCAGGAAGCCGAGCCGCTCGCCGGCCTCCACCGCCGGCCGCGACAGGATCAGCCGATCGACCGATCCGGCAATCAGCTGGCTGACCGCCTGCGCCACGGCGAGATAGGTCTTGCCGGTACCGGCCGGGCCCAATGCGAAGATGATCTGGTCACGTGCCAGCGCCTCGATATAGCGGACCTGGGTGGGGCTGCGCGCCGCGATCGTCTTGCGCCGGGTGCGGATGACGGCAGTTGGCGACAGGCCGGCATCGGCGCTGGCGATGCCTTCCAGCGACGGGTCTCCGATCAGGCCGACCGCCGCCACGACATCGCCGCGATCGATGTTGTCGCCGCCCTCCAGCCGGACATAGAGGTGCTTGAGCACGTCGCGAGCCCGCGCCGCCAGCTCCGCCTCGCCCTCGATGCCGATGCGGTTGCCGCGCGCCGAGACATAGACGCCGAGTTCGCGTTCCAGAACATGGACATGCTCGTCATACTGGCCGAGCAGCAGCGGCATCAGATAGGCTTTTTCGAATTCGACCTCCACCCGCACCCGGTCGCTGGCGCCGGGCAGGCCGCCGAAACCGCCGGACCCCGGGGAACGCGGCGGGCCGGACGGACGGGACGGCTTTTTCGACATCAGGCAGCGGCGCTTTCCGGCTGGAGGGCAACGACTTCGGCTTCGACGGAATTGGGCCCGGCATCGATGATGCGCACCGTCACCAGGTCGCCGATGCGGGCATCGGGCGCGGTGATATAGGCCGATTGCAGCCACGGCGTCTTGCCGATCAGCTGGCCGGGGCGGCGGCCGGGGCGTTCGAGCAGGATTTCACAGGTCCGCCCGATCGTGGCGGCATTGAAGGCCTGCGCCGTCGCTGCGATCAGCGCCTGGAGCGCTGCAAGCCGGGCGTCCTTGACCGCTTCGGGCACCTGGTCTGCCATTGCGGCGGCCGGTGTGCCGGGGCGCGGGCTGTATTTGAAGCTGTAGGCCTGGGCGTAGCCGACCTCGCGGACGATATCGAGCGTATCGGCGAAATCCGCATCGGTCTCACCCGGGAAACCGACGATGAAATCGCCCGAAATCGCCACGTCGGGACGCACGGCGCGCAGCGCGGCGATGCTGGCGAGGTAGGATTCGCGGCTGTGGGCGCGATTCATCGCCTTCAGGATACGCGTCGATCCCGACTGCACCGGCAAATGCAGATAGGGCATCAGCTTGGGGATATCGCGGTGCGCGGCGATCAGCTCGTCGGCCATGTCGCGCGGATGGCTGGTGGTATAGCGGATGCGCTTCAGCCCGCCGATTTCCGCTAGCCGCGCGATCAGCCCGGCCAGCCCGGTGCCGCCGTGATAGGCGTTCACATTCTGGCCGATAAGCGTGATTTCGACGGCGCCGGCGGCGACCAGCGCTTCGGCCTCGGCAACCAGATCGGCAAGCGGCCGCGAGGTTTCGGCACCCCGGGTATAGGGCACGACACAGAAGGTGCAGAATTTGTCGCAACCTTCCTGCACGGTCAGGAAGGCCGATGCCCCCTGGGCCCGGCGCGGCGGCAGCGAGGCGAATTTCGACTGCGCCGGCATATCGGTATCGACAGCACGCGCCGTCCGGGCATCGGCCAGCAACTGCGGCAGCCGGTGATAGGCGAGCGGCCCGACGATGACATCGACCTGCGGCGCGCGGCGGGCGATTTCCTCGCCCTCGGCCTGCGCGACGCAGCCGGCGGCGACGATCACCGGCCGGCTGCCGTCGGCGCGCGGCTGCCGCAGCCGGCCGATGTCGGAATACAGCTTTTCGGCAGCCTTTTCGCGGATATGGCAAGTGTTGAGGACGACGATGTCGGCGGCTTCGACCGAATCGGCGCTATCATGACCGGCGGCGGCGAGCAGGTCGCCCATCCGTTCCGAATCATAGACATTCATCTGGCAACCGAACGACTTGACGAAATAACGGGTCACGTGTGGCGCTGGCTCCTCGGGCACAGCCTTAGCGGTTGGCGCGGGCAGGGTCACGCCGGAAATGCGGGTTCAGCCGGGGATGGCAATTCCGCGCATCAACCGGCGGTAGCCATCGGCGATGACGGTTTCGCAATGGCGCGCCAGCCCCTTGCGATCGCCGAAATCATGCGCGCGCACGGCTGGATGAAAGATCACTTCGGCGCGTACCCGGCCCAGTGCCATGAATGTCAGGGCGTGCGGCATCAGTTCGGTATCGCCGATCCAGGCAAGGTCGGGCAGCAGCTCGCGCGTCACCGGCAGGCCGTTGACGCGGGTATAGGCGATGGTCACCGGCTGGATCAGCAGGTCGCCGGCGCCTTCCGCCACGCCGAACAGCGATGATTTGAACGGCAGCACCCGCGCGCCGTCGCTGTTGGTGCCTTAGGGGAACAGGATGATGTTTTCCCCGGCGGCAAGGCGGGCGACGATGCTGTCGCGCTGTTCGCCGGCGCGGCCGGGGCGCTGGCGATCGACGTAGACGGTGCGCGCCAGGCTGGCGAGCCAGCCGATCGGCCCCCAGCCGCCGACTTCGGATTTGGCCACGAACGAGCCGCGAATGCGCGCGCCGAGCACCGGGATATCGGCCCAGGAAACATGATTGGCGACAAACAACACCCCGCGGCGCCGCGCCGGCCGGCCATGCGCGACGATGCGGATGCCGAGCGAGCGGGTGAGCCCGCGGTGGAACCAGATCGGCAGCAGCGCCCGCTTCGATCGCGACACGGCGCGCAGCAGCATTTCGGCCGGTACCAGCAGGCCGGCAGTCGCCGCGACGCCGGCAAGGCCCTTGGCGGGGCCAAGACGCTGGAACCGCACCGCCGTGCGAGCCTGGCGCTGGGCATGGGATGGGCGGTCGGGCGTCACTGCGAGCGATTTCGGCGCCGCGGACTGCCAGCGCTCACCCCTTCGCCGGCGGGATCGGCGCGCCGTAGAGTTCCATGCGGTGATCGACCAGACGGTAGCCGAGCCGAGCCGCGATGCGCGCCTGCAGTTCTTCGAGTTCGGGATCGTGGAATTCGATGACCGCACCGGTTTCGACATCGATGAGGTGATCATGGTGTTCGCCCTGGCGCGTTTCATAGCGCGAGCGGCCACCCTGGAAATCATGGCGTTCGAGAATGCCGGCTTCTTCGAACAGTTTGACGGTACGATAGACCGTGGCGATCGAAATGCGCGGATCGACGGCAGCGACGCGGCGATGCAGGGCATCGACATCGGGATGGTCATCGACCTCGCCGAGCACCCGGGCGATCACCCGGCGCTGTTCGGTGATGCGCAGGCCCTTTTGCAGGCAGAGCGCTTCGATATCGATCACTGTGCCCATACCGGAACCTTTTGCCACCTGCCTTCAGATAGGCAAGCGCCGCGGCGCGAGCAAGTCGCCGGGGGCGGCGCACGCGGCGCGCACCCCCGGCGTATTGGCTTCAGGCGGCGGGAAGCGGGTTCTTCCGCGGGCGACCGCGCGGCTTGCCGCCGACCTTGCCGACACGCTTGGTGCCGAGGCCGATCGACTTGGCGAGCGTGCGACGCTGCTCGGCATAATTCGGGGCAACCATCGGATAATCGGCGGGCAGGCCCCATTTGGTGCGATACTGATCCGGCGTCATGCCGTAACGCGTCATCAAGTGGCGCTTGAGCATCTTGAGCTTCTTGCCGTCTTCGAGGCAGACGATGTAATCCGGCTTGATCGAGGCGCGCACCGAAACGGCAGGCTCCTGACGGCTCACCGGTTCTTCCGGCGTCGTGCCGAGCTTCGCCAGCGTAGCATAGACGGCTTCGATGACCCCCGGGACGTCACCCGGCGAAACCGTGTTGTTGGCGAAGTGCGATGAAACGATATCGGCTGTCAGTGCCAGCAATTCGTTGTGGACTTGCGCGCTGTCGGACATTTCTTGTTCCTTGCTGTCGCGGACCCTCCTCCGCGATGCGTCCTTGGACTGCACGCCACAAAAACGCAACACAGGAAATAGCGACGGTCAATCGGCTAATAGTCGTCGCATGGTAAGCGCGGCGTGGCGCACGCCGCCGGCGCCAAGGTAATAATCGCGGCGACGACCGACCTCGACAAAGCCGGCACGACCATAGAGACGGCGCGCCACCATATTGTTTTCGCGAACTTCAAGAAAAATTTCCGACGCCGCCCAGTCGACCGTGTCGCGGCACGCCCGCTGCAACAGCGCCTCGCCGATCCCGCGGCCGCGATTTTCGGGCAGCACCGAAATCAACAGCAATTCGACCTCGGGTCCATTGCACCGGCACAGCGTGAAGCCCGCCGGCACGTCGCCGGCCGCCAATGCAAGGCATGCAAAGCTGCTGGTTTCGGCGAGTGTTCCGGCAAGTTGTGCCGAAGACCAGGCTTCACCGAAATCGGGATCGAAACTGCCGCGCATCACCTGCATCATCGCATCGATCCGCTGCATGCCGGCAGCGACGATCCGCGCCGCGGCGTCGCTTTCGATATCCGGGGCGATCGGGAACTGCGCGCGCGCCATGACGGCCCTCTACGCATTGCGCATCAGAGCGGCAACACCGCGTCGGCCGGGCGAACATAAAGCGCATCGGGGGCAAGTTGCCGCGCGGCGGGCGCGACGCGCATCGCGTCGCGCATGTCGGGATCGCCGCGCCACACGGCGCTGGCCGGTGCCAATGCCCCGGCGCTCGTCGCCGGATCGAGTGCGGTTGCCGCTGCCGCCGCGATCGGCGCCGCCGGGCCGGTGGCGAAATCGCGTGTCACGGCCTGCATGAAGGCCTGGCCGCGCCCGGCATCGAGCAGCACCGTCACCCCGGCCAACACCGGATCAGCCGCGAATGCCGCTGCCGCCACCAGCACCGATGCCGGCACGCCCCATACCGGAACACCCCACGCCAGCCCGAGCGCGCGCGCCCCCGCGATGCCGATGCGGATGCCGGTGAAACTGCCGGGGCCGATATCGACGAGAACGCCATCCGCGACACCACCGCCCAGCAGTTCGGCGATCGCCGGCACCAGCGCTTCGGCATGGCCGCGGCCGATGATCCGGTGATCCTGGCCGATCAGCACATCGCCATCGAACAGCGCCAGCGACAGTGCCGGCGAGGAAGTGGATATCGCCAGCAGCCTCACCGGATGGTCGCTGCATCCTCGAAGGCCAGGCGCGGCAGCCTGGGGAACAGCCCCTCACCATTGCCGCGCCCGATCGAACAGAGAAAATTCGTCTCGATTTTCGTTCCGGCCCAGAAACGCGCATCGACCGCGCCCTTGTCGAACCCCGACAGCGGCCCGGCGTCCCAGCCCAGCGCCCGCGCGGCGAGGATGAAATAGCCGCCCTGCAGCGACGAATTGCGGAACGCGGTGTCGCGCGCCATCTGCGGATCGGCGAACCACGGCCGCGCATCGGTGTGCGGGAACAGTTCGGGCAGCCGATCGGCGAAATCCAGATCGAAGCCGATGATCGCGGTAACCGGCGCCGCCAGCACCTTGGCGCGATTGCCCTCGCTGACACATGCGGCCAGATCGGCGCGGGCCTGCGCGCCATGGCAGAACGCGAAGCGCGCCGGCGAACAATTCGCCGATGTCGGCCCCATCTTCGCCAGATCGTAAAGCGCGCGCAGATCGGCCGCGCCGACCGCTGCATCGGTCCAGCCATATTGCGTGCGTGCATCGGCAAACAGCGTCGCCATCGCAACGGCATCGATCGAAGCGGACATGGGCAGGCCCTTCAGACGGCGCGGACGTCGGTAACTTCCGGCACATAATATTTGAGCAGCGATTCGATACCCATCTTCAGCGTCGCCGTCGACGACGGGCAGCCCGAACAGGCGCCCTGCATCTCGAGATAGACGGTGCCCTTGTCGAAACCGCGATAGACGATATCGCCGCCGTCGCCGGCGACCTGCGGCCGCACCCGGGTTTCGAGAAGTTCCTGAATCTGCGCGACGATCTCGGCATCCTCCGGATCATCGGCGATCACGGCGGCGGTCGCAGCGACGGTGTAGAGCGGCGCGCCCGACGAGAAATGATCGACCAGCACCCCGAGCACCTGCGGCTTCAGGTCCATCCAGTCGGCGCTGCCCTCCGCCTTGCTGACGCTGACGAAATCGCTGCCGAAGAACACCCGCTCGACATCGCCGATGCTGAACAACGCTGCCGCCAGCGGCGAGGCTTCGGCACTTTCCGGCGTCGCGAAATCGGCGGTGGCACCATCGGTGACGCTGCGGCCGGGCCGGAACATCAGCGTCTGCGGGTTGGGGGTACGTTCGGTTTCGATGAACATCGTAGGTCGGGTCCTGTCGCCGGTATGCGGCCGATGTGGCGCGGGGGCTGGCACGGCGCAAGAGGAAAGTGGAGCAAATCGATCGGGGTTCAGGTCAGCGACTCGAGCCGCTCCGGTTCCAGCCCGCCGGGCACGACGATGACCACGCACGGCAATTGCCCGGCGCGTTCGCCGGTGAAGAAACTGATCAGCGGCCCCGGCGCGCCTTTTGCCGCGGCGGCGAGCACCAGCGCCCGAATCGACGCATCGCTGCGGACATGGTCGAGGATCAGCGGCGCTGCCTCGCCCTCCAGGATGGTGACCGCCGGGCGGCTGGCGGCGAGCGTCTCGGCTTCGCTGGCCATCGCGTCGAGCAGCGCTTCGGCCTCGGCGCGGGCTTCGGCGCGCATCGCTTCCTGGACGCCGCCCCATTGCATGAATTCCGGCGGCCGGATGACATGGGCGAGCGCCAGCCGCGCGCCGACATGCGCCGATCGCAGCGCCGCGAAACGCAGCGCCACCCGCGCTTCCGGGCTGGCATCGACGACGACCAGATAAGTGGGGGCGGGTTCCATCGCCGACAGGCTAATCGGCTTGCGCCAGCAGGGAAAGCGCCGTCACACCGGGTTCCGCTTCACCCATTGCCGCGCCACGATCATCCGCTGCATCTCGTTGGTGCCTTCACCGATGATCAGCAGCATGGCGTCGCGGTAGAAGCGCTCGATCTCGTAATCCTGCGAAAAACCATTGCCGCCGAAGATGCGCATCGCTTCTTCGGCATTGTCGCGCGCTGCTTCGGAGGCGAAATATTTCGCCATCCCCGCCTCCATGTCGCAGCGTTCGCCGCGATCGTACGCTTCGGCCGCATCCAGCGTCAGCAGGCGCGCGGCGCGCGCCCGGGTCACCATTTCCCCCAGTTTCAGCTGGATGGCCTGGTGTTCGGCGATCGGCTTGCCCATCGTGCGGCGGCCTTGCGCATAGGCCGTGGCGCGGGCCAGCGCGCCTTCGGCCATGCCGACGCCGCGCGCAGCGACGTTGATACGGCCGAGTTCGAGGCCACCGGTGGCCTGATAAAAGCCCTGCCCCTCGATACCGCCGATCAGGCGATCGGCCGGCACGCGGCAATCCTCGAGGAAGATCTGCCCGGTATCGATGGCGCGATAGCCCATCTTGGGCAGCTTGGCACCGGTGACGAAGCCGGGACACGACTTGTCGACGATGAACAGCCCCATCCCGCCATGGCGCGGCACGGCGGCCGGGTCGGTCTTGGCGAGCAGCGCGAACACCTCGCCATGGATGGCGTTGGTGATCCAGGTCTTGGAACCGTTCAGCACATAATGGTCGCCGTCGCGGCGCGCCGTGGTGCGGATGCCCTGCAGATCGGTGCCGGCGTCGGGCTCGGTCAGCGCCAGCCCGCCGCGAATCGAGCCGCTGGCCAGCCGCGGCAGCCATGCCGCCTGCTGCCCGGTGGTGCCGAACCGCTCGATGCAATGCGCCAGCATCAAGTGCGAATTGAAGATGCCGGTCGGCGACATCCAGTCGTGGCAGATGCGCGCGACGATCTTGACATAGGTCGCCGCCGGCAGCCCGAGCCCGCCCCAGCGCGTGCCGATGGTGGCGCCGAACAGGCCGAGGTCGGCCATGCCGGCAACCAGGCCCGCCGGCCAGATATCGCCGATGTCATGGGCCCGCGCGATCGGTGCCACCTCGCGCACCACCCAGCGATCGACGGCATCGAGCAGCGCGTCTTCCGATCCTGCATCCATCTGCACTGCTGCCGTTGCCATCAGAGGTCTCCCGGCCCGTGGCCGCGCCGCCACACCAGCATGGTGCGCCGGAAGGTGCATATGACAATGCCGTCCTGATTGCGCCCGACAGTCCTGACAGTCACCAGCCCCTGTTGCGGGCGGCTGGCCGAGGCGCGCAGGTCGGTCACTTCCGATTCGGCGTAAAGCGTGTCGCCTGCAAATACCGGTGCCGTCATCCGCACCTCCTGCCAGCCCAGATTGGCGACCGCCTTGGCGCTGACATCGGAAACGCTCATGCCGACAAGGATGGCGAGGGTCAGGGTCGATACCACCAGCGGCCGGCCGAACTCCGTCTGCGCCGCGTAAACCGCATCGATGTGGGTCGGGTGGGTGTTCATCGTCAGCAGGGTGAACCAGCTGTTGTCGGCCTCGCTGATGGTGCGGCCGGGGCGGTGTTCGTAGACATGGCCGATGACGAAATCCTCGAACCAGCGGCCCTGCACTTCGCGGAAGCGACCCGGTCCGATTTCGATGCAGCCGTCGCGCATGGGCCTCCCCTTCCGGCTGCCCAGCGGCTAAGCCCCGTCCCCTGATGGATCTCTATCTCCCCATCGCCGAAATGTCGGTCAATGCCCTTGTCATCATCCTGCTGGGTGGCGGGGTCGGTTTCCTGTCGGGCATGTTCGGAGTCGGCGGCGGTTTCCTGACGACGCCGCTGCTGATCTTCTACGGGATTCCGCCAGCGGTGGCGGTGGCATCGTCGGCAACGCAGATCACCGGCGCTTCGGTTTCCGGCGCGCTCGCCTATTGGCGGCGCGGGCAGGTCGATCTGAAAATGGGGCTGGTGCTGGTCGCCGGCGGCCTCGTCGGTGCCGGCATCGGCCAGATCGGCTTTCGCCAGTTGCAGAAACTCGGCCAGATCGATGTCGTCATCAACATCGCCTATGTCGTCCTGCTCGGTTCGATCGGCTCGCTGATGCTGCGCCAGGCGCTGGCGGAACTGCGCCGGATACGCGCCGGCGGCAGCGTAGGCTCGGGCGGGCGGCGGCATCACCCCTGGGTCGCGGCACTGCCGGGGCGGATGCGCTTCTACAAATCGGGGCTGTACATCTCGCCGCTGGCGCCGCTGCTGCTCGGCGCGGCTGTCGGCATGCTGACCGTGGTGCTGGGGATCGGCGGCGGTTTCATCATGGTGCCGGCGATGCTCTATGTGCTCGGCATGGCGGCAACGGCGGTGGTCGGCACGTCGCTGTTCCAGATCATCTTCGTGACGGCGGCCACCACGCTGCTGCACGCCACGTCGTCGAAATCGGTCGATATCGTGCTGGCGCTGCTGCTGCTGGCCGGCGGCGTGGCGGGCGCGCAACTGGGAGTGCGCGCGGCGCAGCGGCTGCGGCCGGAAAAGCTGCGGCTGGCGCTGGCGCTGCTGGTGCTGGCGGTGGCGATCCGGCTGTTCGTCGGGCTGACCTGGACCCCGGCGTCGCTATATTCGCTGGACGTGCTGTGAAGCGTCGCTGGTTGTTGCCGCTGTTGCTCGCGCCGCTGCTGGGTGGTGCGGCGCCGACGATGCTGATCAGCGATCTCAGCCAGGCCCGTATCGAAATCGACACGACCTTCAAGGGCGCCGACCTGCTCGTTTATGGCGCCATCCAGTATCCCGCCGGCGCCCGGCCCGATTCCGCCCCCGATATCGCCGTTGTGGTGCGCGGGCCTGCCCAGCCGGTAACGGTACGGCGCAAGGCGCGGCTTGCCGGCATCTGGATCAATGCCGAGGAACAGCGGTTCGAAAGCGTGCCGGGCTTCTATGCCGTCGCCACGACTCGCCCGATCGCCGATCTGGCCGATGATCGCACCACTGCCATCTACGAAATCGGAGTCGACAATCTGCAATTGTCGCCGGCCGGCGGCGACGCGGACCGGTCGTTCGAAGCCGGGCTGATCGCCGAAAAGCGCCGCGCCGGGCTGTTTCAAGAGGCC
The DNA here is from genome assembly GCA_038210855.1 of Sphingomonadales bacterium. GTDB lineage: Bacteria > Pseudomonadota > Alphaproteobacteria > Sphingomonadales > Sphingomonadaceae > Sandarakinorhabdus. Next base: position 6,233 of record JBBQWE010000043.1, on the reverse strand, counting down.
AGCGGCGGCGTCACCATCACCCGCGGCGTGCTGTACCGCGCCCGCATCGCGCTGCCGTCGGCGGTGCCGGTGGGCAGTTATGTCGCCGAAATCCACATGATTCGCGCCGGCCGCGTCATCGCCAGTTCGCAGGTGCCGATCAGCATCGACAAATCGGGTTTCGAACGCTGGATCTATGTCGCGGCCCAGGAAAACAGCCTCGCCTATGGCCTGGCGGCGGTGGCAGCGGCGCTGCTGGCGGGGTTGACGGCAAGCTTGCTCAACCGACGCGATTGAGGCGATTTCGGGGCTCCGGGAAGGCATTTTGGCGGACGAAGCTGAACCCTGGCGAAATGCCTCGCCGAATCACCAAAACTGCTATAGCTTCGAATGCGGTGCAATTTCGGTTTCGACGCGTAATCTCTTTTATCTTTACTCAACACCCCCGCTTCGCTGCCGACGGCCCGACAACGCTGTTATGGAAATTTGGACAACACAATGAGCTTTGACAAACGCGGGCGCGGTCCCGGGCGTGGTGGTTTCGACAAGCGTGAGCGCGGGTTCGAACAATTTGAAGGCGGCGGCTTCGATCCTGGTGCGAGCCGCGCCGGTGGTTACGGCGGCGGCGGCGGCGATCGCTTCGGCGGCGGCGGCGGTGGTGGCGATCGCTTCGGCGGCGGTGGTGGCGGCTTCGGCGCGCCCCGCGGCGGCGGTGGCGGCTTCGGCGGCGGTGGGCCGCGCGGCGGCGGTGGCGGCGGCTTCGGCGGCCCGCGCCGCGATGCCAGCCCCGGCATTGCCATCGGCACCGCCAAGGGTGTCGTGAAGTTCTTCAACGCCCAGAAGGGTTTCGGCTTCGTCGTTCGCGATGACGGCGGCGAGGACGTTTTCGTCCACATCAGCGCGGTCGAAGCCGCCGGCTTCACCGGCCTCGCCGATGGCCAGCCGCTCGAATTCACCCTTACCGAGCGTAACGGCAAGGTTTCGGCAACCGATCTCGTCATCGACGGCGAACCGCTCGCCGTCACCGATCGCCCGCCGCGCGAACGCGATGCCGGCGGTTTCGGCGATCGTCCGCGCCCGTCGGGCGGCGGCTTCCGCGAACAGCGCGCCGCACCGGTCACCACCGGCGAACGGGTTGAAGGCACGGTCAAGTTCTTCAATGGCCAGAAGGGCTTCGGCTTCATCCAGCGTGAAGACGGCGGTCCCGATGCCTTTGTGCACATCTCGGCGGTGGAACGCGCCGGTCTCGGCGGCTTGAACGAAGGCCAGCGCGTCTCGTTCGAACTCGAAGAAGACCGTCGTGGCAAGCAGGCAGCGGTGAACCTCTCGCCGCTCTGAACCACCCGAGCTTCTGACGATCGACGGAAGGGCGAACGCGGGCAACCGCGATCGCCCTTCTTCGTTGACCCCGCCGCATCGGCGGCACCCGGCCGTTACCGCGGCATCGTGCCAGACGCGACAGCCAGGGCAGCGGCCGGTATGCTGACCCCACCACTTCAGGAACCCCGATGCCCACGATTTCCGGTCTCGCCGTGTTTTTCACCGTCACCACCGTTCTGGTGCTGCTCTATCCGGTCATTCGCCTGATCCCCTTCTGGTTCCAGCGGCAGACCGGCGGAAAGGTCCGTTTCCACCGCCAGGCCATCGCGGCACTAACCGTCGCGATCGACCGCAGCGAAGCCGGTTCCGAACAGCGCGCCCGGCTGCAGGCGCAGCATGACTGGCACGCCGCGGCCCTCGCCATTCTCGCGCCGACCAACCCGACATCGGCACCGGAGCAGCGTAAGGCGGCCTGATCGGCAGGAACCAGGTTCCGGCCACTGCTGCCGGCCCCTTCTTTCTCGCCGTTTACACCCGCGGAGGTCCTCGCCAGATTGCGGCGATGACCTGTTTCGATTTTCCCGCCGCCGTCCTCGCTCGTGCGGCGGCTGCCCCCCATCACCCCGCCGTCATCTGCGGCGACCAGCGTATCGACTGGGGCGAATTCGCCCGGCGCATCGATCGTGTCGCTGCCACCCTCGCCCGCCACGGCGTCGTGGGCGGGGAGGCAGTGGCAGCAATCGCCTATTCCTCCGTCGATTATGCCGTGCTGTGGGCGGCGGTGCTTCGGCTGCGCGCCACCATGGCGCCATTGGCGCCTTCCTCGACGCCCGCCCAGATCGCGGCAATGGTCGCCGATTCGGGCGCGCGCCTCGTGTTCGTCGACGCGCCGGCGCGCGCCGAATTCGGCCCGGTTTTGCGCGAAATGCCGGGCAATATGCCGGGCGGCGTCACGCTGGTCGATCTCGACGCTCTCGATGGCTGGATCGATGGCGATGCCGCGGTTCCGCCGCTCGAACCGCTCGATCCGCACGCAGCGTTCAACATCATCTATTCGTCGGGCACCACCGGCACGCCCAAGGGCATCGTGCAAAGCTGCGCGATGCGGTCGCTGCACATCACCGGCGCGCGCGGGCTGGGCTATGACGAGACCAGCATCGCGCTGTGTTCGACGCCGCTTTATTCGAACACCACGCTGGTCAGCTTCATTCCGATGCTCGCCTGGGGCGGCACCGTCGTGCTGATGCCGAAATTCGATACCGGCGGCTGGCTGGCGCTCGCCGAAGCGCACCGCGTCACCCATGCCATGCTGGTGCCGGTACAATATCGCCGACTGCTGGAGGACCCGCGCTTCGACGCGCACGACCTGTCGAGCATCGTCATGAAATTCTGCACTTCGGCGCCGTTTTCGGCGGCGCTCAAGGCCGAAGTGCTGGCCCGGATGCCGGGAGGGCTGGTGGAATTCTTCGGCATGACCGAAGGCGGCGTCAGCTTCATCTTCCCGGCGCACCTGCATCCGGACAAGCTGCATACGGTCGGCCAGCCGTCGCCGGGCCATGCCGTTCGCATCATCGACGAGGATGGCCGCGACGTGCCGCCGGGAACGCCGGGCGAGATCGTCGGCCAATCGGCAGCGACGATGACCGGCTATCGCGGCCGGCCGGACCTGACCGCGCGGGCGTTCTGGACCGCGCCCGATGGCTCGCAATGGCTGCGCACCGGCGATATCGGCCGGCTGGACGCGGACGGGTTCCTCACCCTTATGGACCGCGCCAAGGACATGATCATCTCCGGCGGCTTCAATATCTATCCGAGCGATATCGAGGCGGTGCTGGTCGCCTTGCCGGGCGTCGTCGAAGCGGCCGTGGTCGGCATCGTATCGGATCGCTGGGGCGAAACGCCGTTGGCGTTCGTGGTGGCGCCGGGCGGTGATGCCGCGGCGATCCGCGCCGCCGCCAATGCCGGGCTGGGCAAGACGCAGCGGCTGGCCGCGGTCGAACTGGTCGACGAACTGCCGCGCAGCCATATCGGCAAGGTGCTGAAACGCGCGCTGCGCGACGGTTTTCGCGGCCGGGTCGACTGATACCAAAGCTCGCGGATCGAGACTCGTCAGGGAACAAAGGGCCTTCCCGATCGGTCGCCTGCAACGGGAATTGGGACAACGACAGCAGGCCATCGGGGCGGATTGCCGAAACGCCGCGCGCTCGCGGCCGGGCGATGCCCCGGATCGATCGGAAAACCGCCCTAATCGATGCGAAACCGGATCGGTTTGAAGCTGCCGTTGTTCGAATCCAGCGCCGAACAAGCGGTAAGGCCGATGATCAGGTCCATTTCCGCATGCACAACCAGGCTGTCGCCGGCCCGGCTGCGCGGCGGCAACACACGCAGCACGCCGGTTTCGCCATCGATAGCGACGTTCATGAAGACGTTGAACGCCACCGGAATGCGGTCCGGACCGATCCCGAACGGCGCCAGCGCAGCCGCGAGGTTGCCGAAACAGCCGCGATGCGGAAGTTTGTCGCCATAAAGGATGCGAAACGTGTCGGCCGAACACGGTGTCAGCAGGAAATCGTGGCGCCCGACGCTGTCGGAAACGATGCGCAGCATGACATTCGACCGGTTCGACCAGATCGGATCGGGCGCCGTCAGATAGATGCGCGACAGGAAATCGAGCGTCCGGCCCGACGAAATCGCTTCGTCCGGATCATCGGCATTGAACGCCAGCAGGTCGGCAACCTGTTCGCCGCAGGGGTCGATCACCATCAGTTGCTGGCCCCTTTGCAGCCGGAAAGCCGTTCCGGAGCGCGGCGGAATCTCGCGAACCTGCCCCGGAACCGTCGTTTCGACAGGCTCAGGCAGCATCGCGAGCCCCCTGGCCACGGCCCGCATAGGGGCATTGCCAGTCGTTATCGACGGCGCGGCCGCTGTATTGGCGGGCTTCGGAGGTGGTGCCGTGCCGCGCCAGCATCGGATTCATCGATCCGGCAAGCGCTTCGTCACGGTCCAGGATGGCGGTGCGCAGCGGTTCGTAACGGTTGGCGGCGCGCAATTGTTCGAACTGGTCGTGCAGGTTGAAGACCAGCGCCGGCCGCGAAAACCGCCGCGCCGGGCGGCTGGCGCCGGGGTGCAGGCCGACCACAAAGAACGCTTCGCCGCCGAAACTGAGCGAAAAATGCGGGTCGCCGGGGTCGTCGCTGACGCGTGTGTCGCGGGGGCTGCCGTACCAAAGGTCGTCCTTGTCGGCGAGGCTCTGGACGCGTTCCCACAAATGGCCCTCGAAGCCCGCCTCGTCGATCGATTCGGGACCTTCGAAGATCACCACCAGCGTCTGGAACAGCGCCGGATCGGCCTTCCAGCCGGCCGCCAGCGCCACGAGTTCGGGCAGGATGCGCAGGTCGTCCCACGCCGAAGCGAGGTCGCGGGCCACCAGGATGCGCATGCCGCCGCGCTGCAGCGCTGCCTTGGCACCAACACAGGGAAAGGCGGGATCGCGAACGAAGTTGCGGAAATCGTCGGCAAGCGGGTGTTCGGCATCGACAGGGGCGGCCAACATGGCATGCAGCTCCTTCAAGGGCGGGTGGATGAACAATCGGTTCAGGGCGAACGATTCAGGGCGAACGATTCAGGGCGAACGATTCAGGGCGAACGATTCAGGGCGAACGATTCAGGGCGAACGATTCAGGGCGAAAACGACGAGCGCGGGGCAGCGTTCCCGCCGAAGCGCCGGGCCGGGCCTTGCCAATCGCCGGCTTTGCAGGAAGGACGGCGCATCATGGCGACCGCTTTTCCCGCGATATCTCCCGATTCCAGGACGAGGATCGGCCCCCATGCCGGCGTTGTCGCAGGCCTGGTGCTGGCCATCGCCGTCGCCGCGGCCACCGCCTTCGAACCGCGGCTGTTCAACGATGGCGATACCGGCTGGCACCTCGCGACCGGGCGGCTGATCCTCGACAGCGGCCGCGTTCCGACCAGCGATCCCTTCTCCTTCACAGCCGCCGGCTGGCCGTGGCATGCGCATGAATGGCTGGCCGAGGTGCTGATGGCGCTGGCGGCGCGCGCCGGCGGCTGGCCCGGCGTGGCGCTGCTGCCGGCGCTCGCACTGGCGGCGACGCTGGCGATGATCGGCGCCGAGGCGGCACGCTGGCTGGATGCGCGCAAGGTCGTGCTGCTGGTGGCATTGGTGGCCGCAACGCTGACCCCGGGGATCCTGGCGCGGCCGCATGTGCTGGCCTGGCCGATCCTGGTGTTCTGGACGATCAGCATGCTGCGCGCCCGCGAGGCCGGGCAGCCGCCGCCGCTGTGGCTGGTGCCGGTGATGCTGCTTTGGGCGAATTTCCATGCCAGCTGGCTGCTCGGGCTTGGCATCGCCGGGGTTTTCGGTCTTGAAGCGCTGGTCGCCGGCCCCGATCGGCGGCGCGTGCTGATCGGCTGGGGCGGTTTCGGAATTGCCTGTCTGCTGGCAGCGATGGTCACGCCGCAGGGTCCGGCCGGGCTGCTGTTCCCGATCATGGTCAGCCGGCTGGACGTGCTGACCCTGATCGGCGAATGGCAGCCGACGAATTTTCCGAAAACGCCGCAGTTCGAAGCCGTCGTGCTCGCCCTGCTGGCCGTCGCGTTGCTGCGACCGCTGCGCCTGGCACCGCTGCGGGCGCTGCTGCTGCTGGGGCTGCTGCACCTGGCGCTGGCGCATGGGCGCCACCAGGCCGTGTTCGTCCTGGTCGGTTCGCTGCTGCTCGCGCAACCTCTGGCGACGGCACTTTCCAGCGTTCCGGGGTCGCTGCCGCGGCGCTGGCTGCTGTTGCCGGCGACGCTGCTGCTGGCACTGATGGCGGTCCGGCTGGCGGTGCCGATGACCCGGCCCGAGGCCTATGCCAATCCGCTGCAGGCGCTGGCGGCAGTGCCGGCCGAACTGCGCCGCCGGCCGGTGTTCAACG
>JBBQWE010000042.1:0-20942 GCA_038210855.1 Sphingomonadales bacterium | reverse complement strand
CTCGTGCGTGATTCGATGACAGAAATTTACGGCACTTTCAAAAAGCGCATCGTCGATGGCCGGGGCAAGTCCTTGACGTTCTTCAGGAACACATCGCCATAGCTGACGCCCGTATCATTGTAGCGCAGGTCATAGACGTTCTCGACCCCCTGGACATACATCGCCAGCCGTTCGAGGCCATAGGTCAGTTCGCCCGCCACCGGCGCGCAATCATGGCCGCCGACCTGCTGGAAATAGGTGAATTGCGTCACCTCCATGCCGTCGCACCAGACTTCCCAGCCCAGCCCCCAGGCGCCGAGGGTGGGCGATTCCCAATCATCCTCGACAAAGCGGATGTCGTGCGCGGTGCGATCGATGCCGATCGCATCCAATGACCCCAGATACAGGTCGATCAGATCGTCGGGGCTGGGCTTCAGGATCACCTGGAACTGGTAATAATGCTGCAGGCGATTGGGGTTGTTGCCATAGCGGCCATCGCTAGGCCGCCGGCTCGGCTGGACAAAGGCCGCGTTCCAATGGCCGGGCCCCAGCACGCGCAGCACGGTGGCGGGGTGAAAGGTGCCGGCGCCGACCTCCATGTCATAGGGCTGCAGCAGCGCACAGCCGCAGCCTCCCCAATAGCGCTGCAATGCGAGGATGATATCCTGGAAAGACAGCGTCGCGGACAAATCGGGGCCTTCGCAGATGCGGTAAAATCTATCCGCGGCTGTAACGGCCCGGCGCCGGGCGGGTCAACCTACCCTTCCGGCAACCGCTTCGACCAGGCCACCGCCCAGGCGACGATGGCGGCATCGTCGGCCGGGTCGATCGGCGCGTGGAAGACGTTGCGCATCTTGGCGATTTCGGCCTGCCATTCGGCCGGAGTCAACCGCGGCTGGGTCAGCACCATTTCGGCGCTGTGGCAGCCAAGGCAATTGTTGTTGATCGCTTCGGCGGGCGGCGCGCCGGGGCCGAGATCGGGATAGGTGGTCGCCGCCTCGGGCAGCACGACACTGACCGGTGCCGCCACCGCAGCGCCGGCGGCAAGGAAGCCCAGGACGACAAGGCGCATCAGACGAACTCCACCCGAATGGTCTCGGCCTCGCCGCGACGATAGCCGCTGGGGTTCCAGACCGGTGCCAGCGGCTGCACGACGCCGGCCGTGCTGGTGGCGCGCCCCCGCAGCGCCATCGCGCCGCGCACCGGTGCCAGCGCCGCCTCGAACCGGCGGAAGCTGTAGCGGCCGATATCGACCCCCAGCGTCGCATCGCGCCACGTCGCACCGCCGTCGCCGGAAAATTCCACCCGCGCCACGCCGGCATCGCCGCCAATCGCCACCCCGCGCACCGTCATCGCCGCGCGCCACGCCAGCCGGTCGCCATCGGCGATGCTGGTGACCAGCGCGCGCGGCACCATCGCGCCGATCGGCTTTTTGGGGAAATTCGCCGTGCCCGGCGCCACGCTGCCGCCCGGCGTGTCGGGCATCAGATAGGCTTTCGCCATCCAGAAATTGTCATCGGGCGCGGTCAGCACCTCGATCCGGTCGAGCATTTTCACCCAATAGGTCGAATACCAGCCGGGCACGACCAGCCGCAGCGGCAGGCCGTTGAGCAGCGGCAGCGGTTCGCCGTTCATGTGCGTCGCGATCATCACTTCGCCATCGCGGGCATGATCGACCGCCAACGATTTGAGATAGGCCGGCGCGCCATCGACGGGCGGCACATCGGCGCCGCCGAACCGCACCGCCACCGCCCCGGCGCGCAGCCCGGCGGCATCGAGCACATGCCGCAGCGCGACACCGCGCCAGCGTGCATTGCCCCAGGCGCCCTGCCCCCATTGTGCCCCGGCGATGCGTGGTTCGAACAGGCCGCGGGCATTGCCGGCGCATTGATTGACGGCGACGATTTCGGTCTGCGGAAGTTTCGCCAGGGCTGCCAGCGTCAGGATTTGCGGCCGTTCGACGGCACCGTCGACGCGCAAAGCCCAGGTCGCGGGGTCGATTTCGGCAGGCAACGGCCAGTGCCAGCGCACGAAGAAACGATCATTGGGGGTGATGACACCGGTGTCGAAGGCGCCGAGCGGCGTTTCGAGCAGCGGCGGCTGCGTTCGCTGCACGATCATGCCGCGCTTGCCCGGAAAGGCGTCGCTGATCGGCCGCAGCGACGGCCCGCCGGGCAGGCGCAGATCGACCCCCTGCGCCCCGGCACCGGCAGCCGTGGCAAGGCCGAAGCCGAGCAGATGGCGGCGCGAAAACGCCATTGCCGCTCCCTATGCCCCGTGCAGGATGTGCATCACATCGCCATCGTGGACGACATAATCCTTGCCTTCGGACCGCAGCCGGCCGACTTCGCGGGCACCGCTTTCGCCCTGATATTTGACATAATCGTCGAAAGCGATGGTTTCGGCGCGGATGAACTTCTTTTCGAAATCGCCATGGATCTCGCCGGCGGCCTGCGGGGCGCGCGAACCGACCGCCACCGTCCAGGCGCGGGCTTCCTTCGGCCCGACTGTGAAGAAGGTCAGCAGCCCGAGCAGCGAATAGGCAGCGCGCACGACCCGGGCGAGGCCGGTTTCGTGCAGCCCCAGCGATTCCAGATATTCGCCGCGGTCGCCCGGCTCCATCATCGCGACTTCGGCTTCGATGGCGGCCGAGACAATCACGCTGCCGGCGCCGACCCGCGCCGCCATCGCTGCCACCGCCCCGCTATGGGCGTTGCCGGTGGCGGCCGACGCTTCCTCGACATTGCAGACGTACAGGACGGGCTTGGCGGTCAGCAACTGCGCGATCTTGAGCGCGCGCGCTTCCTCCTCGTCGCGCGGCTCGGTCATCCGGGCGGGCTTGCCGGCACGCAGCAGTTCGAGCGCCTGGCCGAGCACGGCGGCGGCGACTTTTGCTTCCTTGTCGCCCTGCGTCGCCTTTTTCACCAGCGCCGGCACACGCTTTTCAAGGCTTTCGAGGTCGGCGAGCATCAGTTCGGTCTCCACCGTCTCGGCATCGGCGACGGGGTCGACCTTGCCTTCGACATGGGTGACGTCGTCATCCTCGAAACAGCGCAGCACATGGACGATGGCATCGGTTTCGCGGATGTTGGCAAGGAACTGGTTGCCCAGGCCCTCGCCGCTCGATGCGCCGCGCACCAGCCCGGCGATGTCGGTAAAGCCCAGCTGCGTCTCGATGATCTTCTGTGACGACGCGATGCGAGCGAGTTCCTGCAAGCGCGGGTCGGGCACCGCGACATTGCCGACGTTCGGCTCGATCGTGCAGAACGGGTAATTCGCTGCCTGCGCCGCCGCCGTCTGCGTCAGCGCATTGAACAGGGTCGATTTGCCGACATTGGGCAGGCCGACGATTCCGCAACGGATGGGCATTCGTGAAGTCTCCCCCCTCCCGCTGGCGGGAGGGGTCGGGGGTGGGAGGTGCCGTCAGGCCGAAGCCACGGAAAGCTGGCGAGGCACTACCCACCCCCGCCCCCGCCCGCAAGCGCGACGGAGGCCGCAAGCGCGACGGAGGCCGCAAGGCTTGCCTCGCAGGCCGGAGGCCGGACGCTCAGCCCAGCCGCAGCGCCACATCGTTCATGAAGCGCACGTCATCGCCCGCCACCAGCCACGGCACTTCGGCAGCGACGGCGGCGAGAAAGATCGGCAGCTCCGCCGCTTCCGCCTTGCTGAAATTGCCCAGCGCATGGCCGACGACGCGGTCCTTGTGGCCGGGATGGCCGATGCCGAGCCGGACCCGGCGATAGCCGTTACCGATATGCGCATCGATCGAGCGGATGCCGTTGTGGCCGGCGGCGCCGCCGCCGTGCTTCACCTTCACCCGGAACGGCGCCAGGTCGAGTTCGTCGTAGAAAACCGTCAGCGCGGTCGCCGGTTCGGCCTTGTAGAAACGCAGCGCCTCACCGACGCTGCGGCCGCTGTCGTTCATGAACGTCGCCGGCTTGAGCAACAGCAGCTTCGCACCGCCGATGCTGCCTTCGGCGGTCAGCCCCTGAAAACGCGTCTTCCACGGGCCGAAGCCGTGCAGCGCAGCGATCGCATCGACCGCCATGAAGCCGAAATTGTGCCGGTGCAGGGCATATTGCCCGCCGGGATTGCCGAGGCCGGCGAAGATCAGCATCGCCGGCCCCGGCTATCGCGAATCGCCTCAGGCAGCGGCGGCGGTGCCGTCTGCAGCCGCTTCGCCGGTCTCGCTCTTCAGCGCCGACGGTGCGACCAAGGTGACGATGGTGAAATCGCGATCGTGGATGTGCGGCTCGACGCCTTCCGGCAGGGTGATGGCGCTGATGTGGATCGAATCGCCGATATCGCTGCCAGCCAGGCTGACATCGATCTGATCGGGGATGGCATCCGGCCGGCAATCGACCTGGATTTCGTGGCGAACGACATTCAGCGTGCCGCCGCGCTTCAGGCCCGGCGACTGGTCTTCATCGGTGAAATGCACCGGCACGGCGACGGTGATCACCGCATTGCCGGCCAGGCGCAGGAAATCGACATGGATCGGCCGATCGCTGACGACATGGAACTGCACGTCGCGCGGCAGGGTGCGGATGGTCTGGCCATCGACTTCGATCTCGACGACCGAATTCATGAAATGCCCCGACGAGAGCTGGCGGACCAGCAGCCTTTCCTCGACATGGATAGGGGTGGCGGATTGACCGGCGCCATAGATGACGGCGGGTACGCGGCCGGTGCGTCGCACAGCGCGGGAGGCTCCCTTGCCTGCCTTTTCGCGCAGTTCGGCCGCGAGCTTCAGAGTTTCGCTCATGCTCGCATCTCCAGATGATGTTGCCGGCCGCTGGGCCGCGCAGGGTGCACGGGATCCACGGTGGCCGGTTCGCGCTGCCGTGCCTCCAGGGATGCGGAAATGGCAGCTGCGAAGCGGTGGCGCATAGGGCAGGGCGTCGGCAAAGGCAAGGCGCCGGTCTCGCGCGGTGGCCGCGAACGACGTTGGTACCCGATCCGCCATCCGATCCGACAAAACGACGCCCTGCCTTCTCCCCCTCCCGCTTGCGGGGAGTGGCAGACGGCGCGCACCGCCAGCGATCGGGGTTGGGCTCTGTCTTTTGCAGGGACAATGCCCCGACCCCGACCCCCTACTTCTTTTTCTTGGCCTTCGCCTTTGCCTTGGTCTTGCCGGCCGCTGCCTTGCCCTTCTTCGCGGGAGCCGCCTTCACCGCCTTCACCGCCTTCTTGCCCCGCGCCGCCGCCTGGCGCACCGGTGCTGCCGGCGGCGCTTCGGCCAGATCGACTGCCTCCACTGCCAGGCCGCGGTTGCGCAATATGGTCAGCAGCCCGTCGCGGCCGCCCAGATGCGCGGCACCGACGGCCAGGAACACCCGCCCCGGCCGGCGCAGCATCGCCACCACTTCATCGGCCCAGCGCCGGTTGCGCTCGCTGATCAGCACGCGCTGCAAGGTCGGCGTCGCCTTCGCCTCGCGAGCGAAATCGGCGGCGATGATATCGACATCGCCGTCCTGCCAGCGGCCGATCAGCCGCTGCGTTTCGCCGCGCACATCGGCGGTATCGCCCAGCGTCGCTTCCAGCATCGCGGCCTGGTCGGCATCGGGCAGGCTGTCGAGAAAGCCGAGTTGTTCGGTGGGTGTCTCCAGCCCGGTCACCGGCTTGCCCTGCCGCCGGGCCCGCGCCAGCAATATGGGTTCGACCCCCTGCCGCGGATCGATGCCGACCGCGGCCAGGCTCGCCTCGCTGATGGTGATCGCCGCCAGCCAGCTTTCCATGCTGTCGAGCGCCGCCGGCGGCAGCCCGCTGCCCGACAGCACCGGACCCAGCCGAGCGAACGCCGCCGGTGACACGCGCTGGCGGATCGGCGGCAGCCCGGTGCGGGTTCCCATCCGGCTGATGACCGGCGCCAGCGCCATCGGATCATCGGGAATGATGGTTTCCAGCACCAGGCGATCGGCGCGATCGAAACGCCGCGCCAGCGTCGGCGCCAACCAGCCATTGCCGCGCGGCAGCGCATGGATGGTGCCGAAAATGGCGACTTCGGCCTTGCCGTCGCGAACCACCCACAGGCCGGGGCTGGCGATGGCAGGAACGGCGGCGACAACGAAAAACGACCCGAGCAGCGCGAGAAAACGTTTGAGCATGGCCGGACAAGAGCCGATGCGGCCCCGAAATGCCAGCCCTGCCGATGGCGACAGCGCCCGATTATGCCCGTTCCGCCGCTACGCCGCGGCCCAATAGCGATCCTTGAGCAATCGCTTGTACAATTTGCCCGTGTCGTGGCGCGGCAGTTCCGCCAGAAAATCGATCGATTTCGGGCATTTCACATGGCTTAGCCGGTCGCGGACGAAGGCGAGCAATTCCGCCTCCAGTTCCGGCCCGGCGGCGGCCATGTCGCGCGGCTGCACCACCGCCTTCACCGCTTCACCCATTTCGGAGTCCGGCACGCCGAACACCGCGACATCGGCCACCTGCGGATGCAGGATCAGCGCGTTCTCCGCCTCTTGCGGATAGACGTTGACGCCGCCCGAAATGATCATGAACGCCGCGCGATCGGTCAGGAACAGATAGCCGTCTTCATCGACATGGCCGATGTCGCCGAATGTGGCACCGTGCGCGCCCATCACGCTGGCCGTCTTGTCGGGATCCTTGTGATAGGCAAAATTGCCGCCGCCATGGAAATAGATGCGCCCGGTCGCGCCTGGCGGCAGCACTTCGTCATCATCGCCAAGCACGCGGATTTCGCCCAGGATCGACCGGCCGACCGATCCCGGTTTCGCCAGCCACTCGTGCGGCGTGATGGCAGTGAACCCGGCCCCTTCGGTGGCGCTGTAATATTCATAGATCACCGGCCCCCACCAGCCGATCATGGCGTGCTTGACATCGACCGGGCACGGCGCCGCGGCATGGATGGCGACCTTCAGCGACGACAGGTCGTGGTGGCGCCGTGCTTCCTCGGGCAATTTCAGCATCCGCACGAACATCGTCGGCACCAGCTGGCTGTGGGTGACGCGATGTTCTTCGACGAGGCGCAGATAGGTTTCGGGGTCGAACCTTTCCATCACGATCACCGTGCCGCCAAAACGGTGCACCGCCATGCAATAGCGCAGCGGCGCCGCATGATAGAGCGGCGCCGGCGACAGATAGACGATCTCGGGACCAAAGCCGTAAAGCGCCGCCACCAGCCCCTGCAGTGCATCGCCCTGGTCGAGCGGGCCTTCCGGCAGCGGGCCGATGACGCCCTTGGGCCGCCCGGTGGTGCCCGACGAATAAAGCATGTCGCGGCCCGGGCTTTCATCGGCGATGCGCGTTTCCGGCTGCGCCGCCAGTGCTTCGCCAAGGTCGGCGAACCCGGCAATCGCACCGCCGCAGGCAAAGCCGGGCAGCCCGGCGCCGGCGCTCGCCGCGATTTCGGCAAGCGCTGCACTGGCGAAAATGACGCGAGCGTTCGAATCCTCGACGATGTAACGCGCTTCGGCCGGCGTCAGCTTCGTCGACATGGCAACGAAGATCAGCCCCGATCGCTGCGCGCCCCACACCAGCGGCAGGAAATCGAGGCAATTGTGCATCATCAGCACGATGCAATCGCCGCGTTTCAGCCCGATCGAGCGCAGCAGGTGCGCTGCCCGGTTCGACCGCGCCTCAAGCTCGCCATAGCTCAGCCGCTCGCCCGATCCCGCCATCAGCACCGCCGTCCGGTCCGGCGTGGCGGTGGCGTGGACGAACGGATGCATGACGATCTCCCCAAGGAAACCCCGCCCCGCGACGTCCGCGCGGGTTCGGGCTTTCATGCCAACGGCATGACCGATGGCCTTACCGACTGCATGGGGGAAGGAAACCGGCGTATTTGAGAGTGCGGCCTGCCCCCCGCCCCCTCCCTCCCGCGATGCCGGCTCCGGCGTGCCTTCCCGCCGATCAGGTCAGCGGCACCTCGGCGACCTTGTCGCGGTAATCCTGCTTCGGATCGATCCCCAGCAGCGTCTTGATTCCAGCAAAAACGCTGTTCTCGTTCAGCCAGATCTCGGCCTTTTCGGTATCGAGGCAAAGCAGCGCCACCTTGGGGTCCTCGCGGCCGCCTTCGTACCACGCCGCCACAAAGGGGTTCCACAACCGGTCGATCACGGCGCGGTCCTCGCACAGGCTCAAGCGGCCGTGCACCGTCGCGAACAGGTCGTGGCCCTTGTCGACGAAGGTCGCGATGGCGCGATTGCCCTCGGCGAGCCGGTGCACCAGGTCGCTGTCGCGAGCGCCGAAGAACCAGATCGGGCCCTGGTCGCCTTCGGCCTGCGCCGTCATCGGCCGGGCATGGCCGTCTTCCACGCCATCGAGGCCGAGCATCATCGTCCGGTCCGAATGCAGGGCTTTCCAGAATTTCGCTTCGAGTTCGGCTGGGGTCGGCATGGGAAATCTCCTGGTCGTCGGCGGAACATTGCGCCCCTTGCCAAACGGGGTGCCCGCCGCGCCGGTTCCCGGCCCGTCGCAAAGCCGGCAACCGCCGCGTCGCCTCGCTGATTGCCACCCTGCCCCCCAGGAGAATTCGCAATGTTCCTGCAAAACAAGCGCTTGCAATATACCGTCCGCGTCGCCGAACCCAATCCGGCGCTCGCCACCCTGCTGCTCGAACAGTTCGGCGGCCCCGATGGCGAGCTTGCAGCCGCCATGCGCTACTTCACCCAGGGCATCGGCAAGGTCGACGCCGGCCGCAAGGACCTGCTGCTCGATATCGCCACCGAGGAACTGTCGCACCTCGAAGTCATCGGCTCGATCGTCGCCATGCTCAACAAGGGCGCCAAGGGCCAGTTCGCCGAAGCGACGACGGACGAGGCCGAACTGTTCGTGTCGCTCAACGAGGGCGGCAGCAGCCACACGCAGGCGCTGCTGCATGGCGGCGGCCCGGCGCTGACCAATTCCGCCGGCGTGCCGTGGACGGCAGCCTGTATCGACACCCGCGGCGATCCGACCTGCGACCTGCGATCGAACATCGCCGCCGAAAGCCGCGCCAAGATCGTCTATGAACGCCTGATCGCCATCACCGACGATGCCGGCAGCAAGGATGCGCTCGGCTTCCTGATGACGCGCGAAATCGCCCACCAGAAAAGCTTCGAAAAGGCGCTGTTCGCGATCGAGGACAATTTCCCGCCCGGCAAGCTGCCCGGCCTCGCCAAATATGCCAGCGTTTATGTCAACGCCAGCCAGGGCGACGGCGACCGCCTCGGCCCGTGGAACGACGGTGACCAATGGGACCGTATCGACGACCTCGACGAGGCGCTGGCCATGGACGGCGGCGACGGAACCGCTTCGGTCGGGCTCGACAAGTCCGATCGCGAAATGCTGACCGCATTGCAGCGGCGCGCGCTGTCAGACCCTGCCGCCGATCCGCTGACGGGCGCCGATATCGCTGCCGGACCGGGCGCCGGCCTCGTCGGCGGTGAAGATGGCGCCGAAGACCGCGGCGGCGCCGCCAGCATGGAAGATGCCCGCGCGCTGCTGCTCGCCAGGACCCTGAACTGACGGACGAGCCGGGGCCGGCCCTCGCGGTCGGCCCCGGCCATTTTTCGTGAGGCTGCCGCCTATGCTGCCAGCACTGCCCGCACCTCGCCGAGCAGCTGTTGCCACGCCCCTGCCATCGCCGGCGTCCAGTCCGGCCCCGCCGCGATCTCGACGGCTTCGCAAACCACGTCGAAGAATTCAGCGAAATGCTGCCGCGAAATGCCATAGGCATCGTGGGTGGTGACTTCGCTGGCGATGACCAGCGCTGCCGAACGGCGCGGCCCGGCCAGATCGATCAGCGTTTCGAACAATTGCGCCAGCATCTCGCCGCGCACGGCACCGTTGCCATCGCGCCAGAACTCGCCGCGCAGCGCGGGATGGCGATCGAACAGCCGATCATGGACCAGCGCCGTCAAGTCGCCGCCGCGCGCCGCCGCTGCCTCCAGGCTCGCTTCGAAAGCGGTGGTCATGTCCATGCCTTCGACAATGCCGCAGCCGCCCCTCGCCGGAAACTCCGAAATAACTGCGGGTCGGGTCGAGCGGCAACCCGGCCGGTTGAAACCGCTTTCCTGGCCATGGATCGCCCAACGTCCTGCAACTTCGGCGGCGCAACGACGCTGCAGCTCGCAACGACGGTTGCAGCGGGCCCGGAGGAGCGCTAAAGGGCGCGTCCCATGGCATTCAAGCTTCCTGACTTCAACGATCGCGCCAAGGCCGCCGAACAGGCGCGCCTGGCAAAACTCGAAAAATTCAAGACGGCGCCGCCGCCCAGCGAGGATGCCCTGGCAGCACGCGCTCGCGCCGCCGAAAAGCGCCTCGAACGCGAGGAAAAACGCAAGCTGGAACACGCCGAAGCAGCTCGCCTTGCCGAAATCGCCAGGGGCGAGAAGGAAGCCCAGGCCGCCGTCGCTGCCGAACAGGCG
Source organism: Sphingomonadales bacterium (assembly GCA_038210855.1). GTDB lineage: Bacteria > Pseudomonadota > Alphaproteobacteria > Sphingomonadales > Sphingomonadaceae > Sandarakinorhabdus. The sequence continues at coordinate 10,587 of JBBQWE010000042.1, read as the reverse complement.
CGGCTGGAGGAAATCGCTCGCGTTGCTGCCCAGAAGGCCGCTCGCGACGCGCGCTACGCGGCACGCAAGGCCAAGCGCTGACCGATTTGCCCTCCCCGTCGGGAGGGCTTCGAAGCTGCGTGGTCCCTTCCGCCGGCCGGCCGTAGTTCTGCCTCAGTCCCCGTCGAACGCCACCAGCGCGCGGACCGCGACGCCGGCCGCAGCCAGCCGTGCCGCGCCGCCCAGATCGGGCAGGTCAATCACGAAAAGCGCCTGGGTGACATCGGCCGCCGCCGAGCGCAGCAGCTCCACGCCGGCCAACGCCGTGCCGCCGGTCGCGATCAGATCGTCGACCAGCGCCACCTTCTGGCCGGGCGCCACCGCATCGGCGTGCATCTCGATGCGATCCTGGCCATATTCAAGCGCATAGTTGACCCCGGTGACAACGCCGGGAAGCTTGTTCTTCTTGCGCAGCAGCACGAGGCCGCACCCCAGCCGGTGAGCCAGCGCCGCGCCGAAGATGAAGCCGCGCGCTTCGATCCCGGCGATCAGGTCCGGCGCCGGGCCGACAGCCTCGGCGAGCCGATCGATGGTCGCGGCAAAGCCCGGGCCATCGAGCAGCAGGGTGGTGATATCGCGGAACTGGATGCCGGGCTTGGGATAATCCGGGATGGTGCGGATCAGTGCTTTCAGGTCATCGTTCAATGCCAGTCCCCCGATGGTCACGTCACCATGCCGCAAAACAAAGGGGCGGCCAATCCTTCCGGATGGCCGCCCCCTTTCTGTCCGGTAGAAACTGTCTTATTCGGCCGGAGCGATTTTCGGCTTCTTGATGTCGGCCCAGACGCGGCGATAGCTGAGATAGCCGAGAGCAGTCATGATCAGCAGGAAGATGATCGCTGCCACGCCGGTTTCCTTGCGGGCTTCCAGCTTCGGCTCGGCGGTCCAAGTCAGGAATACCGAGACATCCTGTGCCATCTGCTCCATGGAGGCCTTGGTACCATCTGCATAGGTCACCTGGTCATCGGCGGCGATGGGCGGCGGCATGGCGATGTTGAGCGAGTGGAAGTACGGGTTGTAATAGAGACCGTCCGGAACATTCCACTTCTTCGGGGCTTCCTCATAGCCGGTCAGCAGCGACTTGACGTAATTCGAACCGTCCTCGCGCGCCTTGGTGATCAAGGACAGGTCGGGCGGCAGCGCGCCATTCTGTGCAGCGCGAGCCGCGGCTTCGTTCGGGTAGATCAGCGGGAACTTGTCCGCGGTCGTCGCCTTGCGCGTCGCCGCTTCGCCGGTATCGTTGATCGACGGCACTTCATAGGAAGCGGCGATGGCCTTCACTTCGGCAGCCGAAAAGCCCAGATCGGCAAGATCGCGGAAAGCGACGCGATTGATCGAATGGCAGGCCGAGCAGACTTCCTTGTAGACCTGGAAGCCGCGCTGCATCTGCGCGCGATCGAAAGTGCCGAGAATGCCGAGGTTGCCGGGGCCGTTGAACGACCATTCGATTTCCTGCGGATGCTTGTGGAGTTCCTCGACCACGTTCGGCGGCACCGCATCGCGGGGCTGGATAGCGCCCCACAACACGGTGACGACGAACAGGAGGCCAAGGCCGAGAGCGCCGAGACGGATCATGCTGACGTGGTCCTTATTCGGCCGGCTGGGCGAGAGCGCCCGGTGCCATCGATCCGGTCTTGCGGTACTTCGCCAGCACGGCTTCGGAGATCGAGTTCGGCAGCGGCAAGGTCTTTTCGAACCGGCTGACCAGCGGCAGGATGATCAGGAAGTGCGCGAAGTAATAGGCGGTCAGGACCTGGCTCAGCATGACCCAGGGCTCTTCCGCCGGCTTGCCGCCGGCAACGCCGAGCACGATGACGACCGCGACGAACACCCAGAACAGCGCACGCGACAGCGGACGATAGGCATTCGAGCGAACCGGCGACGTGTCCAGCCACGGCAGGAAGAACAGCAGCAGGATCGACGCGAACATCGCGATTACGCCCCATAGCTTGGCCGGAATGAACAGGAAGTCGGTCGTGAAGGCGCGCAGGATCGCGTAGAATGGCCAGAAATACCACTCGGGGACAATGTGCGCCGGGGTCGAAAGCGGGTTGGCCGGGATGTAGTTATCGACTTCACCAAGCGCATTCGGAGCGAAGAACACCACGGCCGCGAACAGCGTGAAATAGACGCCGAGGCCGAAGAAGTCCTTGGCGGTGTAATAGGGGTGGAACGGGATCGTATCCTGCGGACCCTTCACGTCGACGCCGGTCGGGTTGTTGGAGCCCGGGATGTGCAGCGCCCAGATGTGCAGGATGATCACCCCGAAAGTCACGAACGGCAGCAGGTAATGCAGCGAGAAGAAGCGGTTCAGCGTGGCATTGTCCGGCGAGAAACCGCCGAGCAGCCAGGTCTGGATCGCCGGGCCGACAACGGGAATTGCCGAAAACAGCCCGGTGATGACGGCCGCGCCCCAGAAGCTCATCTGCCCCCAGACGAGGACATAGCCCATGAATGCCGTGGCCATCATCAGCAGGAAGATGACGAGGCCGAGCATCCACAGCACTTCACGCGGCGGCTTGTACGACCCGTAATAGAGACCGCGGAAGATGTGGATGTAGACGACGGCAAAGAAGAACGAAGCGCCGACGGCGTGCATGTAGCGGAGCATCCAGCCGCCGTTCACATCGCGCATGATGTGCTCGACGCTGTCGAAAGCCACCGAGACATTGGCGGCGTAGTGCATGCCTAGGATGACGCCGGTGATGATCTGCACGACCAGCGCGACCCCGGCGAGAACCCCGAAATTATAGAAATAATTCAGGTTCTTCGGCGTCGGATAGCCGGCACCCAGCGCGCCATAAATGAAGCGCGGCAGCGGCAACCGGCTGTCGATGAATTTCGAAAATTCGCCTTGCGGCTGGTATTGTTTTGCCCAGGGGAAGCTCATGGTTCCTGTCCTCAGCCGATGGTTACAGCAGTGGGGGTATTGAACTTGTATGCCGGCACTTCGAGGTTCTTGGGTGCCGGGCCTTTGCGGACACGCGCCGCGGTGTCGTAGTGCGAACCGTGGCACGGACAGAAATAGCCGCCGAAATCACCGCGGTTCTCGCCTTCGGAAGCGCCCAGCGGCACGCAGCCGAGGTGGGTGCAGACACCGAGCGTGATCAGCCACTGCTCGCTGCCGGCCTTGGTACGGTCCGAAAGAGCCTGCGGATCGCGCAGGGTGGCGACATCGACCTTCTTGGCGGCATCGATCTCGGCCGGCGTCAGGTGCCGGGCAAAGATCGGCTTGCCGCGCCACGATGCCTTGACCGCCTGGCCCGGCTGGATCGACGACAGGTCGAGGTCGATCGACGCCATCGCCAGAACATCTGCCGACGGGTTCATCTGGTTGACCAACGGAACCACGACAGCAGCGGCACCGGCCGCAGCGAAAGCGCCGGTGGCCACATAGATGAAATCGCGACGGCGTTCGCCTTCCGGCGGCAGCACCTCTGGCGGCGAAGCGTTGGCAGGCTGGCTGACGGCCATTGGAACCCTTCCGATAAATTGCGTTCACGGGAGACGCGGGCGCACTTCACGCGACCCTTGATACGGCCGCAATAGACTTGACACACAGTCGGATGCAACGCCGATCTTCGGGACATTTTGGCGCGGGACCGCTTGCAACACCGATGCCGGCACCGGCAAGAAGGGGCTTGCGCCCGCGCCCGCACGGGGCAGAAAGGACAGCATGGCCACGCTAGACGCACAACAGACCGCTGCCCAGACCTGGTTCCGGCAACTTCGCGACGACATCTGCGCCGCCCTCGAAGCCATCGAGGACGACGGCGCCGATGCCCCCGGTGCCGCCGGCCTGCCCGCCGGACGCTTCCAGCGCACCGCCTGGGAACGCCCCGATCCGTCCGGCGACGGCGGCGGCGGCACCATGTCGGTGCTGAAGGGCCGGGTGTTCGAAAAGGCGGGCGTCAACATCTCCACTGTTCACGGCAGTTTCGCGCCGGAGTTTGCCAAGCAGATCAACGGCGCCGGCGAGGACCCGAGCTTTTTCGCCACCGGCATCAGCCTTGTCATCCATCCGCGCAACCCGATGGTGCCGGCCGCCCATATGAACACGCGCATGCTGGTGACGACAAAACGCTGGTTCGGCGGCGGCGGCGACCTCAACCCCTCCCACCCCGACGATGCCGAAACCGCCGCCTTCCATGCCGCCTATCAGGCCACCTGCGACGCCCATGATCCGGCGCATTACCCGGCGTTCAGGAAATGGGCCGAGGAGTATTTCTGGGTGCCGCACCGCCAGCGCCACCGCGGTGTCGGCGGCATCTTCTACGATCACCTCGACAGCGGTGACTGGAACAGCGATTTCGCCTTCACCCAGGACGTCGGCCGCACCTTCCGTGATACCTATCCGGCGCTCGTCCGCGCCAAGATGCAGCGGCCGTTCACTGCCGAGGAACGGCTGGAGCAGTTGCGCTATCGCGGTCTCTATGCCGAATTCAACCTTGTCTACGATCGCGGCACCACCTTCGGGCTGAAGACCGGCGGCAACACCGAAGCGATCCTGATGAGCCTGCCGCCGGAAGCACGCTGGGATTGAATTCGACGCTGATCCCCGTCCCCGCCGGCCACATCGGCAGCGTCGTCACCAGCCTCGAAATGCTGGCACCGCCGCCGCCGGTGCCGCCGCCGCGTTCGGCGCTGCGCCTCGAATCCTGGCCGGCGCCCGTCGACCGCAGCCGCTATCGCGAGCTGTTCCGCACCATCGGCGCGCCGTGGCTGTGGCGCGGCCGGCTGGTCATCGACGACGCGACCCTGTCGGCCATCCTCGATGCGCCGACCACCGAAGTCCGCGTTGCAGCCCGCCGCGACGGAACGGCGGTCGGTCTGCTGGAGCTTGATTTCGCAATGCCCGGCGCCTGCGAGATCGCCTATTTCGGCCTGGTGCCGGGCATGACCGGCGGCGGCCATGGCGGCTGGCTGATGGCTCATGCCCTGCGGCTCGGCTGGCGGCCTGGCGTCGAGCGCGTCTGGGTCCACACCTGCGACCTCGATCATCCGTCGGCGCTGGGGTTCTACCAGCGCCACGGTTTTCGGCCCGTTGCCCGCGCGCTCGAACATTTCGAGGATCCGCGGCTGGCCGGCCTCTACCCGCCGGAAACCGCGCCGCAGCTGCCGATCATCCCGCCGGTGACGACAGCCGCCGACAGATGACACTCGCGGCCGCGGCATGCGCTATCGCGCCGAACGTGCCCGCCACCGCTGTCGCCAGTGTCGCGAGGAAATTGCCGATGGCGTCGGCCCCTGCCAGCATCGCCACCGCGTTGACGGCCGCGCCGGCATAGGCACCGAACAAGATGACGCCGAACAGGAACAGCAGCCCCAGCAGCAGCAGCCACATCATCGCCCCGCTCCGGGCTTCGGTCAGGTCCCAGCACCGGCGCAACATGGCGGTCGCGGTACCGCCCTCCGCCGCCACCGCCGGCAGCGGCAGCAACCTTGCCGCGATGTAGAAGCCCGGAACGAAAAACAGCACCAGACCGACAAAGACGAGCGCCAGTTCAAGCAGCACCGCCGCCGCAGCGGCCGGCCACAACGCCAGTGCCGTCGCCAATGCCTTGCGCGGCGCCTCGGCCGGGCGCGCCACCAGCCGCGCCACCGCGACCTTGGCTACCGCCGCCACCAGCGATGGCAGCACCAGCAGCAGCAGCGTCGAACGCAGCGTCACGTCGGCCGGTACCAGCGGCGGTGGCGGCCCGTACAGCGACAGCAGCATCGAAACCATCAGCGTGAACGGCGCCGCGATGACGAACAACGTGCCGAAATGGACGCGAAGTGCCGCCACCGTCGCCTGCCAGATGCTGCCCGAAGCGAGGTCGGCGCGTTCGGGCACCGGGTTCAGCGCGCCGGCGCCGACAAGCCGGCCGCGACCAGCGCATCGGCGAGCTCGCCCGACTGGTACATTTCCATCATGATATCGGAACCACCGACGAATTCCCCGCCGACATACAGCTGCGGCACCGTCGGCCAATCCGAATAGGCTTTCACCCCCTGGCGGATTTCCGGATCGGAAAGCACGTCGACATGGGCGAATTCCTCCACCCCGAGCCGTTCGAGGATGGCACAGGCGGTCGAGGAAAAGCCGCACTGCGGGAACAGCGGCGTGCCTTTCATGAACAATACCACCTTGTTGGTGGTGACGAGGTCGGCAATGCGGGCGTTCACATCGTTCGTTTCGGGGGTCATTCGGGGTCTCCTGCCGTCAGGCGGTGCGGGTGGTCAGTTTCAGGGCATGAAGCTCGCCGCCCATGCGGCCGCCGAGGGCGTTGTAGACGAGCTGGTGCTGTCTTACCCGCGGCAGGCCGGCGAACTGCGGCGCCACGACGGTGGCGGCATAATGATCGCCGTCGCCGGCGAGGTCGTCGATGGCAACACTGGCACCGGGCAGCGCCGCGAGAATGGCGGCTTCGATTTCGGCGGCGGGCATCGGCATTTCAGGATGCCGCCATGATCTGCTGGCGAGCGACGATTTCGTGCTCACCGAGCGCCGCGCGGATCGCCGCTTCCTCGATGCCGATGCCGGCCAGATCAGCGACGAGCTTGCGGATCACGTCCTCGTCGCCCGGCTCCTCGAGATCGGACAGGATGACCTGCCTGGCGTAGGCATCGGCTTCCAGCCCTGCCAGGCCGAGCTTTTCCGCCGCCCACAGGCCGACCAGCTTGTCGCGCCGCGCCGCCACCTTGAACTGCATCTCGGCATCATGGGCAAAACGCGCCTCGGAGGCGTTTTCGCGTTCGTCGAAAGTCGTCATCGCTGCATTGCTCCGCGGGCCGGGTGTAAAACGCAGATAAAGCGCCTCGCCGCCAGCTTCAATGCACGATCGTGGCGCCGCGGTGCATCGGCCTGCCGGCGTCCGCCTGTTCGGGCCGGCTTGCTGTCGCCCCCCTGTCATTGTATCGGCGCCGCCCCCGCGCTATGTGGTGCGGGTACGCCCCGGCACACCCCATCCCCGGGGCGATCCGTCATCAACCCCCCGGCCGCCCTGCCCGCGGCGGCCATCAGGAGTGAAGCCATGACCCGGCGTCGCCAGATCTACGAGGGCAAGGCCAAGATCCTCTACGAAGGCCCCGAACCCGGCACGATCATCCAGTATTTCAAGGATGATGCCACTGCCTTCAATGCCCAGAAAAAGGGCACGATCAGCGGCAAGGGCGTTCTCAACAACCGCATTTCCGAACATCTGTTCACCCTGCTCGGAACCATCGGCATCCCGACGCACTTCATCCGCCGTCTCAACATGCGCGAGCAGCTGGTGCGCCAGGTCGAGATCGTGCCCATCGAGGTCGTGGTTCGCAACGTCGTCGCCGGCAGCCTGGCCAAGCGCTTCGGGCTGGAGGAAGGCACCGCGCTGCCGCGCACCATCCTTGAATATTATTACAAGGACGACGCGCTCGGCGATCCGCTCGTGACGGATGAACATATCGCCGCCTTCGGCTGGGCGACGCAGGAGGAAATGCACGACATCGCCGACATGGCGATCCGGGTGAACGATTTCATGGCCGGGCTGTTCGCCGGCGTCGGCATCCGGCTGGTCGATTTCAAGCTGGAGTTCGGCCGCTTGTTCGATGGCGATTTCAGCCGCATCATCCTCGCCGATGAAATCAGCCCCGATGGCTGCCGGCTGTGGGACATGAAAACCGGCGAAAAGATGGACAAGGACCGCTTCCGCCGCGATCTCGGCGGCGAAGTCGAAGCCTATCAGGAAGTGGCCCGCCGCCTCGGCCTGATGCCCGAAGACGAAAGCGCCGTTCTCGATCTGGACGAACATCGCAAGGCGCGCGGCAAATAGGCGCGCGACTGGCCGCCCTCTAGAGGGCATTTATTTACCAAAGGCGCTTTTTTGCCGATGCATCGGCGCAACACTGTTACGCCATTCGATGTGGATAACAACGAGCCGCGTTGACCCGGATCGGCCGTGACTGGCATCGGGCCCCATTCGCAATGACGAATATGGGGATGAAGCGATGACGGCGGCAACGACAACTGTATTCGGCAAGGGCGCCTGGCTTGGGGGCGTTGCCATATTGGCGCTCGCCTTGCCGTCGCCGGGCATTGCCGCGCAGCCGTCGCCGGGCATTGCCGCGCAGGCCGCCGGCCAGTCCTCGACTGCAGCCGCTGCCGCCGAAGACGATGAAAATGTCATCGTCGTCACCGCCACCAAGCGCGACGCCGATCTGCAGAGCGTGCCCTTCTCGATCAACGCCCAGACGCAGGCCGATATCCAGCGCAGCGGCGCCACCACCATCGAAGACCTGTCCCGCAACGTCGCCGGCCTCACCGTCCAGAACCTCGGGCCCGGCCAGAGCCAGGTGTCGATCCGCGGCGTCTCGGGCGGCCAGATCGTTCGCGACCAGCCCGGCGTGAAGGAACAGGTCGGCTTCTACCTCGATGAATCGGTGATCTCGCTGTCGCTGTTCACCCCGGACATCGACCTGTTCGACTTGAACCGGGTCGAAACGCTGCGCGGCCCGCAGGGCACGCTGTTCGGATCGGGATCGGTCGGCGGCACCGTGCGCTACATCACCAACCAGCCGCGCACCGACCGGGTCGAGGGCCTCGCCGAAGGTGACATCAATTTCATCGACGGCGGCAGCGTCGGCGGCAGCATCAAGGGCGCGGTCAACTATCCGCTCAGCGACAAGGTCGCGGTCCGCGCCGTCGGCTATTTCACCCGCTACGGCGGCTTCATCGATGCGATCGGCCCGGCCGGCGGCGAGAACGTCAACAGCGGCGAACGCTATGGCGGCCGAGTCGCAATGCTGTTCCAGCCGACCGAAAACATCAGGATCGTGCCGCGCATTCTCTATCAGGAAATCCGCACCAACGGCTTCAACCGGCAGGAAAGTTTCAACCTTTTCGCCAATCCGTTCACCACCACCCGGCCGCCGGTGACCATCGGCCCGCGCGAGCAGTTTTTGCTGCTTCCCGAGGCCTTCCGCGACAAGACCCTGATCGTCGATGGCACCATCAGCATCGATCTCGGCCCGGTCGCCGTCACTTCGGTTTCAACCTATACCGATCGCAGCATCCTCGTCAGCCGTGATGCCTCGGCGCTCACCGGGTCGGTTTCGGTCGATCTCGGCTTCCCGGCCGCATCGGTCACGCTGCCGTCGAACCTGCGCGACACCACCGAAGTCAACAGCTTCACCCAGGAAGTCCGCTTCTCCTCCACCGGCGACGGGCCTTTCCAGTGGGTTGCCGGCGTTTTCTATGCCAACATCGATCGCGTCTATACCCAGCGACTGCCGACCCCGGGCTATGACGCCGTCACCGATCAGGTGCTCGGCGCCGGAACGTCGGCCGCCGTCGCCAACGGCTTCCCGGCCAATTCGCCGTTCAATTCCGATCTGCCCTACAATCTGGAACAGATCGCCGGCTTTGGTGAAATCAGCTACAAATTCGCCGACAAGCTGACAGTGACCGCCGGCCTGCGCTATTACGACTTCAAGGAAGTCCGCACCATCACCACCGGCGGCCTGTTCGGCAACGGCGACCGCAACCGCCTCGACCGCACCGCGTCGAACGGCTTCACGCCGCGCTTCCTTGCCAGCCTCGAAGTCACCGATGGCATTTTCCTGAATGCCCAGGCATCGCAGGGCTTCCGCCTCGGCGGGGTCAACGATCCGCTCAACGCCAATCTCTGCACCCCGGCCGACCGCGCGATCTTCGGCGGCTTCCAGAGCTATGGCGACGAAACCCAGTGGAACTATGAAGGGGGCATCAAGGCCAAGCGCGGCGGCATCACTTTCAACGCCGCGGTCTATTATGCCGATATCCGCAATTTGCAGGTGACGCTCGACGCCGGTTCGTGCTCGTCGCGGATCGTCTTCAACGTACCGAAGGCGCACAGCGTCGGCGGCGAATTCGAAATCAGTGCGCGGCCGTCGCGCAACCTGCAGATCGGCGTTTCGGGCAGCATCACCGATGCGCGGTTCGATTCGACGGTCACCGACGGCACCGGCGCCGTCATCGGCGGCATCCGTGCCGGCAACCGCCTGCCGACCGTTCCGCAGTTCCAGATCTCCGGCAACGTCAGCTACACGCTGCCCTTCGCCGATGATCGCCAGATGGTGTTCAACCTGTCGGTCCAGCACGTCGGCAACCGCATCACCCAGCCGTCCGACCTGCAGCCGCCGGCATCGTTCTTCCGCTCCGGGCTGCCGTTCGGCGGCGCCACCGGCAACGAAGTTCGCAACATCGTCACCCTGTTGCCGTCGTACCAGCTGGTCAATTTCAACATCGTCTATGATTTCAACGCGACGACGTCGCTGACCGCCTATGTCAACAATCTGCTCGACGAGAACGCCCTGCTCAGCCTCGACCGCGAACGCGGTGGCCGGGCTCGCATCGGCTACGCCACCACCCAGCCGCGCACCTTCGGCCTGACCTTGCGCAAGGCCTATTGAGGCAGGTTCCGGCCGGGGCACCCAGCGGTGCCCCGGCGCGAAGCTGCGGGATGTTGCGGGATGTTGCGCGGCGCTGCATCGGCGCTGCATCGGCGCGGGCGCTGCATCGGCGCTGGCGCTGCATCGGCGCTGGCGCTG
>JBBQWE010000041.1:0-21152 GCA_038210855.1 Sphingomonadales bacterium | reverse complement strand
CCAGGTCTTCTGGCAGGCGACCGACGACCTCGGCTTCACGCTCAGCGGCGACTGGAACCGCCAGGACCCCGAGGGCTTCGCGCAGAATTACGTGAAACTGGTGCAGACGGCGCGGGCCGCCAACCGCCAGTTCGCCAATCTGGCGGCGCTGTCCGGCTATCGCCCCGCCAGCACCTACCCCTTCGACCGGCTGGTCGACAATGATTCGACGCTGAAGGCACAAAACACCATCTTCGGTGCCTCGCTGCACGCCAATTGGGACCTTGGTGCCGCGACCGTCACTTCGGTGACATCGTGGCGCGGCTGGGACTGGGTGCCGAGCAACGACCGCGACTTCACCGGGCTCGCTATCACACAGCGCGCCAACAATCCTTCGCAACAGCAACAGTTCAGCCAGGAGCTGCGGGTCGCATCGAACGGCGATAACCGCTTCAACTATGTCGCCGGTGTCTTCTATTTCCGCCAGAGCATCGACACCCGGGGCGTGCAGGAACAGGGCCCGTTTGCCGGGCTATGGCTGCTCGGCCCCACGGTCGACGCCGCCAACCCGGGGCTGATCGACGGCCTCAGGTCCGACAACGACATTCGCTACAAGAACGACAGTTTTGCCGTGTTCGGCAAGATCACCTGGAACATCACCGACCGGTTGAGCTTCGCGCCGGGCCTGCGCGTCAATTACGACAAGAAGATCGGCAGCTACGACGCCGTCGTCACCGGCGGGCGCACCAACATCACCCCGGCGCAGCAGACCATCAAGAACGGCGTGCTGCAGAACCAGCGCTATGATGCGCGCTTCAGCGAATGGAATGTCTCGGGCGATGCGACGCTGGCGTGGAAGGCCAGCGACAATGTGCTGGCCTATGTGACCCATGCACGGTCGTTCAAGACCGGCGGCATCAACCTTTCGGGCCTGCCGACGCGTGCCGATGGCGTCACCCCGGCGCTGGAAACGGCGACGGTCAAACCCGAGACCGTCGCCCATTACGAATTCGGCCTGAAGACGCCGTTCCCGGGCGACAGCGGGTCGCTGAACTTCGCCGTCTACCGCACCGAGATCGAGGATTTCCAGGCGACGGTGGTCAACAACACCGCCGGCGTCATCCGCGGCTATCTCGCCAACGTCCCGAAAGTGCGCAGCCAGGGCTTCGAGATCGATCTCGTCGTCCGCCCGGCGTCGAACTTCAACGCCTATGCCAGCTTTGCCTATGCCGACGCCTCTTACGTCTCCTTTCCGGGTGCGCCGCTGCCGGTCGAGCTTTCCGGCGGCCCGGCGAGCGGCCCGCAATTCGTCGATGCGTCGGGCGGACGCCTGCCGGGGGTGTCGGAATATGCGCTCAGCTATGGTGCCGAATATCGCATTCCCGCCACCGTCCTCGGCGGCGAGGGCGATTTCTACCTGGGCGTCGACGGCAGTTTCCGGTCCGATTTCTCGTCGAGCCCGACGCCATCGCAGGCGCTCGACATCAAGGGCCATGATCTCGCCAATTTCCGTGTCGGCTATCGCACGGCAGGCGGCTGGGACCTGTCCGGCTGGGTCCGCAACGCCTTCGACACGCGCTATTTCGATTTCCTGACCGCAGCGCCCGGATCGACGGGCCTGATCGTCGGCCAGCCCGGCGACCCGCGCACCTATGGCGTGACGCTGCGCGGACGGTTCTGAGCCGCGGGGCCTTTGTCACGGCGGCGGCATCGGCTACGACGATGCCATGGGTGAATTGTCTGCTTTCGATGTCGTCGTCGGCCTGATCGTGGTGATCGCCGCGTTGGCCGGGCTGGCGCGGGGGTTCGTCGGCGAGATCGTGTCGCTGCTGGCCTGGGTTGCCGGGATCGCTGCGGTGCGGCTGTTCTACACGCCTGCCCAGGCACTGGCAGTTACCGCGACCGGGACAGTTGCGGGCGGTGCCATTCTGGCGTTTGTCGGGCTGTTCCTCGTTGCCTTCATTGCCGTCCGGCTGATCGGCGGCCGGGTTCGCGACGGCACGCGCAACTCGATCATCGGGCCGTTCGATCGCTTGCTCGGCTTCGGATTCGGCGCCGCCAAGGGCGTCATCGGTTCGGCGCTGCTGTTCCTGCTGACGACGCTGGTGTTCGATACCATCGACCCGGGCGAGGCGCCTCCCGAGTGGCTCGGACGGGCGAGGACGGCGCCGACGCTTGCGATGGTATCGCAAGCGCTGGTCGATTTCGTCGAGGAACGCCGCCGCGTGCCCCCCGACAACGCCGGGCTGGATGATGCGCATCGCGGCGTCGATGGCTATGACCGGCGCCAGCGCAGCGCGCTCGACGATTTGCTCGACGAGCAGGAAAAGAAATCGCCGTCGACGCCGATCTGATGACCATTCACCTCTACAACACCCTCAGCCGCCGCAAGGACGAACTCGTACCCGGTGATCCGCACCGCGTTACGATGTATGTCTGCGGGCCGACGGTCTATGGCCGCGCGCATATTGGCAATGCCCGGCCGGCGGTGGTTTTCGACGTGCTGCGCCGGCTGTTGCGCCACGAGTACGGCGCCGGCCACGTGCTTTACGCCCGCAACATCACCGATATCGACGACAAGATCATCGCCCGGGCCGCTGCGGAAGCTGTGCCGATCGAGACGATCACGCAGCGATACGAGGATTTCTACCTCGCCGACATGGGAGCGCTGGGGGTCGAACCGCCCGATCTGGCGCCGCATGCGACGACCAGCATCGCGGCGATGGTGGCGATGATCGCCGGATTGATCGAAAAGCGTCATGCCTATGCGGCGGACGGCCATGTGCTGTTCGATGTCGCTTCGCATCCGGGCTATGGCGCGCTGTCGCGACGGCCGCTGGACGAGATGATCGCCGGCGCCCGGGTCGAAGTCGCCCCCTACAAGCGCGGCGCTGCCGATTTCGTGCTGTGGAAGCCGTCTTCCGACGACCAGCCGGGGTGGGACTCGCCCTGGGGGCGCGGCCGGCCGGGCTGGCACATCGAATGCAGCGCGATGATTGCCGAAGGCCTTGGCGAGACCATCGACATCCATGGCGGCGGGCTCGACCTGCAATTTCCCCATCACGAGAACGAACTGGCGCAATCGGCGTGCGCGCACGGCGGCGCCCCGCTGGCGCGCATCTGGATGCACAACGGCTTCCTGTCGATGGGCACCACCAAGATGTCGAAAAGTCTCGGCAATGTCGTCGGCGCGGACGATCTGCTGGCGGCGGGCTGGTCGGGCGACGTGCTGCGGCTGGCGCTGCTGAGCGCGCACTATCGCCAGCCGCTGGAATGGACCGACGACCTGCTCGACCAGACGCGCTCGCGGCTTGACCGCTGGCAGCGGCGGATCGGCGTTTTCGAGGCTGGCGAACGGGCGGCACCGCAGCCGGCGCTGGTGGCGGCGCTGGCGGACGATCTCAACACCCCGGCGGCACTGGCGGCGCTGGCCGATGCCGAGACCGATGCCGAGACGCTGCTCGGCAGCCTGGCGTTTCTCGGCCTGCCGGGGTTCGGCCCAGGCGCGGCTTCGGCGCCAGCGCAAACCGCAACGATCGTCGCGATCGGCAGCGACCGCCGCGACATGGCCGACTGGATCGCTGCCCGCGCCGACGCCCGCAAGCGCCGCGACTTCGCCGAATCCGACCGCATCCGCGGCGAACTCGCTTCGGCCGGCATCGTGCTGGAAGACGGCCCCGCGGGCACGACATGGCGCCGGGCCTGACCTTGCCGCTTCGGCGGGCTACGGACAGCGCATGGCCAGGAACGCTTTCGCTCCTCAACCCCCGCCCCCCTATGTCGAAGTCGTCAGCGATCCCGGCAATCTCGGCGGCATGCCGGTGATCCACGGCACGCGCATTCCAGCGGAGACGGTGGTCGCGTATCGGCGGGATGGGTATTCAGCCGGCGATATTGTCGAGGACTGCCCCTATATCCCGCTGGGCGGAGTCGAGGCTGTCAAGCGCCAGGCAGCGACATGATCAACCAGCTCGTCGAAGTGGATGAAAAGGGCCGGGTCAGTTTCGGCCGCTGGCCGTTCGACGGATCGAACCTTTGACGATGCAGAGTCGCGGCGGCCTGTTCCCCGGCGGCTGACTGGCCTATATCGGCAGCGATGTCGGACACGCTCTACAATACCGAAATCCTGCGGCTGGCGGCAGCCACGGCCGACGCGCGCCGGCTCGACGCGCCGATGGGCAGCGCCGTGAAGGTATCGCCGGTCTGCGGCAGCAAGGTGACCGTCGATATCGACGTCGACGATGGCCGCATCACCCGCTTCGGCCAGGATGTGCGCGCCTGCGCGCTCGGCCAGGCGGCGGCGGCGCTGCTTGCGGCATCGGTCGACGGCCGGCCGGTCACTGATGTGGCTGCGGCGCGGGACGAGCTTGCCGGCTGGCTTGCCGGGCGCAGCGAGGCGCTGCCGGCCTGGCCGGGCCTTGCCATCTTCGCGCCGGCGCGGCCGCACCGGGCGCGCCACGCCTCGATCCTGCTCGCCTTCGATGCCACGCTGGCGGCGGCGGCGGCCGCCGATGCGGCTGCCGGCGCGCGGGCGGCCTGACGCCTTGGCAGCGGCGCACCTTCCCGCCTTTCTTCCCGAAGCCGTCGTCTATCTGGCGGCATCGGTGGTGCTGGTGCCGCTGTTCATCCGCGCGCGACTGGGCGCCGTGCTCGGTTATCTCGCTGCCGGCATCCTGATCGGGCCGTCGCTGCTCGGTTTCTACGACAATCCCGAACAGGTGCTGCAGTTCGCCGAATTCGGCATCGTGCTGCTGCTGTTCGTCATCGGGCTGGAACTCCAGCCGTCGCGGCTGTGGGCGATGCGGCGGGACATTTTCGGGCTGGGCGCCGCGCAGGTCGTGCTGTGCGGGCTGGCGCTGACCGGGCTGCTGCAGCTGCTCACCAACCTCACCTGGGCTGCGGCGCTGGTCGTCGGATTGCCGCTCGGCCTGTCATCGACGGCGCTGGTCATGCAGATTCTTTCCGAACGTGGGCTCACCGGGATGCCGTTCGGCCAGCGCAGTTTCGCCATCCTGCTGTTCCAGGATCTTTCGATCGTGCCGCTGCTCACCATCGTCGCCGCCTTGTCGCGCGTACCCGATCCCGATGCCTTGCCCGGCTGGCAATTGGCCGGGCTGACCGTTGCCGCGCTGCTGTTCCTCATCCTCGTCGGGCGTTACGCCTTGCCGGTGGTGTTCCATATCGTCGGGCGTCTTGGCGCGCGCGAGGCGTTCGTCGCTGCCGGGCTGCTCTGCGTGCTGGGCAGCGCGCTGCTGATGGCGTCGCTGGGGCTGTCGATGGCGCTGGGTGCCTTTGTCGCCGGTGTCATGCTTGCCGAATCGCCGTATCGCCACGCGTTGGAAGCCGATATCGAGCCGTTCCGCGGCCTGCTTGTCGGCCTGTTCTTCGTCGCCATCGGCATGACACTCGATTTCCGGGTCGTTGCCGACCAATGGCTGTTGGTCGTCGCGCTCGTTGTCGGGGTGATGACGGTAAAGGCGGCAACCATAGCCGTGCTGGCCCGCAGCTTCGGCAGCAACTGGCGCCACACGGCCAAGATGGGCGTGCTGCTGGCGCAGGGCGGGGAATTCGGCTTCGTGCTGTTCGCCGAAGCCGAACGCGGCCTGTTGATCAGCCACGCCGCAGCGCAATTGTTCGGCGCCGTAGTCACCATTTCGATGGTGCTGACACCGCTGCTGTTCCCGCTGCTGATCCGCATCCTTCCCGGCGAAATCGCCGAGGCCCGCGATGGCCCGGAAAGCGTCGGCCGCGAGAACGGCGGCGAGCATCGCGCGCTGATCGTCGGCGCTGGCCGCTTCGGCCAGGTTGTCGGCCAGATGCTGCGCGCCCGCGGCGCCGAAGTCATCGCCGTCGATCTCGATGTCGAACTGATCGATACCAGCCGGCGTTTCGGCGGCACCGTCTATTTCGGCGACGGCCGCCGCGTCGATATCCTGCGCGCCGCCGGTGCCGATGCTGCCGATGTGCTGGTGTTCGCCATCGATGGCGCCTGGGATCCGGAAGCGACGCTGTCGGCGATCCGTCAGACCTGGCCGGAACTGCCGATCCTGGCACGCGCCTTCGATCGCACCCATTTGCTGGCGCTGCGCCGCGCCGGCGTCGATGCGGTGGTGCGCGAAACCTTCGACGCCGGCGTCAGCCTGGGCCGGCAGGCACTGGCAACGCTGGGCACACCGGAAGCCGCCGTCGATGCCATCGAGACGGAGTTCCGCCGCCGCGACGACGAGCGGCTCGACCTCCAGCTCTGCTCGGGCGACCTGATGTCGGGCGCGGAAAACATCATCCGCGGCCGGCTGAGCTTCGATGCGGCCGGCCTTGCCGAAATTCCCTTCGACGAAATCGAAACACCCGAGGGCCAGGCAGAGGCGGCGGCATAGCGCCGGACGCCGGCCTCTCCTTTCTCAGGTGGGCGCCATGGCCCGATGCAGCGTAAGCCGGCACTTCGACAACAAAGGAATACTCCCATGCAATCGCGCGAAATCCGGCTCGCATCACGGCCTGTCGGCACTCCGGCTGCGGCCGACTTCGAAGTCGCCAGCGTCGATCTGCCGGCGCCCGGCCCCGGCGAAGTGCTGGTGCGCAACCGCTGGATGTCGGTCGATCCCTATATGCGCGGGCGGATGTACGACCGCGAAAGCTATGTGCCGCCGTTTGAGATCGGTGCGGCCCTGCAGGGCGGTACGCTCGGCGAAGTCGTCGCATCGAACGCCGAAGGGTTCGCGGCGGGTGACCTTGTCTCCTCCATGTTTGGCTGGCGCGAGGGGTTCGTCGCGCCCGCCGGTGCACTCGAAAAGTTGCCGCGCGTCGCCAATGTTCCCGACCAGGCCTATCTCGGCGTGCTCGGCATGCCGGGGCTGACCGGCTGGGCCGGGCTGCTGGAAATCGGCAAGCCGCTGGCCGGGCAGACGGTATTCGTTTCTGGCGGCGCCGGCGCGGTCGGATCGGTGGTGGCGCAGGTGGCAAAACGGAAGGGCTGCACCGTCGTCGCAACTGCCGGCAGCGACGCCAAATGCGACTGGCTGCGTAGCCGCGGCATCGATCACGCCATCAACTACAAGACCTGCGGCGGCCTGCTCGACGCAGTGCGGTCGGCAGCGCCCAAGGGCATCGATGTCTATTTCGACAATGTCGGCGGCGAGCATCTGGAAGTCGCCATCGAAGTCGCGCGGCCGTTCGCCCGGCTGGTCGAATGCGGCATGATCAGTGGCTACAACGCCATGGAAGCCATGCCGGGGCCGCGCAACATCATCCAGGTCGTCGGCAAATCGCTGATGATACGCGGCTTCATCGTCATGGAATTCGCATCGCTACGACCGCAATTCCTCGCCGAAATGACCGGCTGGATCGCCGATGGCAGCGTCGCGTGGGAGGAAACGGTGTTCGACGGCATCGACAAGGCGCCGGACGCCTTCATCGGGCTGTTTTCGGGCGGCAACACCGGCAAGATGCTGGTGCGGTTATAGTGTAATTTGGCCTCCGGCGGCTGGGGCCGTGGGCCCCAGCCGCCGTTTCATGGGTCGTCCCATCTCCTCATCCATCCGCCATAGCGAACAAATCGAAATGGGATCTGGAGCCTGCGGCCCCAGCCGCCGGGAGCCGACTTTCTCCTGAATCAGGCGACGAATGGCAGGTCGAGCGCTTCCGCAACCGCCGCGTGGCGGATGGCGCCGCCCGCAACGTTCAGGCCGTGCGCCAGGTGCGGATCGGCGGCCATCGCCGCTTCGACACCGCTCGCGAGCTTCAGCACGAACGGCAGCGTCGCGTTGTTCAGCGCGAAGGTCGACGTGCGCGCCACGGCTCCCGGCATGTTGGCGACGCAGTAATGGATGATGCCATCGACGACATAGACCGGATCGGCATGGGTTGTGGCGTGGCTGGTTTCGAAACAGCCGCCCTGGTCGATGGCGATATCGACCAGCACCGATCCGCGCTTCATCAGCCCCAGCATGTCGCGGGTGACGAGCTTTGGCGCGGCCGCGCCCGGGATCAGCACCGCGCCGATGACGACATGGGCGCCCTCCAGCGCTGCGGCGATGGCAGCGCGCGACGAAAACACCGTCTTCACCCGGCCCTGGAACATCTCGTCGATCTCGGCCAGCCGCGCCGTAGAAATGTCGTACACCGTGACATCGGCACGCAGGCCGACAGCCATTTCGGCGGCATTCACCCCGGAAACTCCGCCGCCAAGGATGGCGACGCGGCCGGGTGCGACACCGGGAACACCGCCAAGCAGAATGCCGCGGCCGCCCTGTTCCTTTTCGAGGTAATGCGCGCCGACCTGAACGCTCATCCGCCCGGCGACTTCCGACATCGGCCGCAGCAGCGGCAGCCCGCCGCGCGCATCGGTAACGGTTTCATAGGCGATGCAGGTGGCACCCGACGCGATCAGGGCGTCGGCCTGGGGACGATCGGCCGCGAGGTGGAGATAGGTGAACAGCGCCTGCCCCGGCCGCAGCCAGGCGCATTCGTGCAATTGCGGTTCCTTGACCTTGACGATCATGTCGGCGGCGGCGAACACCGCTTCCGGCCCCGCCGCGATTTCGGCGCCGGCGGCACGATAATCGGCATCGGTGAAATCGATTCCGGCCCCGGCGGCGGTTTCGACGGTGACCCGGTGGCCACGCGCCACCAGTTCGGCGACCGACAGCGGCGTCAGGCCGACGCGATATTCG
This sequence comes from Sphingomonadales bacterium, assembly GCA_038210855.1. GTDB lineage: Bacteria > Pseudomonadota > Alphaproteobacteria > Sphingomonadales > Sphingomonadaceae > Sandarakinorhabdus. The sequence goes on along the minus strand of JBBQWE010000041.1, from coordinate 12,501 downwards.
TGAACCTTGATTTCGCGGGGAACGCCGATGTGCATCGCTGACTCCTGCTCGTCACAGAATGTCGTCATAGCCTAACAATGTTACCAGAAACAGGTGCGATGTTGCGCGCCGACGCTGCCGGGCGCTAGAGCCGGGAACCGTCGCGGCCATGGTGCATTGCGGCACCCGGGGGGCTGTGCTAACCGCCGCGGCGTTTCCTCCGGGATCAGAAAAGCTACATGTCGAGCGACACCGCGACGACTGCCAACGGCCCCGCCGCCCAGCCGCCTGCCCATCCATCCGCCGGTCCGCAAGCCCATCCGCACAAGGAGGGGTTTGCCAAGCTGGCTATTGGTGCCATCGGCGTGGTGTTCGGCGATATCGGCACCAGCCCGCTCTATGCGATGAAGGAAGTCTTCGTCGGCCATCACCCGTTGGCCGTCGATCGCCTGCACATCTTCGGCGTGCTCAGCCTGGTGTTCTGGACGATGATGATCATCGTCACGCTGAAATATGTCTTCATCGTCATGCGCGCCGACAACCGCGGCGAGGGCGGATCGATGGCGCTTTATGCACTCATCTCGCGGATGTCGCCGGGCATCGGCCATTCGCGCTGGCTGGCGTCGCTGGGCGTGCTGGCGACGGCGCTGTTCTTCGGCGATTGCATCATCACGCCGGCGATTTCGGTGCTTTCAGCAGTCGAGGGCCTGACCGTCGTCAACCCCGATCTGGCGCCGCTGGTGTTGCCGCTGGCCGTCGGCATCATCATCGGGCTGTTCCTGATCCAGTCGAGCGGCACGGCGCTGGTCGGCGCGTTCTTCGGCCCGGTGATGATCCTCTATTTCCTCGTGCTGGCAGTGCTCGGCGTGTCCAATATCGCTGGCGATCCGGCGATCCTGCTGGCGCTCAATCCGTGGTGGGCGCTGCAATTCTTCCTTGCCGATGGCGTGCTGGCTTTCCTGGCGCTCGGCTCGGTCGTGCTGGCGGTTACCGGCGCCGAAGCGCTTTATGCCGACATGGGGCATTTCGGCCGCGCGCCGATCCGCTTTTCCTGGCTGTGGATCGTGCTGCCGGCGCTGATGCTCAACTATCTCGGCCAGGGTGCCGTCATGCTCGGCAGCCCGGCCGCCGCTGCAAACCCGTTCTTCCTGGCCGCCCCCGAGGCGCTGCGGCTGCCGTTGGTGCTGCTGGCGACGGCGGCCACCATTATCGCCAGCCAGGCCGTCATCTCGGGGGCTTTCTCGGTCACCCAGCAGGCGGTGCAGCTCGGCTTCCTGCCGCGCATGCGGATCGTCCATACCTCGGCGGCAGCGTTCGGGCAGATCTACATCCCGGCGATCAACTGGGCATTGCTGGTGCTGGTGCTGCTGATCACGCTGGGCTTCGGCAGCTCGAGCAATCTGGCCGCCGCCTATGGAATCGCCGTCACCGGCACTATGTTCATCTCCACGCTGATGATCGCGCTACTGGTCGTCACCATCTGGAAATGGCCGCGCTGGTGGGCCTTCCCGCTGCTGGCGCTGCTGCTGGTTGTCGATACCGCCTATTTTGCCTCGAACATCACCAAGATCCCCGATGGCGGCTGGTTTCCGCTGGTCATCGGCCTGTTCACCTTCACGCTGCTGACCACCTGGGCAAAGGGCCGGCGATTGATGGTCGAACGCATGCGCGAAAGCGCCATGCCGGTGGAAGTGTTCATCAAGTCTGCCGCTGCCGCTGCCACGCGCGTTTCTGGCACCGCGGTGTTCATGACGACCTCGCCGACCGGCGTTCCCCAGGCGCTGCTGCACAACCTCAAGCACAACAAGGTGCTGCACGAACGCATCATGATCCTGACGGTGGTGATCGACGAAGTCCCCTATGTATCCGACGAGGACCGGATCATGGTCCGCGAGCTCGGCTCGGACTTCTACCGCCTGATCATCCGCTATGGCTTCATGCAGGAGATCAACATCCCGGCGGTGCTGAAAAAGGTCGAAAATTGCGGCCCCAAGCTGAAGATGATGGACACCAGCTTCTTCCTGTCCCGCCAGACCCTGCTGGCCAGCGACCGGCCCGGCATGGCGCTGTGGCGCGAACAGCTGTTCAGCTGGATGATGCGCAACGCCGAAAGCGCGATGGACTTCTTCAAGCTGCCCACGAACCGCGTGGTGGAACTGGGGTCGCAGGTCGAGATCTGAAATTCAGCGGGGTCACCCCCGGATGTGCAACACGCAGATCAGCGTGAACAAGCGCCGCGCCGTGTCGAAATCGACGATCACCTTCGATTCGAGCCGTTCCTTCAGCGCTTCGGCGGCGTCGTTGTGGATCGCACGGCGCGCCATATCGATGGTTTCGATCTGCTGCGGGGTCGAGGCGCGGATCGCCTGGTAATAGCTGTCGCAAATGGCGAAGTAATCGCGAACGGTGCGGCGGAACGGCGCCAGCGGCAGGATGAAACTTTCCAGCCCGCTATCGTCAGCGGCATTGATGGCCACCGTCAACCGGCCTTCCTCGACCCCCAGCAGCACCTTGTAGGGGCCATGGTTGCCATGTTCGGCGATCCCCGCCGGCTGGAAGACATTGCCTTCCAGCAGGTCGAAGATGGCGACGCGGCGTTCCTGCTCGATATCGGCGTTGCGCCACAAGATGGTGCGCTCGTCGAGCTTGATGTCGACGATCCGGTAATCGGCTTTCGGTGCGGGCGTCATGGCGCGGCATTCACCAGCCGGCCGAGCGCCGCGCGCACCGGGCCCAGCCCCGGGTCCTGCGTCTTGCCGAGGCGCACCACCACCAGCCGCTTCGACGGCACGATCACGATATATTGGCCGAGGTGGCCGACCGCGGCAAAGGCATCGGCCGGGCCCTGATCGGCGAACAGCGCCGGATTGCGCTCCGCCGGGCGCGGCCGGTTGAGCCAGAAATGCCCGCCATAGCCGGCGTCGGTCGGTGCGGGCGTGCGGACGAACTGCACCCATGCCGGGCTGACCACCTGCCGGCCGGCAACGATCCCGCCGTCGAGGTACATCTGGCCGAAATTGCCCCAGTCGCGTGCCGAGGCATGGCAGAACGACCCACCGAGCAGCACGCCTTGCGGATCAAATTCGCACAGCAGCGACGGCATCCCCGCCGGGCCGGAAAGCCGCGTGTTGATGAAATTGCGCATCGCCGCGCGCCGCGCCGCCGGCGTGGTGGCGCCCGGCGCGATGCTGCGACCGACGATATCGGCGAGGATATGCGTCGTCAGCGTCGAATATTGGAACTTCGTGCCGGGCTGGGCATCGAGAGCGGCGGCGGTGGCATGGGCGATGATGTCGCCGCTCTTGTCGGAAAACAGCGCGCGGTTGGTATCGGCAGTCTCCACCGGCGTGTCCTCGCTGTGGCGCAGCCCGGACGACATGTTGAGCAGTTGGCGCAGCGTGATGCGAGCGCGCGGGTCGCCGGGCGTGTCGCGCCACTGCGGTACCGGCGCCGGCGTATCGAGTTCGAGCCGACCTTCGGCGACCAGCTCCCCGACCAGCGTCGAAGTGATCGACTTGGCCATCGACCAGGAGATGAAGCGATTGCCGGGCCCATAGCCGGGCGCATAGCGTTCGTAAACGCGCTGACCCCCCTGCATGACGATGACGGCGCGCGTTTCGCCGAGCGCCGGATCGGTGAAGAAGGCGTCGGCAGCCGCCGCCAGCGCCGCGGGCGCCACTGCCGGCGCCGTCGCCGGCGCCGGCGCCGTCGCCCTCGCCGGCGCAACCGGTGCGGCCACCGCAGCCCCGGCCGCCGAAGCGACCAGCAGAATCAGGCTTGCTTGCAGACGGCGCATGGCTTCTCGTATCCCGACAGACGGGCAGACGTTAGAAGGGCGGCCGGGATGAACGCAAGCGAAGCCACAAGCCGATCGGCGCTTCCCGCCGGCGGCGGCCGGCGCTGGCTGTGGCTGCCGGTGGTGTTGCTCGCCGTGGCGCTCGCGGTCTGGGCCGGCCTCAAATTCACCAGCCCGGGCCAGCGCGCCGAACTCGGCGCCGGCTATGCCGCCCATGTCGTCTGTTCGTGCCGCTATGTCGGCAATCGCGACATGGCCTCGTGCCGGACCGACATGGAGCCGGGAACCGAAATCGTCACCATCACCGACGATCCCGAAGCCCGCGCCGTCACTGCCGGCGTGCCGCTGCTGGCGAGCCGCACTGCGACCTTCGACCCCGAATATGGCTGCGCGCTCGACAAGCCGTGAAGCTAGAGCCAGCCGCGCCAGCGGAAATACAGGTAGGGCACCACCGCCGACAACAGCATGAGGAACAGCGCCAGCGGATAGCCCATCTGCCAGTGCAGTTCGGGCAGGATGTCGAAATTCATGCCATAAATGCCCGCCACCAGCGTCGGCGGCATGAACACGATCGCCGATACCGAAAAGATCTTCAGCACGGCATTCTGCTCGATCGAGATCAGCCCGAGCGTCGCATCGAGCAGGAAGTTGATGTTGGTGACCATGTAGCTGGCGTGATCGGTCAATGAAGCAAGATCGCGGCCCAGCGTTTCCAGGTGCGGCCCCAGCGCCATCGCCTCGGGAGCCGAAAAGCCCAGCCAGCTGAGCGCTCGCGACAGGCTGACCGCCGATTCGCGCGATTTCGACAGGGCATCCTGCGCGGCGCCAAGGCGGGTGATCAGCGATTGCAGCGCCAGGTTCGAAACGCGCACCTGGCCGCGGCCGCGCGCGCGGCGGAACGCCTGGCGCGAGATCGCATCGACCTCGGCGCCGATATGTTCGATGCCATCGGCAAGGCGATCGACGATCGCATCGAGAAGGTGGACCAGCGCCATTCCCGAACTGTCGCAAAGCCCCGGCGCGCGTTCGGCATGGCCGACGAAGCGATCGAAGGCGATGACATCGGCATAGCGCACGGTGATCAGATGCACCGGAGTCAGCACGAAGCCGACGCTGTGCGTTTCCGGCGCATCCTTGAAGACGCCGGTGGCAATCGTCGCCGTCATGTACCAGGCGCCGTTCTCGGTATAGAGGCGGCTGGACGTTTCGATCTCGACCATTTCCTCAGGGGTCGGCACGCCGATGCCGGTCATCTGTTCGATGAAAAATTCTTCCTCGCGCGTCGGCCGGACCAGGTCGATCCAGACGGCGCCTTCCGGCAACGCGCCGTGGCCGGGATCGATCTTCACCATTGCCTGTCGATCGGTCGGCTGGAAGGCTCGCAGCATCGGCAACTCCGCTCTAGGGTACCGCTTTGCCATAGGGCGGCCGGCCGCAGCGCGATAGGATGCAGGCCGAAGTTCGCGATTTTGCGCCGGACTTGCGCCACATTGCGGCGCCGATTGCCCCCGGTCACTGTAACGCGCAGCATCGCCGATGCGAATGGGATAGAGCTGTTGGCAACATCCTCACCACCCTGCCGAACGACAGCCTGGAGACGATATGGCAAGCGCCGTCGAAACCATCGATCCACCCCGGCCCCAAGCGCCCTATCTGTTTGCCCGCCATTCGGTTGCGGTGCGGCTGACGCACTGGATCAACGCGCTCGCCATCTTTTTCCTGCTGATGACCGGGCTGAACATCTTCAACGCCCATCCGGTGCTCTACTGGGGCCCCTATGGCGCCTCGCCCGATACGGCGCCTCGCTGGCTGGAGATCGGCTCGCGCAACGTCGCCGGCACCGCGCAGGGCTATGTTCGCATCGGCGACCTGACGGTAACCACCACCGGCGTTCTGGGGCTGTCGAAAACCGCGGCCGATGCCGCCAACCCGGTCGCCTATCCGTCCTGGGCGACGTTCCCCAGCTATCGCGACCTTGCGACGGCGCGCAGTTTCCATTTCTTCTTTGCCTGGGTGCTGATCCTCACCGGCCTCGCCTATCTCGGTCATTCCCTTGCCAGCGGGCATCTGCGCCGCGACCTCTGGCCAAAGGCCGGTGAACTCTCGGTTGGCAACATCGCCCATGACGTCGTTGCTCACGCAAAGCTGCAATTTCCCAAGGGCGAGGAAGCCAAGCGCTACCATATCCTGCAGAAACTCGCCTATGGCGGGGTCGTGTTCGTGATGGTGCCGCTGGTCATCCTGACCGGGCTCGGCATGTCGCCGGCCAACAACGCCGCCTGGCCGTGGATCCTCGATGTGTTCGGCAGCCGGCCCAACGCCCGGTCGCTGCACTGGGTGGCGGCCAATCTCATCGGCCTGTTCATCGTCGTCCACCTGCTGATGGTCGTCCTTGCCGGGCCGATCAACGAAATCCGCTCGATGATCACCGGCAAGTTCCGCATCGATCCGAAGGCAGCCCGATGATCGAGATTTCCCGCCGCAAGCTGTTCGGGTTCGGCGGCATCGCCGCCGGCGGTGCATTGTTGACAGCGTGCGATGGCCTCGCGCGATCCGACAGCCTGGGCGGTGTCATCAAATCGGCGGAATCGGCGACGCTGCGCTGGCAACGTGCCATCGGCCGCGATGCGCTGGCGCCCGAATATTCGCTTGCCGACCTGTCGCCGCACTTCAAGGTCAACGGCACCCGCGAGCCGGTGGAGGCCGAATACCAGGCGCTGAAGCGATCGGGCTTTGCCGATTGGCGGTTGCAGGTCGGCGGCCTCGTCGCCAATCCGCTGAAGCTGGCTCTGCCGCAACTGAAGGCGCTGCCGCAGCGCACCCAGATCACCAAGCACGACTGCGTCGAAGGCTGGACGGCGATCGGGCAATGGACCGGGCCGCAACTCGGCCTGATCCTGCAAGCTGCCGGGCTGAAACCCGGTGCGCGCTATGTCGTGTTCCGTTGCGCCGACAATTACGGCGGGGAGGCTTCGAAGGGCGGGCTGCAGTCCTCGTCGCTCTATTACGAGAGCATCGACCTGGTCGACGCCTTCCACCCGCAGACGCTGCTTGCCCACAGCCTCAACGGCGCCCCGCTCGGCGTTGGCAACGGTGCACCGATCCGGCTGCGCGTCGAACGGCAATTGGGCTACAAACAGGCCAAATATGTCATGGCCATCGACGTCGTCGCCAGCCTTGCCGGCTATGGCCAGGGCAATGGCGGCTATTGGGAAGACCGCGGCTATGAATGGTACGCCGGCATCTGACGGTTGGCGGTTGGCGGTTGGCGGTTGGCGGTTGACGGTTGACGGCGGCAGCACAGGCCCCCAAGTCGCGTCGATGTTCACTGCCGCCGCTCGCACCGCTGCCGACAAGCCCGCCTTCTACGCCGGGCTGGAGCGCGAGCTTTCCGCCCTGATCGGCGATGAACGCGACTGGGTGGCCAATGCCGCCAACACCGCGGCGCTGCTGTTCGATGCGCTGCCCGGCTTGAACTGGGCGGGTTTTTACCTGCTGAAGGACGGGGAACTGGTGCTGGGGCCGTTCCAGGGCAAGCCGGCGTGCATCCGCATCGCCATTGGCCGCGGTGTCTGCGGCACCGCCGTGGCCCGGGCTCGCACCCAGATCGTCGTCGATGTGCATGATTTCCCGGGGCATATCGCCTGCGATGCTGCCTCGCGGTCGGAACTGGTGGTGCCGCTGTGGCAGGGGAACCGCATCATCGGCGTGATCGATCTCGACAGCCCGGTGCCGGGCCGTTTCGACGGCGATGACGCCGCCGGTATCGAAGCAGTGGCGGCGCGCTTCGTGGCGGCATGCGAGTTCGGCCCGCTGGCGCGCGACCCGGGCTGAACCGCCGGATCAGCCGAACCAGCGTTCCGAAGCTTCGCGCAATACCACGGCATCGCCGCTGCCGATCAGCCAGTCGGCAAGGTCGTCGGCATCGCGTTCGGTGACAAGGCGAATCGTCAGTCCACCGGCGCCGCTGCTCCCCGAAAGCCGCCCGGCAAAGCGTACCTGGGCCTGACCGGCCAGTTCCGGTCGCGAATCGAGCGCCGGACGCCGAAGTTCGAACAGCAACGCCGACGCGGTCACGCCGATGGTGAACAGGTTGCGTTCGGCACGGTCGCGGAGCTGCACTTCATGCAGATCGCCATGGTGGCGCGGTTTGGCATGAAAGCCGGCACGTTCGGCGGCGACAAGCAATGCCATATAGGCACGGCGCAGGTCGCGACCGCCGCAGCGATCGAGGTTGACGAGATGGGCTTCGGCTTCGCTATACAACATGGCTTCCCCATCGGCGACTTTGGCCGCCTGTTCCGCTTGCGATTCCCATAACGGAAAATTTCTATGTCTGTAATGTCTGATCGCTGGATTCGGCAAACGGCGCTGGCCACCGGCATGATCGAGCCGTTCGTCGAGCGGCAGCAGCGCGACGGCTGCATCTCCTACGGCCTGTCGTCCTATGGCTATGACGCCCGCGTCGCCGACGAGTTCAAGATCTTCACCAACGTCGATTCGGCGGTCGTCGACCCGAAGAATTTTTCGTCGAACAGCTTCGTCGATCGCAAGACCGATTGCTGCATCATTCCGCCGAACAGCTTCGCGCTGGCGCGCACCATCGAATATTTCCGGATCCCGCGCGACGTGCTGGTCATCTGCCTCGGCAAATCGACCTATGCCCGATGCGGGATCATCGTGAACGTCACGCCGCTGGAACCCGGATGGGAAGGCCATGTCACGCTCGAATTCTCCAACACCACCCCGCTACCGGCGCGGGTCTATGCCAATGAAGGCGCGTGCCAGTTCCTGTTCCTGGCAGGCAACGAGCCGTGCGAGGTGAGCTATGCCGACCGCGCCGGCAAATACATGGGGCAGACCGGCGTGACGCTGCCGCGGCTGTGACGGAAGCCTCCCGTGCTGCGCCGGTAGCGGCCGGGCTCGATCGGCGAGGGCTGGCAGCCGGCGCCGGCGCCTATCTGATCTGGGGCCTGTTGCCGATGTACCTGAAACTGCTCGCCGGCGTGCCGGCGGGTGCCGTGCTGGCGCACCGGATCCTGTGGACCGTGCTCGTCATGGCGCTGGTGGTGGCGGCCATCGGCGGCGGCGCGCGGCTGCGGGCGGCGCTGGCCCGCCCGCGGCTGATGCTGCAACTGGCGGCAAGTTCGCTGTGCATTGCCGCCAATTGGCTGGTCTACACTTGGGCGGTGCTCGACGGCCGCGTTCTCGACACGGCGCTCGGCTATTTCATCAACCCGCTGGTCAGCATCCTGTTCGCCGTTGCGCTGCTCGGGGAACGGCTCACACTCGGGCAGCGCATCGCTGTCGGCCTGGCGGCGCTGGGCGTTGCGGTGCAGACCATCTCGCATGGCGAACTGCCGATGATCAGTCTTGTCCTCGCGGTGTCGTTCGGCACCTACGGGTTGATCCGCAAGCGTGCCGACGTCGATGCCGCGACCGGCCTGCTGATCGAATCGCTGCTGCTGGCACCGTTCGCCGCCGCGTTCCTGGGCCTGCATCCTGGCGGGCCGTTCGGCTGGCCGCTGCCGGTGCTGGGGCTGCTGGCGGCGGGCGGCGTGCTGACTGCGGTGCCGCTGCTGCTGTTCGGGCTGGCGGCGCGGCGGCTGCCGCTCGCGACGCTCGGCCTGATGCAATATCTGGCGCCGTCGATGGCGTTCCTGCAGGCAATTTTCCTGTTCGCGGAGCCGATCGACGCCGGGGCGTTGCTGGCCTTCGGCTGCATCTGGGCCGGCCTTGCCGTCTACAGCCTGTCGCTGCTGCGGCGGGGCCCTGTGTGAACTTTGCGTTGCACATCCGGAAAACGCCTCGAAATCAATCAATTCGTCATCGGAGGCTCTTATCAGGCAGTGAAGCAGTCGAGGTGCGTTGTCCGATGCGTGTTGCCGTTGTCCTGTCGATCCTGGTGCCCGGATCCGTGCTTGCGCCGCCCGTATTTGCCGGCCTCGGCAATCTCGACAGCGGCGACGGCGCGCTGATCGCGCTTGGCCTGGCCATCGGCGCGCTGATCGCCCGGCGGCGCCGCGGCCTGCCGGAAAGCGCCGATTGAGCCGCCACTGGCGAAGGGGGCCGCGCTCCGCTAAGTCCCGGCGATGGACAAGATCGTCATTCGCGGCGGAAAGCCGCTTTCCGGCCGCATCCCGATCTCCGGCGCCAAGAACGCCGCCCTGACGCTCATGCCCTGTGCGCTGCTGACCGATGAGCCGCTGACCCTGCGCAACCTGCCGCGACTGGCCGATATCGATACTTTCGGCCATCTTCTCAACAACCACGGCGTGTCGACGACGATCGAGGGCACCCACCCCGACGAATTCGGCCGGGTGATGACCCTTCGCGCCAACCGCATCACCTCGACGGTCGCGCCCTATGACATCGTTCGCAAGATGCGGGCCTCGATCCTGGTGCTCGGGCCGCTGCTGGCGCGGGCCGGCGAAGCGACCGTGTCGCTGCCCGGCGGCTGCGCCATCGGCAACCGGCCGATCGACCTGCACCTGAAGGCCCTCGAATACCTCGGCGCCGAAATCGAGCTTGCCGCCGGCTATGTCCGGGCGACAGCGAAGGGCGGGCTGAGCGGCGGACATTTCGTATTCCCGCTGGTTTCGGTCGGGGCCACCGAAAACGCCATCATGGCGGCCGTGCTGGCGCGCGGCGAATCGCTGCTGGAAAACGCGGCGCGCGAGCCCGAAATCGTCGATCTGTGCCGCTGCCTCGTCGCGATGGGGGCAAAGATCGACGGCATCGGCACCGAAAGGCTGCGCATCGCCGGGGTGCGGGACCTGCACGGCGCCACCTATGCGGTAATGCCCGACCGGATCGAGGCGGGCAGCTATGCCTGTGCCGCGGCCATTGCCGGCGGCGCCGTCGAGCTCGTCGGCGCCTCCGAAGCCGATCTCGGATCGACACTCTCGTCGCTGCGCGAAGCCGGCGTCGAAGTGACACCGACCGAGGACGGGCTGTCGGTCAAGCGATTGAACGGGCTGCACGGCGTCAACATCTCGACCGCCCCCTACCCCGGCTTTCCGACCGACATGCAGGCACAGTTCATGTCGATGCTGACGGTCGCCGAAGGCGCTTCGATGCTGACCGAGACGATCTTCGAAAACCGCTTCATGCACGTTCCCGAATTGTCGCGGATGGGTGCTGACATCACGGTTCGCGGCCGGTCCGCGGTCGTTCGCGGCGTCGTCGGCCTGACTGGCGCGCCGGTGATGGCAACCGATTTGCGAGCATCGATGAGCCTCGTTCTCGCCGGCCTTGCCGCCAGCGGCGAAACCACCGTCAACCGCGTCTATCACCTCGATCGCGGCTATGAACGGCTGGAGGAAAAACTGTCTGCCGTCGGCGCCGATATCGAGCGCATTTCGGACGGTTGAAGCGTTGCCGGATACCACCCCCGACCGCCTGCACCTGATCGGCCAGGACGAGGCGGACCTGCCGGCGCTGTCGGCGCTGCTGCAGGATGCGACGCTGCGGGTGGCCGACATCGCCATCGACCGTCGCGGCCGCCGGCTGGTGGCGCTCATCAACCGCTACCGCCGCGAAGCGGGTGGCGGCAGCCGGGTCCGCGCTGCGCTGCGCTTCGAAACCGTCGGTGCGGTGCAGCGCCAGGGCTGGCCGCGCGACCCCGCAGCCGTGCTGGTGCTGCTGTCGCTGAGCGTCGACAGCGACTGGCTGGTACTGACCTTCGCCGGCACCGCGGCGCTGCGGGCTCACATCGAAGTCCTTGAAATATTGCTGGAAGACCTTGCCGATCCATGGCCGACGGCGCGCCAGCCGCAGCACGACTGAAGGCCGGCTATTTTACATATTTTACGGATTCCGGGATTTTTGCATTCTCGTCGCCCTCCCCGGCGTCCGCCCTGTCGGCAATCACCATCGGCCATGCCACAGCCGCAACGGTGTAGGACAGGGTTTCCGCCAGGGGCCGCTATTCGGCCTGGCGGGTAAGGATCACGTGTGACGCCTCGCGCGCCTTGCGGATGCGTTCCAGCGCTTCCGGGCTGAACGGCGGCATCTTGCGACCGGAGACATGGACGTGCCGGCTGGCTTCTTCCGCCGTCACCGGCGTGGCGGCGAGTACGGCGTAATCCCGAAGGTTCATGTCATCCATCAATCGGTTTCCCTCTTGCGCAGTCCCGCGACGATCTCGCCGAAGGCTTCGGTGACTTCGGCAAGCCAGAGCATGAACCCGTTGTCCGCATACTCCAACCCCAGCGCGCCGTCACTATCGACGCAGAACACCGCGATCGGCATCGTGCGGGCGCCGGGATCGACCGCGAGCTGCCCGGCCGCTGCAAATATGGGGACGGCGAGGATCGAGGCAAGGGTCGGCCGCACCAGCGCACGTTCGTATTTGGTCATGAACGACCGCCCCCGGGCGAGCTGGCGGGGATCGACATAGACGATGTCGCGGGTGGCGAACGCCGCCGGTGCGCCGGGGCCGCGCGCATCGAGGACGAGGCGATCGTCGGCATCGTCGTCCATGCCGGCTGTCACGCGCACCCGGAAGGAATCATTGCCGAACGGCATCACGATCGAAATCCGCAAGCTGGCCAGCGGCGCTGCCCCGACCCCGGTGCGCAGCGCGGCGCTCAGCGCCGTCGCCTCGGCAAGAAGCTGCTTCAGCCGGGCGCGAGCGGCGTCGGGGGCGTTGCGCAGGTCGCGCTGCAGCACCTTCAGCGCTTCGCGATGGCCGCCGCCCCAGGCGCGCAACGCCGCGGCGCGGT
>JBBQWE010000040.1:0-21747 GCA_038210855.1 Sphingomonadales bacterium | reverse complement strand
CTTCGGGCGCCACCGCCGGCGCGCGCAATTTCCAGGCGAGCGCTCCTGCCCCGCCGGCGGCGGCGAGGATGATGAGGTGCGGCATCCCCGGCAGCAGGCCGAGCAGCCCGAGCATCCCCGCCACCGGCGCCCAGGCCGAAGCGCTGGCGAACTGGCTGCTGACCTGCCCGGCCAGCCCCTCCTGCCCCACCCGCGTCACCACCATGGCTGCAGCGATCGACAGCAGCAGCGCCGGCACCTGCGCCACAAGGCCATCGCCGACGGCAAGCAGCAGGTAGATGCGCGCGGCGTCGGCAAGGCTGAGGTCGTGCTGAGCGGCGCCGAGGATCAGCCCGCCGACGATGTTGATCGCAAGGATCAGCACGCCGGCCACGGCATCGCCCTTCACGAATTTCGACGCGCCATCCATGGCACCGTGAAAATCGGCTTCCTGGCCAACCTCCTGCCGGCGGCGGCGGGCTTCGTCGGCGGTTAGCAGCCCGGCGTTCAGATCGGCATCGATCGCCATCTGCTTGCCGGGCAGCGCATCGAGGGTGAAACGCGCCGCGACTTCCGAAACCCGGCCGGCGCCCTTGGTGATGACGACCAGGTTGATGATCATCAGCACGGCAAAGACGAAGATGCCGACGACATAATCGCCGCCGACAAGGAAGGCGCCGAACGCTTCGATGACATTGCCGGCAGCGCTGGTGCCTTCATGGCCATGCACCAGGACGACACGGGTCGAAGCCACGTTGAGGGCAAGCCGGAGCAGGGTGGCGAACAGCAGCACGGTCGGAAAGGCGGAGAAATCGAGAGGCTTGCGGGTGTTGATGGCGACCATCAGCACGATCAGCGCGATGCCGATGTTGAGGATGAAGAACACATCGAGCAGCAGCGCCGGCAGCGGCACGATCATTAGCAGCACAAGGCAGAGAATAGCGGCGGGCAGCAGTGCCGCGCGCGGATCGGCGCCGCGCAGCACCGCGCCGAGGCGGGGTAGCGAGACGATGCTCACCCGCCGAGCTCGGCGAGCAGCAGATAGGCAGCGCGCGCGGCGAGTGCCGGGGTTGCAAGGTTGGGCGTGGTCGGCGTAACCGGCCGGCCCGGCAGGGCTTTGCCGGCCGGCGGCAGGGCATTGCCGGCCGGCGGCAGGGCATTCCCGGTGGCGGGCGAAGCTGCCCCTGCATCGAAACGGCCGGCGAAACGCTGGTAGACGGCAGCCAGCGATCGCGGCGCGCCATCGGTGCCGAAGAACACGCCGCGGTTGCTGGCGGCGGCATCCGGAACGACGGCGGCGGCCGCGGCATCGGGGGCGGCGGAGAGGGCCGAAAGGAATTTCGCGGCGCCGGCCTGGCCGAGGAAATGCGCCATGTAGAGCTCGGTCGGGCCGGCGGTATGACCACGGGCCTGCAGCGCGGCGCCATTGTCGCGAGCCAGCTCCCCGGCCATCAGCGCGGCAGCATCGGCATTGTCGCGCAGCGACAGGATCGTCGCGCGCAGTGCCGATCCGGCCTGGGCGGCACCACTGGCCAGCGCATCCGCCGCCCAGCCGAGGCCATGGTCGGCACCGTGGCGGCGGACGGTTTCCAGCCAGGTGCCGGCGGTGAACTGGAACAGCCCGCGGGCCGACGAAGTGGCAGCGCGAGCGCCGGCGTTCAGCCCGGATTCGATCCTCGCCTGGGTCAGCAGATAGGAAAAATCGACGCCGGTGCGGATGGCGGCATCACGCACCGCAGCGGTGGCGGCGGCGATCGCGGTGCCGGCGCGGCGGTCGGAGATTGTCTCGGTTTGCATCGCCCCTCCCCCCGGCACCGGCAAAGCGCCGGGTGTTGCCAGCTGTTCAGCAAGTCCCGTGCCAGCCGGGCGACAGCAGGCGAGGATCAGGCCCAGCGGCCATTGCGGCCGTAGACGAGCGGCGCCGGGCGGCCGGCCGCGGTCGACACCAGCGCCAGCCGCTTTTCGACGGCGATCTGCTTGCCGCGAGCCCGCAGGGCGGCTTCGGCGTTGAGGTCGCGCGCCTGTTCGAGCAGGGCGCGATCGGGCGGCGTGCCGGCGGCGATATCGGCTTCGACGCGGGCCAGCGCCGTCACCTTGTCGCTGGTGGCGGCTTCGATGCGGGCCGCGTCCTCGCTTTCCAGCGCAGCGATTTCGGCACGAATGGCCACCACCAGCCGGGCGAAGCTGGTTGCATCGTCGGCAGGCGCTGGGGCTGCGGTTGAATCGGCGATGGCGACGTTTCCGGCGCTGGCCATGGTGCGTCCTTTCAGCCGCGCGCCGGCGCTTCGAGCGCCAGCATCGCCGCTGCGATTTTCAGGGGTTCGGGGCGATAATCGCCGCGGATGATCGCATCGCGCAGCTGGTCGACGCGCGCCGTATCGACGGGCGGGGACGCGGCCATGTCGCGAGCCAGTGGAGACAGTTCCGCGGTCGCGCTTTTGGGCGCCGAGGGCGCAAAGGCGCCGGCCCTTGTGGCCAGCGTGGTCTTTGCCTCGGCGGCACCGGCGCGGGTGTCGCTGGCCATGGCCGTCAATCCCGGCGTGCGTCCGATTGCGTCCATGGCGCTTGTGTCCTTGCCCGTCATGCCGGCAACGAACGGCAGAATGCCGCCGGCATCGCGGTTAACGACCGCCGGCGGCAGCGCTTAACCTCCCGGCACCCAACCTTGATGTTCGCACGCGGCCGTCGCTGCCGATGGTGCCGGTGAGGCTGCGGCCGCTCGGGCTGCGCAACGCCACCCGATCGTCGCGGGAATCGGCGGCTGCAGTGGTTTCGATGCCGACGGTGAAGCCCTCGCCGACGGCTTCGAGCATGACCCGATCGCCGCGGCGGATCACCGGCGGTGCCGTTCGGACGGCGGTTGCCGGCGGTTCCGATGGTTGCAGAACTGCCGGCCGTGCGCCGACGGACACGAAAACGCGCCAAGCCGGCGCGGTGCAGCGCACCTCGACACTGCCCGTCCCGGCCCAGCCGAGCACCGGCGCCGGGCAATCGGGCAGCAGCAGGCGCGGATCGACCAGCGCCGGCACACCGGCAAAGCCTTCGACCATCGCCTGCAGGCGCGGCGGCGGCAGCAGCAACGGCCCGGCAAGGGCAGCAAGTACGATCAGCATGTCAGCAATTCCTCCGGATGGGTCCGGCCACTGCCCAGCAATTTCCGCGCCAGCTGCCGGGCCCGGCGGCGCCGGCGACCGTCTCGCGCCGGATTGGCCAGCGCTTGCCGCTTGCCGGCAGCCGCTCGCCGCAAGCGGGCCCGGCGAACGCTGCGAACCTTCTGCAACGCCGTTTGGCACGGGCCTTGCTTTGGGATCGCCATGGAGGCACTGCCCATGGACCTGATCGATCGCCAGTTCGGCATCCACGCCGATGCACTGCGCCTGCGCAGCCAGCGCCTGGAAGTGATTGCCGGCAACATCGCCAACGCCGCCACCCCGGGCTTCAAGGCGCGCGACATGGATATCGCCGCCAGCCTGCGCGGCGGTGACGGCTTCGGCGCCGCGCTGGGGGCACAACAGTTGCGGTTTCGCGTGCCGGTGCAGGCCAGCCTAGACGGCAACACGGTCGAGCTTGCCACCGAACAGACCGAATTCGCGCGCAATGCGCTGCAATATCAGGCCTCGCTCAGCTTCCTGACCGGCCGCATCCAGACCGTCATGTCGGCACTGCGTGGCGGCGAATGAGCGATATCTTCGCCATTTCCGGCCGGGCGATGTCGGCGCAATTGGTCCGGCTGAACACCATCGCATCGAACCTTGCCAATGCCGGCGCGGTCGCCGGCAGCGAGGCCGGCGCCTATCGCGCCCTGAAACCGGTGTTCGCCACGGCCGCCGATGGCACCATCAACGTCGAACGCATCGTGCCGACCGGCACCCCCGAACGCCGGTTCGATCCGAACCACCCGCTTGCCGATGCGCAGGGCCAGGTCTGGCAAGCCGCCGTCGATCCCAACCAGGAGCTTGTCGAAATGGTCGAAGCCGCGCGCCAATATGCCAATGACGTCGAAGTGCTGAGCGCTGCCAAGGCGCTGGCGTTCGACACACTGCGACTGGGCCGCTGAACATGGCCAGCATCCCTGCTCCTGCCAACGGCGTTGCCAATGGCCTTCCTGCCGCCATCCCGGTCGCTGCGACGCCCGGCGTGAAGCCGTACAAGACAACGCTCGATCAGGCCGATTTCCTCGCGCTGATGACCGCGCAACTGAAGAATCAGGACCCGACCAAGCCGGTCGACAACAGCGAATATGTCGCGCAGCTGGCGCAGTTTTCGACCGTCAGCGGCATTACCGAAACCAACAACGCCCTCGCTCGCATCGCCGACAAGCTGGATGCGCTGATCGCTGCCAGCCAGCGAACCCAGCTGCCTGCCGGCGCAGCCTTGGCGACGCAAGCCGGCGCGGCCGGGGCGCCGCAATCCGGCGCAGCCGAAGCGCCCGAGACCATCCCTGCCACCCCGGCAGCCACGGAGACCTGACGCCATGGCCTTCTACACATCGATTTCCGGCCTTGCCGGCGCCCAGATCGAGCTTTCGACACTGGCCAACAACATCGCCAACGTCGGCACCAACGGCTTCAAGCGCAGCCGAGTCACCTTCGGCGACATCATTGCAGCGTCGCCCACCCAGGCCAATTCGCGGCTGATCGGCCAGGGCACCAGCGTGCGTTCGGTGGCGCAGCAATTCCGCCAGGGGCCGATCGAAAGTTCGGATTCCAGCCTCGATCTGGCGATTTCCGGCCAGGGCTTCTTCACCGTGAAGAGCGGACCCGGTGATTCCAACGTCAATTTCACCCGCGCCGGCGGCTTCGGAGTCGATGTCGAACGCTATGTCGTCGATCCGGCCGGCCGCAAACTGCAACTGTTCCCGACGACCACCGACGGCAGCGTGCTTTCCACCGATCTCGCCTCCACGGTTTCGGCCCGGCTGCCGCTGACCGCCGGCTTGCCGCAGGTTACGTCCAGCATCGCGCTGAGCGTCAACCTGCCGTCCGATGCGACGGTGATCCCCGACAAACCGATCTACACGCCGACCAACCCTTATGTGTTCAATCCCGCCGATCCGGCCAGCTTCAACCATTCGACATCGGTTACCGTGTTCGATTCGCTGGGAAATCCGCTTGATGCGACGATCTATTACGTCAAGACAGGGCTGCCGACGGTGCCCGATCCGACGCACAAATGGACCGCGCATGTGCTTGTCGGCGGCCAGGAACTGACGGTCGGCGGCACCGGCGGCATCCCGATGCTGTTCGATACCTCGGGCGTGCTGACCTCGCCGGCGGCGCCCTTTGCCTTCGATCCGTTCACTCCGACGTCGGGGGGCGGCCCGATGGCGCTGGCGCTCGATCACGGCAGTGCCACGACCCAGCAATCGGGCGGCTTCAACCGCCGCCGCATCGATCAGGACGGCTTTCCGGCCGGCCAGCTGGAAAGTGTCGCATTCGATGATGTCGGCACGCTGACCGCCAGTTTCAGCAACGGCGAGGTGCGGGTGCTCGGCCGGCTGGCGCTGGCGCTGTTTCCCAATCCGCAGGGTCTGAAACAGGTCGGCGATGCCAGCTATGCCGCGTCGCCGGGTTCGGGCCTGCCGATCATCAGCGAAGCCGGCCGCGAAGGACTTGGCACGATCCTTTCGGGCAGCCTCGAACGATCGAACGTCGATCTGACCATCGAACTCGTCGGGCTGATCGCAGCGCAGCGCAATTTCCAGGCCAATGCCAAGGCGATGGAGACCGACACGACACTGCTGCAGACCATGATCAACATGCGCAGCTGATGGGGTGATTGGCGATGGACCGGCTGATCTACACGGCACTGACGGGGCTGGCGGCGCGCGAGCGGGCACAGTTGGTCACTGCCAACAATCTGGCCAACGCTGGCACCACCGGCTTTCGCCGCGAACTGGTTGTTGCCGAAGGCCGCTATCTGTCGCCCGGCACTGCCGGCAGCAGCCGCGCCCAGGCCGGCGCGCCGAGCGTCGCGACCCCGCGCGAGGCCGGCGAGATCGTCGCCACCGGTCGGCCGCTCGACATCGCGCTGATCGGCGATGCCTGGGCGGCGGTGCAGGGCCCCGTCGTCGGCGGCAGTGCCACCGAAGCCTATACGCGGCGCGGCGACCTGAGCGTTACCAGCGCCGGTGTCGTCCAGACCGGCGATGGGCATATCCTGATCGGCGACGGCGGCGTGCCGCTGACGGTGCCGGCCGGTGCGACGCTGGAAATCGCCCCCGACGGCGCCATGAGCGCGCGCATCGGCGATGTCGCGACGGCGATCGGCAAGCTCAAGCTGGTCGACGGCAGCAGCCTCGGCGGGCTCGACAAGGGCAGCGACGGCCTGTTCGTTTCCCGCCAGCCGCTGCCGACCGACCCGGCGGCACGGCTTTCGACGGGCATGCTGGAAGGCGCCAACGTCCGCACATCGGCGGCGCTTGCCGAACTGGTCGAAGGCCAGCGCGGTTTCGAGGTTAACGCCCGGCTGCTCGGCATCGCCAAGGACATCGATGAACGTTCGGCGCGGCTGATGTCGTCCGGCAATTAGGGAAGCTTCGCATGACCAACGCCCTGCAGATCGCCCGGTCGGGGCTCGATGCGCTCGACCAGCGCATGAAGACGATTTCGAACAACCTCGCCAATGTGAATACCACCGGTTTCAAGCGCGACCGGGCCAGTTTCGTCACCATGATGTATCAGGATCCGCGCAACCCAGGCGCTGCCTCGGGCGGCGATGGCCAGTTCGCCACCGGGCTGGGCACCGGCACCGGCGTCCGCGTCGGCGGCACCGAGCGTATCCATGCCCAGGGTGCGCCGGTGCAGACGGACAATGCCCTCGATCTTGCCATCGAAGGCCAGGGTTTTTTCACCGTGACGCTGGCAGATGGCGGCCAGGCCTATAGCCGCGACGGCGGGTTCAAGCTGTCCGCCGCCGGCGAACTGGTCACGGCCGGGGGCCTGCGGCTGACCCCGCCGATCACCATTCCCGATGGCGCCCAACAGATCACCATCGCCGCCGATGGCCTGGTTTCGGTGCAGGTCGCCGGCCAGGCGGCACCGGTGGAAGCCGGGCAGATCACGCTGACGCGCTTTGCCAACCCGGCCGGGCTCAGCCCGCAGGGCGACAACCTCTATCTCGAAACCGCCGGCAGCGGGCCACCTCTCGCCGGGCCACCGGGCACCGACGGCATGGGGGCGCTGCGCCAGGGCGCGCTGGAGGGTTCGAACGTTTCGACGGTGCAGGAACTGGTCGACATGATCGAGACGCAGCGCGCCTATGAGGTGAATGCCAAGATCATCAACGCCGCCGATGAAATGGCCCGCTATGTCACGCAGAATGTCTGATTTCTGGGCCAGCCTCGGCCCGGCAGGGCGGGCGCTGCTCTGGTTGCCGCTGCTGCTGATCGCCGCCTGTGCCAACGAAGGCTTCGGCCGGGCGCCGCCGGTGGCGGCTACGCTGCCGCCGCCACCGCCGGTGATCGCCGCGGCGCAGGCCTCGGGCAGCCTCTACAACCCTGCAACCTTCGTCGGCCTCGCTGCCGATCGCCGGGCGCGGCGGGTGGGCGACCTGATCACCATCCGCCTGGTCGAACGCACCCAGGCGCGCAAATCGGCGACTGCCGACAGCAACCGCGACGGCAACACCGATATCCGGCTGCCGCAGGCGCCGCCGTTCAGCTATGTGCCGCCGGGGCTGTTGCAGGGCGGATCGACACAGGGCTTCAAGGGCAGCGGCGCCGCGGCGCAGGACAACCAGTTGTTCGGCGAGATCACCGTCACCGTTGCCGAAGTGCTGCCCGGCGGGGTGCTGCGCATTGCGGGGGAAAAGCGCACGACGCTCAATCGCGGCGAGGAACAATTGCAACTGACCGGGCTGGTGCGAACCGATGACCTGGGTGCCGACAACAGCGTGCCGTCGACGCGGGTTGCCGATGCACGCTTCCGCTATTCGGGCACCGGCCAGGTTGCCGACCAGAGCCGCCAGGGCTGGCTGGCGCGGTTCTTCGGCAAGGTGGTGCCGCTGTGACGGCGCGGTGGCTGCTGCCGGCGCTGCTGCTGATCGGCTCCGGCCCGGCGGCGGCCGAACGGATCAAGGATATCGCTCGCTTTGCCGGGGTGCGCAGCAACGCGCTGACCGGCTATGGCATCGTCGTCGGGCTGAGCGGCACCGGCGACCAGAACCTCGAACTCACCATGCAATCGGTGAAATCGGCGGCCGCACGGCTGGGCGTGACGCTACCGCCGGGGCTGAACCCGCTGCTGAAGAACGCAGCTGCGGTGATGATCACGGCCGAACTGCCGGCCTTTGCCAAGCCCGGCCAGCGTCTCGATGTCACCGTCGCGGCGCTCGGCCAGGCGAAATCGCTGCGCGGCGGCACGCTGCTGCTGGCGCCGCTGCAGGGCGCCGATGGCGAAGTGCACGCGCTGGCGCAGGGCAATCTGGCGGTCGGCGGCTTTGGCGCCGAAGGCCGCGACGGATCGAAAATCGTCGTCGGCACGCCGTCGTCGGGGCGGATTCCCGGCGGCGCCAGTGTCGAACGCGCGGCGGCCTCGCCCTTTGCCGCTGGCGAGACGTTGCGGCTCGACCTCAACGATGTCGATTTCACTGCGGCGCGCCTGGTTGCCGATGCGATCAACGCGGCGCTGGCGCCGGGGCTGATCCCGCCGCTCGCCGATGCAGAGGATGCGACGACGATCGTCATCCGCGCGCCGGCCGAAGTGCCCGCCCGCATCGCGCTGGCATCGCGGATCGAAAGCCTCGATGTCGCGCTGCCGGCGCCACCCGCACGCGTGATCGTCAACGCCCGCACCGGCACCGTTGTCATCGGCGGCGAAGTGCGCATCCTGCCGGCCGCCGTCGCCCATGGCGCGCTGACGGTGCGCGTGAGCGAAAGCCCGCAAGCGAGCCAGCCGGGAGGCTTTGCCGGCCGCACCGTCGTCACCCAGCAGTCGAACGTCGATGCCGGCGAAGCCCCGGCGCGAATGCAGTTGTTCGCGCCCGGCGCCCGGCTGGGCGACATCGTCGATGCCGTCAACGCGCTTGGTGCAGCGCCGGGCGATCTGGTGGCAATCCTGGAAGCGCTGAAAGCCGCCGGCGCGCTGCGCGCCGAACTGGTGGTGATCTGATGGACGTGCGGCCGCCTGCTGCCGGCCTGCCGCTGCACCGGGCGCCGGCGCGTGGCAGCACGGATGCCGAAACGGCGCGGCGCTTCGAAGCGCTGATCATCGAACGCCTGCTGGCAACGGCGCGGGCCGCCCGGCTGGGCGACGACGGCCTGGGCAGCGACGCCGGCGCCGGGCGGACTCGCGAACTGACCGATCGGATCCGTGCCGAAGCCATTGCGCGGGCGGCACCGCTCGGGCTCGCCGCGACGCTGGCGACCGCGCAGCCGAAGGGGGCGCCGCGGTGACCGATCTGCTCGGCCTGGGTGCTGCCGGCGTGCGGGCCTATCAGGCGGCGTTGGTGGTAACCGGCGACAATGTCGCCAATGCCGACAGTGCCGGCTATGTCCGCCGCACCATCGCCCTCGAAGCCAGGCCGGGTGCCGCCGGCACGCCGACCAGTCGGGACAACAGCGGCGGCGCCGGCGTCGTCGCGGCGCCGGTCGGCCGCGCCACCGATGCACTGAAGCTGACGGCAGCGCGCGGCGCATCGGGCGACCACGCCCGGGTGGCGGTGCGCGGCGACTGGCTGGAACGCTTGCAGACACTGGTGCAGTCGAGCGACCTCGAAGCGCGCATCGCCGGTGCTTTCGATGCCGGCACCGATCTTGCCGCCGCCCCGACTTCGCTGGCGGCCCGGCAAATCTTCATCGATCGGCTCGACCAGGCAGCGACCGGCTTTTCGGGGCTGGGCAGCCAGCTCGGCCGGTTGGCAAGCGACCTGGATGGCGCGCTGGCACTGACTGCCGACGAATTGAACGATGCCACGGCGGCGCTGGCGCGGGTCAACGAGGAATTGCGCCGGACGCAAAGCGGCAGCAGTGCCGCCAACGGCCTGCTCGACAGTCGCGACCGGTTGCTCGCGGAAATCGCCGATCGCGTGAAGATCAGTGTCAGCGAAGGCCCGCGCGGCACAGTTGCCGTGCGGTTGGGCAGCGGCGCCGGCGCGCGCCTGCTGGTGCCGACGTTCGGCAGCGCGGTGCCGGTTGCAGCACGGGCCGGCCCGAGCGGCGCCGAACTGGTACTCGATCCGACGCACAGCGCCGAAGCGGTGCGATTGCCGGCCAGCGGCCGCCTCGCCGGCCTGCTGGAGGCGGCAGCGCGCCTCGCCGCGATGCGCAGCGATATCGACGCGCTGGCCGATCGCTTCGCAACTTCCGTCAACGATTGGCACGCCGCCGGCGCCGATGCGTTGGGCGACCCCGGAACGCCGCTGTTCGCGACGCAGACGCTGCTGCTTTCCGATGGCGCCGCCAACGCCGGCACCGCCGGGATCGATTTCGAAATCGCCGATGGCGCGACGCTGGCGCCCGGCGGCTATCGCCTGTTGCGCGAGCCCGGCGGCTGGAGCCTGGCGCGCAGCGACGGCAGCGCCAGCGTCACCGGAACCGGGCCGCTCAGCCTCGATGGCGTCACCGTCCGGCCCGGTGCCGGTGCCGCGACCGGTGACAGCTGGACCCTGCTGCCGGCCGGCGGCGCGATCGGCCTGTCACTGCGGCCCGTGGCGGCCGAACGGCTGGCGCTGGCGGACCGCTATCTTGTCGATGCCGATCCGCGCAACGCCGGGGGGGCGACACTGGCCGTCAGCATCGATGCCGCGGCCGCTGCCTTTGCGCCGGCGCCGCCCTATGCCGTGCGGATCGCTGCCGGCGGCATCGCCGAAATCAGCGATATCGCCACCGGCACGCTGCTGGCGAGCGCCGCCGTAGACGGCACGCCGATCGCCGGTGCCGGTTTTTCGATCACCATCACCGGCACGCCGCGCGAAGGCGACAGTTTTCGCATCGACGTCACCGGCGCCGGCAGCAACGACAATGGCAACATCCGCCGCCTCGATGGCGTCCGCCGCAGCGCCGCCGGCGGTTCGACGCTGGAGGCGGGTCTGGATGCCGGCATCGCCCGCCTTGCCACCGGCATCGCCGAAACCCGCCGCCTGATCGACACGGCAAGCGCCGTCAAGGACGACACGGCACGGGCTGCCGATGCGGTGTCGGGGGTAGACCTCGATCGCGAAGCGGCGGAACTAACCCGGTTGCAGGCGGCCTATCGCGCCAATGCCCAGGTGATCGCCGCGGCCCGCGCGCTGTTCGACACGCTGCTGCAGGTGGCGGGATGACCCAGGTCAACACCAGCGCCACCCATGCCGCCAGCGTCGATCGCCTGTCGCGTCTACAGGCTCGCATCGATGCCGTGCAGGTGGAAATCGCCACGACGAAAAAGCTCGGCACGCCGGCCGACGATCCCATCGCCTGGGCCCGCGCCAGCAGCCTGCGCCGCGAGGATCGCAGCGGCGAAATCCTGGCCCGCGCCATCGACGCCGGCGCGCGTCGGCTGGCAGCGACCGATACCGCGCTGGAAGGCATCACCAACCTGGTCCAGCGGGTTCGCGAACTGGCGTTGCAGGGCAACAACGCGACGATGGCCCCCGCCGATCGCGCCATCCTTGCCGGCGAAGTCGGCGAACTGGCCGAACAGCTCACCGGCCTCGCCGATGCGCGCGGCAGCGATGGCGAGCGGCTGTTCGGCGGCGCCCGTGCGGATCGCCCGGCCTATGTTCGCGATGCCGCCGGCGTGATGGTCTGGCAGGGCGCCGGCCAGGCGCCGCGGCTGGCGGTGGGCAATGCGCTGGTCGCCACCGGCATCGAAGGGCCGCGGGCCCTGGGGGTTACCGATGCCGCAACGGGTGCCGAGGATCTGTTCGCGACGCTCGATACGCTGGCGGCAGCACTGATCGAACCCGACAAGACGGTGCGCGCCGCCGATCTCGAAAAGACGCTGGCCGGCATCGACGGCCATGTCGATCGCCTCGCCGATGCCCGTGCCACCGCCGGCGCTCGGCTGGCACGGCTCGATTCGGAAAGCTATCGCCTTGATCGCACCGCGCTGGCGACGAAGTCCGACCTGTCGAAGCTGGAGGACCTCGATATGGTCGAAGGCATCGCCCGGCTGCAGCGGCTGGTGACGGTGCTGCAAGCAGCACAGGGCAGTTTCGCGCGGACCGCCAGCATCAGCCTGTGGGACCTGCTGCGCTGAGGGCTTGCAGACGTTAACCCATCGCCGCCCTCAGCGCCGCCGTCGGCGCGCCGTAATCCGCTGTGACGGTTGGCACGGTGCCAGGCCCGGGGGCCAAGGGATGCAGCGTTGATCTCGGTCATCGGCCTCGTTGTACTGATCGTCATGGTGTTCGGTGGCTTTGCGTTGACCGGCGGCAACATCGGCGTGGTGCTGCATGCGCTTCCGCACGAAATGCTCATCATCGGCGGTGCTGCCGCCGGGGCAACGCTCGTCGCCACCGATATCCGCGGCATCAAGGGTATCGCCGGCGGCTTTGTCGCCATCGTCAAGGGGCCCAAGTTCAAGAAGGGCGATTACAGCGCTGCGATCTTCCTGACCGCGCGGCTGATGAAGATGTACCGCAACGACGGCGCCGTGGCCGTGGAGCCGCACATCGAAGACCCGAAAACGTCGAGCATCTTTGCCGAATATCCGCAATTCCTGAAGGAACCGGTGTTCCTGCACCTGCTGACCGACACGATGCGGCTGCTGGTCGTTTCCACCGGCACGCTGAGCCCGCACGCCGTCGAGGAAGTCATCGAACAGGCGATCGAAACGCACCATACCGCCGCGCTGAAACCGGTGGAGCGGTTGCAGACGATGTCGGATGCGCTGCCGGCGCTCGGCATCGTCGCGGCCGTGCTGGGGGTCATCAAGACGATGGCGTCGATCGACCAACCGCCATCGGTGCTCGGCGCGATGATCGGATCGGCGCTGGTCGGCACCTTTTTGGGCGTGCTGCTGAGCTATGGCATCATCGGGCCTTGCGCGACGCGGCTGAAGGCAGTGATCGACCAGGATGGCGAAATCTACCAGGTGGTGCGCCGCGTCATCGTCGCCAGCCTGAAGGGACAGCCGCAGCCGCTGGTGATCGAGGCGGCCCGCACTGCGATCGGCCCCGACAACCAGCCCAGTTTCGCCGAAGTCTTCGACGGCCTGCGCGCCGCGCGTTGAAGGCGTCACCCTTGTTCCCGTTGCGTGAGTTTGCCCCATGAAGCCCGAGCTTCATATCGAGCCCGAGATCATCGTCCGCCGGGCCAAGCACCACGGCCACGCCCATCACGGCGGCGCGTGGAAGATCGCCTATGCCGATTTCGTCACGGCAATGATGGCGTTCTTCATGCTGATGTGGATTTTGGGCGCCACCAACGAGGACCAGCGCCGCGGCATCGCCGATTATTTCACGCCGACGCTGATCCAGATGAAGAATTCCGGCGGATCGAACGGCATCATGGGCGGCCGCTCGCTGGAGGCGGAGGAAGGCGCCGCGCCGCACAACACCATGCACGGCAAGCGGCCGACGGCGGTCACCGGCGGATCTGGCGACGGTGCCATGGCCGCGGCATCGACGCCCGTCGCCGGCAAACCGGCTGCCAACCGGCGCAGCGCCGAGGAGGAGCGATTTCGCAAGGTGGAGCGGATCATCATCGCGCGACTCGCCGGCGACCCGACTCTCAAGGGCCTGAAGGGGCAGATCCGCTTCGTGCGGGTGCACGACGGGTTGCGCATCGACATGATCGAACGTGCCGATTTCTCGATGTTCGGGCTGGGCACTTCGGTGCTGACTCCCGAAGCGCGGGCCATGGTCCGCGCGGTGGCGATCGCCATCGGCGCGACGCCGCAACCGTTGATCGTCCGCGGCCACACCGATGGCCGTGGCTTTGCCGGCCGCGGCGCCAACAACTGGACGCTGAGCACGCTGCGTGCCGATGCCACGCGCCAGGCGCTTTCCGCTGCCGGCATCGCCGATGCCCGTTTCCGGCGCATCGAAGGCGTTGCCGATACCGATCCATTCAACCCGGCCGACCGCGCCGACCCGCGCAACCGGCGGATCAGCGTCACCCTGGTGACGCGCTGACGATCAGCGCGTCGCCAGCAGGCCGATGGTGGCGACGGAGGTGATCAGGCTGCCGAAAATCGAAGCCACGTCGCGCGCAACCTCCAGCTTGTACAGCGGATCGATGTTCTTCGGCACGATGATCGTCGATCCCGGCGGGGCCGTCATGTCGCCGCCCCGGCCCCAGCCGCGACCGCCGAATGGCATCGCGGTGCCGTTGGGCAGCACCAGAAACGCCCGGCCGCGGTCGGCCGTCGACTGGGCGCCGCCGGCTTCGCGAAGATAGTCGCGCGCCAGCTTGCCCGGCACGAACTGCAGCGCGCCGGGGTTCGAGACATCGCCGAGCGCCAGCACGAAATTCGGCCGTTTCGGCATGACGATGGCATCGCCGCTTTCCAGCACGGTATCGAGATCGGGCCGCACCGTCAGCACGCGCGGGTCGGCTTCGATGACAACGCGGCCCGGCACTTCGACCGTCGCCAGCTGGCTGATCAGCGCCTGCCCGGCCAGAAGTGCGTCGCCCGACGTTTCCTTGCGCGCCGAAATCGACAACAGCGCCGTGGTCAGCTCGCGGCTGGTGCGGCGCAGGCCCTCCTGCTGCAATTCCTTCACCGACCGCCGCGTGAAGATGGCGCCATAGGGATAGGCGAGCGGCGACACCCCGCCGGCACGGGCGATCAACTGCGCCAGCGTCTCGCCCTTGCGGATCGAGTAGAGCCCGGGGCGGTTGAATTCCCCGGACAACAGCACGGCGCCGGTTTCGAACTGCGCCTGCGCGGCGTTGAAACGCAGATCATCCCCCGGCGAAAGCGACGTCATCGCCAGCGCATCGCCGAAGCTGCCCGAGCCACCGCCCGAACCGATGCGTTCCTGCACGGTTTCGGCGCCGCGCGCGCGGATGACATCGAGGGTCAGCGACGACGTGCCGCCGATCAGCCCTTGCGCGATCGCAGCGAGATCGGCCGCCGTCACCGGCCCGGCGACGGGATAGGCGCCGGGGCGCCGCACCGCACCGCCGACGGCAACGGCATTTTCGATGAGCACGGGAAGCAGTTCGGGCTCCTCCTCGAAAACCGCGGGACAGCGCTCGTCACCACGGCGATCGAGGCGGCGCGATGACAGCGCCAACCCGCGGCTGTCGCGGATATCGCGAAGATCGGTTTCGGGCCGCGGTGCGGCACCCGGGTTTTCGTCCCCGGTGCGCAGGCCGGCTTCGCCGCTGCGCGCCGCCGAGGCGATGCTGCTGCCCGTCGCGGCGATTTCGCTGCGGCCGCCGCGTTCAACGACGAAGGCAGCGCGGGTAACGACGTTGAAGCGCGCCGTCTGGCTGTCGCGCACCAGCGTTTCGAGCTGGTCGAGCGCCCGGCACTCGCGCAGCGTGTTCGGCTGGCCCAGCACGATGCGGCGCACCGGCGCCGAATTGAGGAAATCGATATCCTCGCGCGAGAAGATGTACAGCCGGTCGTCGCTGCGCAGCGCAACATCGGGCCGGCCGAGCAACGCCGCGCCCAGCGCAACGGGTTCGAAGGCGCGCGCTGCGGTTGCCGGATCGCGGCGGATCAGCACTGCCATCGGCAGATAGGTATCGAGCTTCAGGTCGCGCGCATCGCCGAGCAGACCGCGCACCGTCGGCGCGGTGGCCAGTGCACGGGCGCCGGGATTGTCGACATGGCCGCGCAGCACGATGCGGCCGCTGCTGCCACCGGCGCTGCCGCCGGTAAGCTGCACGGCATCCCCCGGGACCAGCAGCGACGAAAGCGTCGCGGCGCGCAAATATTGCTCGCTGCCATCGGCGGCGATGCGACTGATGGCGATTTGGTTGCCGCGCGGCCGCACGGCGCCGCCGGCATAGGCGAGCAGCGACGCCAGGCTGGTGCCACGCGCGATTTCGTAGATTCCGGGGCGCGCGACATTGCCGGCGATGGCGACGGTATCGCCGATGACCGGCACGATGATGCGATCGCCGTCGCGCAGGCGCAGCGCCGGCGGCGTGCCGATGCCGAGCAATCCGTAAAGGTCGACGATGATGGTCGAACCACCGCGTGCGATCCGCACCGACCGCAGCGAGCCCGACTTGCGCACGCCGCCGGCCTGCGCGAGCGCGGCCGAGACATCGGCAAGCGCCGTCACGTTGAACTGGCCGGGGCGTTCCACCTCGCCGCCGACGAAGATCGTCGCCGAACGAACCGAGCCGAGCGAGACGAAGATTTCGGTGCCGAGCAGGGTGCGGCGAGTCGCAGCCTCCAGATCGCGGCGGATGGCGCCGAGCGGGCGGCCGGCGGCCTGGATCGGCGGCAGCGCGCCGGCGATCAACCGGCCATCGCGGCCGACGCGAACCGTGCGGCTGTCGTTGGTGGCGCCCTGGAACTGGATGACGAGATCGTCGCCGGCGCCGACGACATAATCGTCGCCCACCGAGCCGGTAAGTGCCCCGGGCTGGCCGGTGGTGGCGGCGAACAATTCATAGCCGAACTGGCGCAGATTGGGATCGGCGAGCCGTTCCTGGAATTCGCGCTCGATCGGCGACGGCTGGTAGAGCCGCGCCAGCCCGGCACGTGCTTCGGCCCGGCGAAGTTCCTGTTCCTCGCGGGTGTCGATGCGGACCCCCGGCTGCGGCAGCGGGGCAGCTTCGCCCGGTGCGTCGCGCCGGTCGTTCTGCGATGATGCCGCCGGCCCGGCGCCGAGCTGCCCCTGCAACTGCTGCAGCACGCGCGGATCGATCGATTGGGCAGCGGCAGCATCGGCAGCAAGGCCGATGCACAGCGCCAGCAGCGCCCGTTTCGATTTCGGCATTGCCAGCCCCTTGTCCATCGCATCGGGCTGTAGGAAGCGCCCCGGCGCGCGTCAACGAGGCGGAACGCGAAGGCGGCCGCCGATCCGGGTCAATTCGTTTCGGAAAGCGTCCCGGAAACCGCAGTCGCGGCGCTGCGGTCGGCGCGGGCCAGCGACAGCCGGGCGTCGGCAGCGCTGCCGAAAACCGTCTCGTCGACATGGCTGAAGCGGTCGCCGAGCGTGCTCTGGCCTCGCGAGCCGGCAGACGGAACCAGCCAGAGAAGCACGGTCATGCCCAGAACGGCTGCAATCTTGCGCATCGAAAACACCAGAATAACTCGAACCGAAAGTGAAGCGCTCGGCCTTCACCCGATTTCTCGCAGGCGGGGCACGGCGCTGCCGGAACAAGGCCGGGCAATGCACGAATGCACCGGACCGAACACAGGTTCCGACCTTACTCCCGACACCACGTCGCCGTGACAATTCCGTGACGGTTGCGGCTTTCCGGCCCGCGATACACTCCGTTCATCACGCAATGGCCGCAACCAGCGCGTTTGTCTGCCTGTTTCCGGCGGCGCCGCAGCGACGCCGGTGATCAGACGGTAAGCGACATGCCGCGATAGATCCGGGCACGATAGCGCGAATCCTCGGCATCGGGCAGCGGTGCTCCCGCAAGCAGAACGGCACGAGCGAAGCGCTTGACCTCCTCATCATGCTCCGCCGCCGACCGCGGCTCCTCCGACCGCACCCGCCGGGTCAGGTTGATCTGGTTGACCGGCACGTCGTGGACCAGCCGCTCGTTTTCGACAGCCAGCGTGGCGGTGAAGGCGTGCAGCGTCGTCTTGACGAAATTGGCCAGCGCGAACGCCCCGGTGCCGGCTTCGCCCATCGGCACGTCGGGCGACACCAGCACGATCTGGCAGCCATCGTAGAGCGACGCCTTGCGCGCCACCCGGAAATGCCCGGTCAGATTGACATCGACCACCGCAGCGAAGCCGGCGCCATCGAGCGGCGTCGGCCCGTCGAACAGCGCCGCCGGCAGCGCCGCCGTCGGGGTCGAAACGATCGTCGTCGGGCGGCCCCAGCGCGTCATCGCGCTGTCCATGGTCGCTTCGACATCGTCGCCGGTGACCAGCGTCGCCACCCGGTCACCGCCTTCGATCGCCGCGGCGAATGCGGCGGCGCCGGCTTCGGTCTTCGCCATCACCACGACCCGCTCCACGTCGAGCGCCAGCAGTTGCCGCGCCGTTTCGGCGAGGTGTTCGACAAGGTGTTCGCCGATCAGCCAGACGACGCGCCCGGCCATCTGGTCGAGCCGCTCGCCCTTGGGACTGCCGAACAATTCGCGTTCGGTGGTCGAGCGTTCGACGTTGAGGCCGCCCGACGGCATGAAAGTCTCGCCGGAAACGGCACGATCGGCGAGGAAGAACACCGTCGCCTGCGCCACATCGGTCTCGGTCGGCATCTTGCCGAGGTGAAGCTGCGACAGCACGCCGGAACGGACCTTCGCTGCCTCGCGAGCGATTTGCGTCGCCGGCAGCCAGGGCCGATCGTC
Organism: Sphingomonadales bacterium; assembly: GCA_038210855.1. Taxonomy (GTDB): domain Bacteria; phylum Pseudomonadota; class Alphaproteobacteria; order Sphingomonadales; family Sphingomonadaceae; genus Sandarakinorhabdus. Next base: position 3,404 of record JBBQWE010000040.1, on the reverse strand, counting down.
GGGCGGCACGCGAAGCAGCCAGTCGCCGCCCTCGCGCGTTTCCCAATCGGTGCCGAGCAGATAGCCACCCAGCGCCAGGCGGCGCAGCAGCTTGGCCGCCAGCGGCGGGGTCAGCAGATAGCGGTCCCAGCAGCAGGTCTCGTCACCGTCGCGGGCACAGGCCAGCGCCAGTTCGCGGATTTCGGCCGGCGTCGCCTTGTCGTGGGAGAGCTGCACGGTGTCGTTGCGCGCCAGCCGGGCGAGGATGGCGACAACGCTTTCGCCGCGCCGCACCGCGCGAATGGTTGCAGCATGAACGGCATTGAGGCGCTTGTTCTCGAGGATCAGCCGGCCGCGCCGTTCGAACAGCCCGGGCTTGCCGCCGAGCCCGGCGAGGCGATCGCCATCGACCGGCCCCGGCGCGATGGCGTTGATCTGGATTTCCGGCCCCAGATGCCGCGCCATCGATTCGGCCATGGCGCGCTGCCCGGCCTTGGAAACCGCATAGTCGGTGCGGTTCGGATAGCTGACGGCAAGGAACTTTTCCCCGCCGAAATAACTCGAAACGTTGAGGATATAGCCCGAACCCTGTGCCTTCATCATCGGCACGACCATGTGCATGAGCGCATAGTTGGAGATGAGGTTGGCGTCCTGGGTGCGGCGCCAGGCGGCGACGTCCATGTCGACCGCCATTTCCTCGGCGCCCGAAATCCCGGCATTGTTGATGAGATAATCGATGCGGCCGAACGCCCGGATGGTTTCATCGACGGCGCGCTGCAGCGACGCCACATCCGCCACATCGACATCGGCCAGCGTCCGCACCCGGCGCTCGACGCCGGAAAAGCCGATATCCTCGAGTTCGCCGACGATGCGTTCGCGCGCTGCATCGAGCTCGCTGGCCCGGCGAGCGACCATCATCACGCGCGCGCCGGCGAGTGCCAGCAGCCGCGCGACCTGGCCGCCGATGCCGGCCGAACCGCCGGTGATCAGCGCCACCTTGCCGAGATGCAGCCCGGTGATGTTCTCGGCAGCGCCGACCATCGCCTTGCGCGACCCCGTCGCCTCGGCGATCGATGCCGGCAGATAGAGGTTGATCGGATCGATCTTGCGCTCTTCGAGCAGGATGCGCGCGGCCTGCCCGGCGGCAAAGCTCAGCCCCTCGCTCTCGCAATTGCTGTAGCGCAGGATCTGGTTGCCCCATTCCGGGCGGCCGCGGCGGCCATGGGCGACATCGACGGCGCTTTCGTCGCGCCAGATGCGGATCAGCTCCTCCAGCCCCGCGCGCAGCACATTTGCGTAGATGTTGCCCGCCCCGTCATCGCCGTTCGAAACGAATACGAAACGCGGATCGTGGAGCAGGTGCGCTTGGCTCTGCCAATAGCGGCTGAGCGTTCGCGCCACGGCGATACTGGCTTCGAGCTCGTCATCGACAAAGCGTTCGACTTCGGCGTCGCCGGCCGTTGCCAGGCTGCCGGCGAAATAGCCGGCCGGCCGCGTCGGCAGCACCAGCGCGCCGGTGATCGGGCAATGGCTGGCGGTGAAATCGGCAAGCACCGCGTCCATGGCGACATGATCGTGGCGCGGGAAATGCGCGATGGTGATCCCCGGCGCTGCCCCCAGCTGTTCGGCAGCGGCTTCTGCAGCGGCGGCGGCATGGAAACCGAGCAGCACGGAAGCGCCGGCATCGGCCTCGACACGAGCAAACGCGATGGCATCATCGACCTGCGATCCGGCAGCGACCAGCACGCCCAGGCCCTCGCCATCGATGGCGCGCATCATCGGCCGGGTCAGGAAGGTCGAACAGCTTTCGGCCGAAACCGCCATGCCATGCGTGACTTCGAACGGATGGCCGGCAAAGGCCGCCGATTCGTCGGACCCCAGGAAGACGCAGGTGTTGGCGATATCGGCCGGCGTCGGGAAGGTCTTGGCCCGCGGCGCACCGTCGACGGCTCGTTCCAGCGCCATCAGGCCGAAGAAATGCGCGGCAGTTGCCCCCGGCACATCGCCGCGGCGAGCGTCCATGGTGGCAAAGACGCTGCGGATGCGCTCGCTGGCGATCGGGCCGGGAAACAGCAGATTGACGCGGATGCCGCGCGGGCCGAGTTCCGCCGCCATTTCCTGTGACAGCGCGTTGAGCGCCGCCTTGGGCACGGTATAGGCGGCACGGGCATAATATTCGGTCCGGCTGAAGATCGTCGAAACGTTGATGATGCTGCCGCCTTCGCCCATCGCACCGGCGGCGGCGCGGACGAGATTCCAGGCTACGACCATGATGTTGCGCGCGGCATCGCCGACGGTTTCGGTATCGCCGCTGCCGCTGGCCTGCAGTGCCGCGAGATCGGCGGCGGACAGCGGCAGGCTGTCGAGCGGCTGTTTCGGCCCGGCCGATCCGGCATTGTTCACCAAGACATCGATGCGCCCGTGGCGAGCGACGGCTTCGGCAACGCCGGCGCGCGCCGATTCCGCATCTGCGCCGTCGATGACGACGACCGAGGCGCAGGCAGCGTCGCAGCCGGTATCGGCGAGCGCCTCGCGCATCGCCGCTTCGGTGCGGTCACGATCCCGCCCCGAAAGCACAACGGTAGCGCCTTCCGCCAGATAACGACGGACGATCGACTGGCCAAGATTGCCGGCAGCGCCGGTGACCAGCGCGATCTTGCCGGCGAGGCGGCCCCGCGGTGCAGCCGCCGCGACAGCGCTGGTCAGCAGCGTGGTGTCGGTTCCGGTTTCGATGTCGGCCATGGTTCAGCCCTCCCCTTGCGTGTTGGCGGCTGCGGCCCAGGCTTCGAACAATTCGTCCTTGCTGCGCAGGCCCGCGGCCGGCAGCGCGTGATTGACGATATAGGTCGCACCGGAATGGCGGTTGTCCCACATCGACTGATGGGCTTCCGGCAGACCCTCCCACGGCACCACGGTCGGTTCGGTGACATCGAGCAGCCCGGCGGCGACCATGTCGTTCATCCGCGTCACTTCATAGGCGTTGCACAGGTGGGTGCCGCGGATTTCGGCGCTCGGCATCAGGATGCGGCGTTGCCGCGTCCACACCTGCGGCGCGTAGAAATTGTAGCGGTGGCCGGTCATGTCCTCGCAATAGACGACGCGCCCGGTGAACGGCTTGACCAGCGCGGTGGTGACGCCGAGCGTGTCCTGGCCGGCGCGTTCCAGCACGATATCCGGCGCTCCGCGCGGATTGTCCGGCGATCGCAGAAGCTTGCCGACGGCGCCGCCGAACGGCTTGAGCGTGCGGTCCTGGAAATCGCGCACGGCGTCGCGGAAGGTCTCGATATTCTCGCGCGCTACCGGCAGCCGCGGCATGGTGTCGGGCCAATCGAAATTGCCGCCCTCGCGCCGCTTGATGCCTTCGAGGCTGACGACCCCGGCGACGGCATCTTCAAAGCCCAGCGACAGGATGAACTCGCGCTGGC
>JBBQWE010000039.1:0-22617 GCA_038210855.1 Sphingomonadales bacterium | reverse complement strand
TCGAGGATCTCGATCCAGCGGCGAACATCGTCGAGATACTGGCGATTGCCGGTGATCGCCATGATGCCGTTCAGCTTTTCCATGGCAATCAGGCGGACGAGGCCGCGCGTCGGCGCATCGGCGGCATTGATCAGCTTGTCGAGTTCGGGAACGATCAACCGCGCATCGGTGCGCTGCGGCACGAACAACCCGAAGCTCATGTTCCTGAGCCAATTGACGTCGAACTGGCGCACCAGATCGCGGACGGAGGCGCGCTGGCCGGTGGTACCGGCGATGGTGATGCGGCCCATGCCGCCGCCACCCGGATCGGCCGCCGTGACGACACCGGGCAGCAGCTGGTCAAGGATCTTGCGCAACTCGGCCGCTGCGATGAACTGCAGCGGGATGATTTCGGTGGCATAGCCGATCGTCGCCGGCGTGCCCGGCACGGCGACATTGGCGATCGGCTGGACAAGGAAATTGCCGTCGATGCTGGTCAGCGCCAGGCCGGCGTTGCGCAATGCAGCTTCGAACAGCGACAGCAACGTCGGCCGCGATACCGGCCCCGGCGTGACCAGCGTGACCGGCTGGATGACACCGGGGGCAACGGTGATGCGGACCTTCAACAGATCACCGACGGCGCGCGCTACCACGCCGGCGCTGGCGGCGGGGAAATTGGCCTCGATATCGCCGCGACCGGGGATTTCGCGCACCGATTGCGGCGGCACCGGCACCGGCACTTCGCCGCCGGCCATGCTCGATCGCACCAGCCGATCGGCCTCGGCCTCGTTGACGATGGCCGGAACCGGCGGCGCCGGGATCGGCACCGGTTCCTGTTTCGGCGCACAGCCGCCAAGCAGGGCGGGGCCGGCAAGCAGGGCAAGCCAAGCAAGCGAGGCGGCACGGCAGGGTGCGATCATGGTCATTGCGGGTCCTCGAAGGCCTCGGCCTCGTCTTGTTCCGGCGCGGCGTCGGCGGCCGGTGCGGCGGCGCCGAAGCCGAGTGTCAGGTCGCGGCCGTCGCGGCGAAACCGCGCCGCGCTGTCGGTGATCGCCAGCAGTTGCCAGCCGGCAAAGCGCTGCCCCGGCAGCAGATAGCGCGTGCTGCCATCGGCAAGCACCAGCACCGCAGCGCGCCGCCCGCGCCGCGCCAGCGATCCTGCGACGACGGCACCGAACGCCGGGGCCGTGGGTGCGGCGACGCCGGTGGCATTTGCAGTCCCGGCGTCGGCCGATGGCAGGAACAGCGCCCGGCCGGCGAGCCCGCGCGGCACCAGCGCCGGCGGCACCGGCGGCACCGGGCTTCGCGCCATGCCGGCGATGCCGATGCCGGCCGGAACCGGCACTTCGCCGCTTTCGAGCGCCAGTTGCAGGACGATGCCCACCGCAAGCAGGATCGCCAGCGCCGCCGGCAGCACGGCTTCGCTGTCGAGCCGCACGGCGAAGCCGCCCCCGGGCCGCAAGGCGAAGCCGCCCCCGGGCCGCGGCACGCCCCGGGCATCAGGCGCCGGCAAGAAAGGGAACCGAGACATCGATCCGAACATCCATCGGGCCGGGGGTGGAGGAAGTCAGCGCCGACGTCGCCGACACGCCGATAGCATCGATCGCCAGCCATGGCGGCGAATTCTGCAGGGCGGCGAGGCATTCGAGCAATTGCGCCTGGGTCAGCCGTGCTTCGATCCGCACCGCGACCTGGTCGGCATCGCGCACCAGCGTCTCCCCGGCGCGGAATTCGCCGCCGGCGGCCTCCACCACCGCCTGCAGGCGTTCCTGCAAGGCGTCGCCGGCAACCGAAATGCTCGGCGCGGTCATCACAAAGGCAGCAAGATCGCGCTTCTGGCGCTCTGCCAGCCGCGCCAGCCGCGGCGCGCTGCCGATCAGCCGGGCATTGCGGGCATAATCGAACTCCAGCCGAGCGCGATCGGCAGCGCGGACGGCAAAGCCATCGGCGATCGGCAGGACGATGCCGCGCACCAGCAGCGCCAGGAGCGCCAGCAGGATCAGCACTGCGACCAGCCGACGCTCGCGCTGCGAAAGGCTTGCCGGGATCATGGCGGGCTCCCGGGCAGCACCCGCGCGCTCCCGGGCCGCAGGGTCGCGCCCTCGGGCAGCACCCGCGCACTGACATCGAACGGCTGCGCGCCGGGGCGTTCGGCCTGGCTGTCGCTGCGCAGCGCCCGCACGTCGCCAAGACCCCGATCGGCTCGCAGCGCGGCGACAATGTTGGCGCCCGGCGGCTTGTAGCCCGATATCCGCAGCACATCGCCCTCGACATCGAAGCGCAGCAGATAGGCATCGGCCGGCAGCGCCGCCGCCACCCGGCCCATCAGCGCCAGCGGCTCCCGCGATCGCCGCGCGCCGGCCGATGCCGCCAGCGTATCGATGCGCTCGATCCGGCGCTGCAGCCGCTGCGTGGCTGCCACCGACGAACGCTGCGCATCGACAAGCGCCTGCACCGCCTCCACCCGCGCCGCATCGCGCCAGACCAGCACGGCGATGTTGAGCGCCACCAGGAACACGACGATTGCCCAGAACAGCAGCGGCTGCTGCGACGGCGGCGGCGCCAGCCCGCGCGCCTGCAGCGCGGGGCGGAAATCGAGGCCGGGGATTTCGGAACCATCGCTGTCGGCAAGACCGACCCGCGCCGGCACCAGCCCCAGCCGCGCCAGTTCGGCGGCAGCGGCGGCGCCCGCCGCCAGCGGCAGGCCGGCGATCTCCACCTCGGCAGTGCCGGCGGCGCGGTCGCGCGCCACGATCCGCCGCGCCACCAGCACGGCATCGGGCGCCAGCGGCAGCAGCCGGCTGGTTTCGGCCTCGAGCGTTCGCCACAGCGCATCGGTCGGCATGTCGGGCAAGATGACCCGCCGCGTCAGCGCCGCTGTCGCCGGCAGCAGCACCGCCGGGCGGCTGCGCGACGCCGGCGCCGTACCCACCAGCCGCCCGGCAGCATCGAGGCGCAGCAGCGGCCGCGGCGTTGCCGCCGATCGCCGCAGCGCCGCAGGCACCAGCGCCGCTAGTTCGCCCAGCCACCAGCCGACCCCGGCACGCACCCACCGGCCGATGGTCGTCATGTCGGCATTCAGGATATCGCTCGCGGCCGTCATGCGCCCTCGCAGCGGCCGCTCTGCAGGTCGATCCGGCAGGCGGTGTTGACGGTGGTGCGCGGCCTGACCACCAGGTCGGGCCAGACGCGCGGATCGCCGGCGGCGAAGCGGACCCGGATGCGGATCAGTTCCGGCGGCTGCGGCCGGTCGTTCCACAGCGCCTGCCACTGGCGCCGCGCCACCAGCCGCGTCGGCCCGAAATAGGCGATATCGAGCGCTTCGACATTGCGCAGCAACGGGTGCGGCGTCCAGCCGGCGAGCGTCGGCGCGCCGATGTCGACGCGGTTGTCGAGATCGCTGACACTCAGCAGCATCAGCGTGCCGCCCGGCGCCAGCAGCAGCCGGAAGGTTTCGAAACTGTCGGGCTGGCGCTGGCCGGGCGGCACCGCCATCCAGCGGAATTCCGCCGGCGCGCCGCTCGCCTCGATCACCGAATTGCCGGCGATCAGCCGCGGCAGCGGTGCCAGCCGCAGCAAGCGCTCGCGCAGGATCAACTGGGTATTGGCGACGGCATCGGTCGCCGTCCGTGCTGCCGAATTGCCCGACGCGAGCCGCCCGGCAAGGCCCAACCCCGACCCGAGCAGCGCCGCGACCAGCCCGAGCACCGACAGCGCCACCAGCAGCTCGATCAGTGCAAAGCCTGCCGCCCCCCGGCGATCGCTGCCCCCCATCGCCGTCATAACGCCAGCCGCAACGTCGCCAGCGTGACCAGCGGCCGGTCGCTGCCATCGGCATAGACGGCGACGGCGGCGCGCTGCAGCGCCGGGCCGTTGCCGCTGGCATAGGGGGTGACGCTCACCCGCCAGGTGAAGCGCCCGTCGCGGCCATCGGCGATCAACTGCGGATCGGCACCGATGCTGCTTGCGGCTTCCAGCGCCGATCGCGCGATCATTGTCGCGGCGCGCCGGTCGGCGATCATCGCCTCGGTGCGCGCGGCGTTGGCGGCGCTGGCCAGATAGGCGCCGAGCATCGCCGCGACGATCGCCGCAGCGATCAGCGCTTCGACCAGCGCAAAGCCGCGATCGCCCGGCTTCACGGCAGCACCGCGATGGCGCCGCTGTCCTGCGAGACCCGGAAGCGCCGGGCGCGGCGGCCGCTGGCAAGGGCCACATCGCCGCCAGTGGCGCTGCCGTCGGCGAAGAACAGGATTCCATCGGCCGGCGCCTCGGCACGCACCGGCGGCGGCAGCGGCGACAGCGGCCGGCCGCTGACGAACAGCGCCGTGCCGCCAGCATCGGTGGCAAAGCGGATGGCGCGGCCGGTGCGTACCGCATCGGCATGGGCCTGGCGCAACGCCAGTTCGGTCAGCCGCCCGGCCGTGGCGAAGCCGGCGCTGTCCTGCAGGCGCAGCAATTGCGGCCAGGCGACCCCGGCGATCAGCGCGGTGATGCCGACGACGACGAGCATTTCGATCAGCGTGAACCCGCAGGTTGCCCGGGGGCCCCGCCGCTCACCAATTGCCGACATCGCGCGCCTCGCCGGTGCCGCCCGGCGCATTGTCGGATCCCAGGCTGAAGACATCGGCCTCGCCGTGATCGCCGGGAATCTTCATGCGATAGGGGTTGCCCCAGGGATCGACGATGCCGGCGGCGTCGGTCAGGTACGGCCCGTTCCACGCCGGCGCCGTCGCCGGCGGCTTGACCAGCGCAGCCAGGCCTTCGCCTTCGGACGGGTAGCGGCCCATGTCGATGCGGAAGAAGGTCAGCGAGCTGGCGATGTTGCGCGCCTGCACGCCAGCCGCCTGCGATTTCGACTTGCCGAGATAGCCGATCACCGAAGGCCCGACGATGGCCGCGAGCAACCCCATGATCGCCAGCACGACCAGCAGTTCGAGCAGGGTGAACCCGCCCTCACCGCGATGGCTCTTGTTTGCTTGCATCATCCCGCCACCGCCAGATCGTTGAAACCGAGGATCGCCGTCATCACCGCAGCGATGATGAACGCCACCGTGCCGCCCAGGAAAACCGTTATCGCCGGGGTGGCGATGGCGATGATCCGCGCCAGCCGCGCCCGGATATCGCGTTCCAGCACATCGGCAAGCCGCGTCAGCATCGGCCCCAGTTGCGAGCTTTCCTCGCCGGTGCGGATAAAGCCGATCGCGATGCGAGGGAAGATGTTCGCCGCCGCCAGCGGCCCGGCGATGCCGCCGCCTTCGCGGATGCCCACCGCCACCGCTTGCGCGCCGGTGCGGATCACCCGGTTCTTCAGCGTTCGCTGCGACAGGTCGAAGGCGTGCGGCAGCGGCACGCCGCTTTCGAGCAGGGTTCCCGCCGAACGGGCAAAGCGCGCTGCCTCCATCCGTTGCACCAGCGGCCCGAGCATCGGCAGCCGCAACGCCAGCCGGTCACGCGCCAGCGCCGCGCCGGGCCGGGCGGCGACCTGGCGCAGCACCACATAGACCGCCGCCAGGCCGCCAGCCAGAAACGGCCAGTCGTCGCGCAGCAAGCGGCTGGCGTTCATCACCGCCTGCGTGGTTTCGGGCAGCTTGTCGGCCTGCGAGCGGAACAGGCTTTCGAACTGCGGCACGACGAACAGCAGCATCATGCCGATCACCGCGATCGCAAGTATCCCGAGAATGATCGGATAGGTCATCGCGGCGCCGATGGTGCGGCGCAACTCCGCCGCCTCGCCCAGCATCGCCGCCGCCCGCGCCAGCGCTGCATCGAGCCGGCCATTGGCCTCGCCGGCTTCGGTGACCGCGATGGCTTCGGCCGGAAAGAGATCGGGCCGCGCCGCCATCGCCCGCGACAGCGGCGCGCCTTCGCGCACCGCCGCCAGCAGTTCGGCAAGCGTCACCGCCAGACGGCGATCCTCGATATTCTCCAGCGCCAGCACCAGCGCGCGGTCGAGCTGCAGTCCGGCACCGAGCAGCACGGCGAGATCGCCGATCAGCAGCGTCACCCCGGCGCGCGCCTTGGCACCGGCGGGCTTGCGCGGGGCGGCGGCAGTAGAGGCGCTGCCGGCAACGACCGGCGCCGCAGCCGGTGCCGTGCGCATCAGGCGAACGGGAGCGCTACTCATGCGCCGGCCCGATCAATCCCGGCCCGATCAATCCCGGCCCGATCAATCACTGTCCACCCGCAGCACTTCCTCCAGGCTGGTCAGGCCCTGCGCTGCCTTGTCGATGCCATCGTCGAACAGGCTGCGCAGGCCCGCCCCGGCAGCCGCCGCAATGCTGCGGGCATCGGCGCTGGCGAGGATCATCCGCGCCACGCCTTCGGTAACGGGCAGGAACTCGAGCAATGCCAGCCGCCCCGAATAGCCCGATCCGCCGCACGCCGCGCAGCCACCGGGATGATAGAGCAGCGCCGGCAGCGGGCGTTCGGGATGCTGCGCAAGCAGCGCGGCATCGGGGGCATAGGGAATGCGGCATTCGGGGCAGAGCCGCCGCACCAGCCGCTGCGCCAGAACGCCGGTCAGCACCGACGCCAGCAGGAAGGGTTCGACCTTCATGTCGATCAGGCGGGTGACGGCACCGGCGGCCGAATTGGTGTGCAGCGTCGCCAGGATCATGTGGCCGGTCAGTGCTGCCTGCACGGCGATTTCGGCGGTTTCGCCGTCGCGGATTTCGCCGACCATCATCACATCGGGGTCCTGGCGCAGGAAACTGCGTAGCGCGGTCGCGAAGGTGAAGCCGATACCGGGGTTGACCTGCGTCTGGATCACGCCGGGCAGGCGATATTCGATCGGGTCCTCCACCGTCAGCAGCTTGGTGGCCGGCGTGTTGAGCTCGGCCAGCGCGGCATAAAGCGTCGTCGTCTTGCCCGAACCCGTCGGGCCGGTGACGAGCACGATGCCATGGGGCTTGTGGATCGCCTCACGCACCTGCGCCGTGACATGTGCATCGAAGCCCAGCGAGGCGAAATCCAGGGCCAGCTTGCCGCGATCGAGGATGCGCAGCACCACCGATTCGCCGTGGATCGACGGCGCCGTGGCGACGCGCAGGTCGATCTCCCGCCCGCGCACCGCCAACCGCAGGCGACCGTCCTGCGGCAGGCGCCTTTCGGCGATGTTGAGCCCGGCCATCACCTTGACCCGGCTGACCAGCGGCGCCCGCATCGCCGCGGGCAGCGCCGGCATGTCGCGCAGCACGCCATCGACGCGGAAACGGATCGCCAGCCGGTCATCGGTCGGTTCGATATGAATGTCGGACGCCCGCGCGTCCGATGCCTGGGCGATCAGCCGGTTGACGGCGCGGATCACCGGCGCATCGCTGACCAGATCGCGCATGCGTTCCAGATCATCGCCGTCGACAGCCTCGTCGAGCGCGTCGGGGACCGCGGCATCGGAATCGAGCCGGGCCAGCGCTGCCTCGATATCGCTCGCCGCCGCCACCACCCGCCGCACCGGTCGGCCAGTGGCGAAGGCGAGGGCGCGGCCGACGAAATCATCGAACGGGTCGGCCACCGCGACGAGCAGTTCCGGCGACAATTCCAGCGGCAGGCACAATGATTCGCGCAGGAACGGCAGTGACAACGCCTCGGTCGTCACGCCATGGCCGACGATTTCGTGCGATGCCGCCAGCGGCAACCCGGTTGCCGTGGCAAGCGCCGCCGCCAGCCGGCCCTCGGCAACCAGCCCCAGCCGGGTCAGCACCGTCACCAGCCGCTCGCCGCTTTCGCGCTGCACGAGTTGCGCACGCGCCAGCGCTTCCTCGGCGATCAGGCCACCCGCGCGCAGAGCGGCCTCGATGGAATCGGCACGCAGCGCGGCTTCGACCGGCTCGCTGCGATGCGCCGCAGGGGCAGCGAAACCCGGCGCGTCGCCCGGCGCTTCCTGCAGTGCTGGCAGTTCCTGGCGTTCCACCTTGTCCCCGTCTGTCCCGATTGACGCCGGCGCTGTCTTGGCCGCCGACATCGCCTCACGAAATATTCCTAGCACGGACGCAAGTCACGGCGCGAGCCGGGCCGGCTTGCCTTCGAAGCGCGGCATGCCGTGACGACGCAGCTATGCCGCCAATGCTGCAATTTCGTGGCAATCGCCGTTGCGACGTGTCGCCGGCACCCATGCCTGCGATAAAGCATTTGTTTTGGGTGTGTTAAGGTCACCTTCCGGAATTCTGCGCCTTTTTCGCCGCCGTAATCATAAATCCGTCACGGCCCGCAGCTATGGGGCCCGTGACGGCGGTTGCTGCGAGTCCTCGGGGTCGCACTTGCCATCGTCGGCGTCGCTCTCGTCACGAGCCCGGTTCTGCCATGCTGCGTGTGCTGCCATCCGGCGGCCCGCTGGTGGTGTGCCGCGGCTGGTGGAGGCGGTGCCGAAGCCGGGGCCTGTACGCGGGCCTCAAAACAATGCCGGGCGGCTGCGATTCTCTCGATCGTGGAAGCATCCGGCGCAACGGAGGACTCCCCCATGACCAGCATGAAGATCCGGTTGCTCACCGCGACCACGCTGGTGGCCATCGCCGCCACCGCCAATGCCCAGACAGCCTACCCGCTGCTTCCCGCTGCCGAGCTTCGCGCTGCCGGCGCCACCGCCGTCGGCCCGATCACCGCCGTGTTCCTGAACTGCATCGGCCGCAACGGTGCCGGCAATGCTTATGGCACCAACTCGGGCCAGCTCTTGCCGCAGACTGCCGGCAACTACGTCGTCCCCACCCAGACCGCGACGAACCCGAACTACAGCTGCACCAGCGAAGAAGTTCAGCCCGATTTCACCGGCGCCTACGTCGGCACCGGTTCGGGTACCGGTCGCGCCTGGTGGCGTTCGTTCACCAACCAGCTGCCGGGCACCGGCGCGTCGAACATCAATCCGTTCGCGCCGACTACTGGGGCGTGGACCAACGTCCAGTTTGCTTTCTCGGAAGGCCCGATCTCCACGTCGGACCTGACCACCTACAATCAGGCTAATGCTAATGCGACACAGGGTGCCGGCGCGCCGATCCAGATCCCGTTCTTCGTGGTCCCGGTCGCCGTCGTTTACAACCCCAAGTACGGCGTCGATACCGTGGCCGGCACCGATCTGAACTTCAACATCAAGACCCCGGTCAAGACCACCGTCAACGGCGTCAGCACAGTCGTTGGTGGCCTGCGCCTCAACCGTGATGCCTATTGCCGCATCTTCAACGGCAACATCACCAACTGGAACCATCCGGCGCTGCGCTTCCTCAACGGCGGCGCTCGCAGTTCTACCGGTGTCGTCGTCAACCCGGGCACGCCGCTCGGCGCTGCTTCCGATGTCCTCAGTGGCCGTTGGGCTGCCGAAGGTGCCACCATCCGCCTCGTCGGCCGTGCCGACGCTTCGGGCACCAGCGACATCTTCACCCGCCACCTCGCCGCTGTCTGCGGCGTTGTCGCCAATGCCAACGCTGCGGACAGCGATACGACCAATGACTTCGTTAACAAGTTCGTCCAGGCCGGTGACTCGCTGCCCTATAACGCTGCTGCGGGTAACCCGAACATCACCGTCTACACCAGCAACACCCGCTACAACCCGAATGGTGTCGCCAATGCGAACTTCGCCGGCACCATCCAGTCGCTCAGCGGCGCTTTCTTCGATCGCGTCTCCGGCAGCATCCTGACCCTCCAGGGCAACGAAGCCCCCGGTCTGTGGATGGTTGCCGACGGCAGCTCGGGTGTCGAACAAGCCATCCGCACCGAAGGTTCGACGCTGGTTAGCTCGGCTTCGAACCCGGCCATCCTCCTGAACGGCAAGCTCGGCTACATCTCGGCGGATTTCACCATCCCGGCTCCGCTCCGCACGATGCACAGCGCCGCGCTGCAGCGTGGCACCAGCACGACTGCCTATGACGTCGCCTCGGTTGCCAACAGTTCCAAGTCCTTCGGCACCGTCTTGCCGCCGCAGACCACTGCGGCTTCGGGCGCTTATAACATCGCCGATGCCCGTACCAGCGCCCTCGGCGGTCCGCTGTCGCGCACCCGTCCGCAGGATTGGTCGCAGGCGCTGTATCCGACCGGCCCGCTCACCGGTCTCGCTGCACCGACCAACGGCTATGCCATCACCGGCGTGTCGTACATGCTGACCTACACGTGCTTCAGCACCACGGCCAAGCGGCTCGCCGTCGCCAACATGATCGGCGTCGGCATCGGCAAGGTCACCAAGCTGACGGCGCCGAAGATCGTCAACGGTGGCAACACCGTGACGCTCAGCGGCAACACCTTCAAGGGTGTGGCTCCGACCTCGCCGGGCATCTTCACCCAGTTCGGTATCGGTGTGGTTCCGGCCGCCTGGCAGAACGCCATCAGCGAAACCTTCCTGAAGCGTTCAACCCAGCTCTCGGGCGGCGGCACTCTCGGCGCCCTCAACCTGTGGATCCAGGACCGGGCTCCGGTCAAGGCGACCGATTTCGACGGCATCGTCGCCGCGGGCAACACCGAAATCCTCGACAACCCGGTCTGCAGCGGCAACACCGGCGCCTGAGCAGTCCCATCCGTAACGGCGTAACATCGGCGGCCCCGGGGAAACCCGGGGCCGCCTTTGCTTGAATCAGTCGCCGCGGCGTCTGCCCCGCCGCGAGCCGAGTGCCCGCCGGGCGAAGACGGTGATTCAACTTCGTCGAAAACCGCGCCAGGGCCGATCGCGGTTGACTGGAGTCGCCACCAGCCCTCTCCCCCACCCGGCCACCCATATTGTATGTTGACCCGGGTGGCCTGGCACGGGTGCGCGCCGGTGCCGCCCTTCTGCAATCGCCTCTAGGGCAGTTCCGCCAGTGCCTTCGCCGCCGCCTTGCCGGCAACCGATTCCGCATCGGCTGCCGCTGCCGTCCACGCTGCCCGCGCCAGATCGGCCTTGCCCTGCGCCGCGGCGATGTTGCCGGCTTCATACTGGACTTCGGCGCTGTCGGGCTGGCGCTTGCCCGCTTCCAGGATCGCAGCTTCGGCGACAGGATAATCGCCCGTCCGCCGCGCCAGCGTCGCCTTCAACAGCCAGCCCCACGCCACATCGCCGTCGCCGGCCAGCGCCGTCTCGATCGCCGTCATCGCTTCGGCCGCTCGCGCCAGATCGACAAGCGCTTCGGCGCGCAGCAGCTGCAGCGGCGCCGCCGTCCGCGCATCCCCGGCCAGCGCCAGCGCCGCATCGATATCGGCAAGTGCCTTTGCCGGCTTGCCCGCCGCCAGCCCGACTTCGCCGGCCTGTTGCCATAGCAGCATGGCAAGGCCGCTGCCGGCTTCCCGGGCCTCGCGCGCTGCGATCTCCAGCGTCGCGATGGCGCCGGCGCTGTCGCCGCGGGCCGCCTGGGCGCGGCCGAGGCAGTGCCGCGCCGGCACGCCGCCGCCTTCGATCCGCCAGCCCTGCGCCATGGCAACGGCGCGATCCGGATCGGTTTCGGCAATGGCAAGGCAGGCGCGATAGCGGCTGGCGTCGCTGACCGAAAGGTCGGTGCCGGCAAGCAACAGGGCAAGAACGGCGATCATGACGCCTCCGGCAGGGTTTTGATCGTCGTCAGCAACAGCGCCAGATCGGCATCGCGCGACAGGCGGTGATCACCATCCTTGATCAGCGTCACCTGAACATCGTCGGAACGCAGCCGCGCGGCGATATCGAGCGCCAGCGCCCATGGCACGGCATCGTCGCGCTGGCCATGCAGCAGCCGCACCGGCGCCGCGATGGCGATCGGCCCGTCCAGCACCCGCTGCGCCGGCGCATCGTCGATCAGGGCGCGCGAATAGCGATAGCCGGCAGGGTCGAAGCCGCTCGGCCGGGTGAACCAGCCCTGGCCGGCCAGCAGCGCACGATCCGCCTCACCGGTATCGAGGCCCCAATCGGTAAAATCCGGCGCCGCGGCGATGCCGACCAGCCCGGCCAGCCGGGGCCCGAATGCCGCCCCCAGCCGCAGCGCCACCCAGCCGCCCATCGACGATCCGACCAGCACGACCCGAGCCCCGGGCGCGACATGTTCGATGATCGCGCCGGCATCATCGACCCAGCGCCCGATGCTGCCCGCCAGGAAATCGCCCCCCGAAGCACCGCACCCCGAATAATCGAGCCGCAGACACGCGCGGCCGCGCGCCGCCGCCCACGCCGCGACTGCCGTCGCCTTGCCGCCGGTCATGTCCGACATATAACCGGGCAGAAACACGATGACCGGGCCGGCGCCGGACCGGTGACGGTACGCCAGATCGGCACCGCGATGAGTGAGAAATCGCAATTCGGTCATGCGCTGCCATAGCGCGCCACGGCAACGACCCCAAGGGCACGGCACTGCGGCCCGAAGCGCGCCGGACCAGTGCCCGCTTTCGGCGACAGGATTAGGGCGAGACGTCGCAGGTCGAATCCGCTATGGTGCGTCCACCGGGGCGCCGCCGGGGTGCCTATCGCAAGGGTGCAACGATGCAGGGACATTTCGCATTCACCGCCGCTGCCGCGCTGGCAATGGCGACGCCGGCGTTCGCCGCGACAATCTACAGCTTCGGTTTCGAAAACCTCGCCAACGGCACGTCGTTCGTGAACCTGGGGCCGCTGACCGGCGCCAACAATACCGAAACCCTGGTCGGCGGCAGCGTCCGCACGCCGGGCGTCGATACGTCCGCTGCCTTCCCGCCGCGATCGGGAGCCAAGGTCTATGTCGGCACCGCCATCGATTTCGTGCTGACCGACCCCTATTGCTGTTCGTGGGAAGGCGTCGGCGCCTATGTCACCGGCAGCGCCGCGATCACCGCGACGGCCTATGCCTGGGATTACGACATCGCCGATTTTGTCTTGTTCGGCCCCGGCCAGTCTACCGGCGGATCGACGCTCGCATCACCCAATTTCAATTTCGAATTCGGCAGCTTCACCGGGGTCCTGCCGGCCTATGTCGTCAAGGTCGAGTTCCGCTCGGCGGAGGCCTTCGCTCTCGACGACATCTACTACGGCGGCACCGCCGGCATCCCCGAACCGCAGGCCTGGGCCCTGCTGATCACCGGCTTCGCCCTGACCGGCAGCACCTTGCGCCGCCGGCGACCGCGGCCGGCCTGACGCAAGACAGATGGGCCTCCGGCGGCTGGGGCCGTAGGCCCCAGACCCCGTCTTGCTGGTTGCCGCTTTACCGGCACTGTTTGTGATGACGGAATGAAGCAGCATGGGGTCCGCCGCCTACGGCCCCGGCCGCCGGAGGCTCCATTGTTGTCAGCCCGGGCGCGTGCTTCGGCAGCAGCCGTCGCGGCCCGGCCCGGCCAGATGGTCCACCAGCCCCGCCAGCGTCGCGAAGCCGCGCGCGCGCAGGGCGCCGACGCCCTTGGTCGCCGGCGGCGTCAGCGCGCTGCGAAAGCCGAGCTTTTCGGCTTCCTTGAGGCGCAGCGGCGCAAGGCCGGCGCTGCGGATTTCGCCCGACAGTGCGACTTCGCCGAAGACAACGGCATCGCCGGCGACGGGACGATCGGTCATCGCCGAAACCAGCGCTGCCGCCACGGCCAGATCGGCGGCCGGGTCCTGGACTTTCAGCCCACCGGCGACGTTCAGATAGACTTCATGGCCGCCGAACCCCATGCCGCAGCGCGCCTCCAGCACCGCCAGCAGCATCGACAGCCGGCCCTGATCCCAGCCGACGACGGCACGGCGCGGGGTGGCGCCCGATGGCACCCGCACCGTCAGCGCCTGGATTTCGCAGAGCACCGGCCGGGTACCCTCCAGCGCCGGGAACACCACGGCGCCGGACACGCCGCCGCCACCCTGGCCGCGATCGGTGAGAAACAGCGACGACGGGTTGGCGACTTCCTCCAGCCCTTCGGCGGCCATGGCGAACACGCCGATCTCGTCGGTGGCGCCGAAGCGATTCTTGACGGCGCGCAGGATGCGATACTGGTGGCTGCGCTCGCCTTCGAAATAAAGCACGGCATCGACCATGTGTTCGAGCACGCGCGGCCCGGCGAGCTGCCCGTCCTTGGTGACATGGCCGACCAGGATCAGCGCGGTGCCCGATGCCTTGGCATAACGGATCAGTTCCTGCGCGCTGGCCCGCACTTGCGAAACCGTCCCCGGTGCTCCCTCCAGCGTGTCCGAATGCATCGTCTGGATCGAATCGATCACCAGCAGCGCCGGCGCCGGCGCGGCAGCAAGCGTCGTCAGGATATCGCGGACGCTGGTTTCGCTGGCCAGCGCAACATCGGCACGCGCCAGCCCCAGCCGCCGGGCGCGCAGCCGCACCTGGTCGGCGGCTTCCTCGCCGGACACATAGGCGACGCTATGGCCGTCGCGCGCCATGCGGCCGGCGGCCTGCAGCAGCAGCGTCGATTTGCCGATGCCGGGATCGAGCTCGCCGATCGCCGTCGACAGCCGCTGCGGCAGCACGACATCATCGGCAAGGCTGGCCATCGCGAAACGCCGGCCGCCGGTGCCAAGCGAATGCCTGGCGGCAAAGGGCGTCGCCGCCGGCGCCGCTTCGGCCTGGATGGTGTTCCATTCCGAACAATCGCCGCACTGCCCCTGCCACCGCGACGACACCCCGCCACAGGCCTGGCAGACATAGCGAGTGGCGGCACGTGCCATGGGAGCCTTCGATAGCGTGAACGGATAGGGAACGTTAGGCCGGTGCCGCAATCGGCGCAAGATTGCCGATACCGCCACGGCGCGTGCCATTGCCGGGGGCGTTTCCGGCCCTAGACTGTGGCAATGCGGGAAAAGGAACTTCGGCTCGCTCTCGTCTGCTACGGCGGAGTTAGCCTTGCCGTCTATATGCACGGCATCACCAAGGAAGTCTGGAAGCTGGCTCGCGCCTCGATGCGCGCCAAGACCGGCGGTGCCGTCGTATCGAAGGCACGGCCGATGCCGGCGGCGCGCGATACCGAAATCGTCTATGGCGCGCTGCTCGATCTGCTGGCGCCGCGGCTCGACCTGTCGGTGATGGTCGATATCGTCGCCGGCGCATCGGCGGGCGGCATCAACGGCATCCTGCTGGCGCAGGCCATCGCCCGCGGCCATGACATGGAACCGCTGCGCGACCTGTGGCTCGATGGCGCCGACAGCGACCGGCTGCTCGATCCCGATGGCGCCGCGACTCGCTTTTCCAAATTGTGGGCGGTGCCGCTGGTCTGGTGGGCAAAGGCGCGCGGGCTGGTGATGCCGCGGATCGCCGATCAGGACGGCGCAGCGGCCAGCAAAGGCGACGGAGCGGCTCGCGGCGAGCTGGAAGCGCGCGCCGAAGTCAGCATCAAGCTTGGCCGGTTGATCCGATCGCGCTGGTTCCGGCCGCCGTTTTCGGGGGTGCGCTTTGCCGCCATGCTTTACGATGCCCTCGATGCCATGGCGGCCGGCGAACGCACGCCGCCGCTGTTGCCGGCGGTGCAACCGCTCGACCTGTTCGTCACCGTCACCGATTACCATGGCGCTGCCCAGCGCCTGCGCCTGCACAGCCCGGCCGAAATCACCGAGGCCGAACACCGCCTCGTCATCGCTTTCAACGACCCCGGTGCCGATGCGCAGGGCGCCCGCCACCTCGGCGATATCGCCGAACTGGCTTTTGCGGCGCGCGCCACCGCGTCCTTTCCCGGCGCCTTCCCGCCGGCGCGGGTCGGCGATATCGACACCGTGCTGCAAATCCGCGGCCGGCGCTGGCCGGGCCGCGCAGCGTTTCTTGCCCGGCTGTTTCCCGGCCGCAGCAACCCCGAAGCCGCAACGCTGATCGACGGCGCCGTGCTCAACAACCGGCCGTTCGGCCCGGCGATCGAGGCATTGTCCCGCCGCCCGTCGCACCGCGAAGTCGATCGCCGCTTCGTCTACATCGATCCCCGGCCCGGGATGCACGCCGATCTGCCCGCCGACAGCATGGCGCTGCCGGGCTTTTTCGCCACCGTGCTGCGTAGCCTTGCCGACATCCCGCGCCAGCAGCCGATCAACGACAGCCTTGCCGCCATCGAGGCACGATCGGCGCGGGTTCGCCAGCTTCGCCATGTCGTGGAGGGGATGACCGCCGCCGTCGATGCCGCCATCGAAAGCGCGCTGGGCATGCGGATCTTCCTGTTCCGGTTGACCACCGCTCGCCTCGCCAGCTGGCGGTCGCGGCTGCAGAGCGAAGCCGCGGCGCGCGCCGGCTTCGCCTATGCCGCCTATGGCCAGTTGAAGGTCGCGCAGATCGTCGAAGCGGTTTCGGAACGGCTGGCGAGCCTGGGCGGCGGCAACCTCGAAGCGGTCCGCACCGCGATCTGGGCCGAAGTGCGCCAGCGCGGTTTCGTATCGGCTGCCGAAGCGCTGGCTCGCGGCGGCGCGGCGTCGGATTACGTCGCCTTCCTGCGCAGTTTCGACCTCGAATTCCGCATCCGCCGGCTGCGGTTCCTCATCCGCCGAGTCAATGCCGTCATCGAATCGGGCGGCGCCGGTGACAGCAAAGTCGCGCTCGAAGCGATGAAAGCCGGGCTTTACGCCACCGTCGCGCACCACCTCGCCCGCCGCCAGCCTGGCTGGTTCGGCGAGGATGCCCGCGCCGCGGCGGCCGAAACGGTGCATCAGCCCGCCGCCGCGATGGCCGCTCTCGGCGATGCGCTCGACCTGAAAGCCCTCGACGGCGAAGCCGATGCCGCCATCGTCGCGCTGTTCTCGATGGCGATGCCGCGGCCGCTGCGGCGCGAACTGCTGTCGGCCTATCTCGGCTTTCCCTTCTACGACATCGCCATGCTGCCGATGCTGCAAGGCGACGGCGTCGACGAATTCGACGAAATCAAGGTCGACCGGATGAGCCCCGACGACGCGCCTTCGCTGCGCGCTGCCGGCGGCGCCGCGCTGAAAGGCGCGCAGTTCAGCGCCTTCGGTGCGTTTTTCAGCCGCGCCTACCGCGAACACGACTATCTCTGGGGTCGCCTCCACGCCGCCGAACGCCTGATCGACATCGTCTGCTCGGCCCTGCCCCACGA
Organism: Sphingomonadales bacterium; assembly: GCA_038210855.1. GTDB lineage: Bacteria > Pseudomonadota > Alphaproteobacteria > Sphingomonadales > Sphingomonadaceae > Sandarakinorhabdus. The sequence continues at coordinate 5,751 of JBBQWE010000039.1, read as the reverse complement.
CGCCCGCCCGGCACCGGCCGTGCTCGATGGCTACAAGCGCGACGCCTTTCGCGCCATCGTCGAAGCGGAGCGGCCGTTTCTGGGCAAGATCGGCGATGTTTTTGCCGGGTTGGATATTGTTCTGGGGACGTGAACCGGGACTACGGCTCGGTCTTCAGCCGCCGGAGGCCATTTTTCGTCCCGAAATCGCGCGCCCGGCCGGGCAGATTGCGCAGGAAATGGATGATCAGCATCATGCCGATGGTGCCCGGCACGGCCCAGATCACCGGGTTGAACGCCTGGGCCGGGAACATTTCGATCAATCCCACCGACAGAAACGCCGTGTAGGCACTGATTCCGGTCGCCACCATCGCTTTCAGATGTTCCGGCAGCCAGGCGCGCGGCGCCGGATCGGCGCGGAAAAGATAACGCAGGTACGTCAAAGTCGTGCCGAAGCCGAGCAGCGCCACCAGGATCATCAGCACCTGCCCCAGCCGCACGCCTTCGAAAGCGCAGATGCCGGCGAAAACCAGCACCAGCAGCTGCAATGCCACCATCGACCAGTGGCGATTGGCGGCGTGATCGCGCTTGTTGGCGATCATCATCACGCCGTATCGCGTCATGCTGATCGTCAGCAGCGCCAGATAGACCATCATCCAGCCGAAAAGCCCGCGATAAAGGTCGTCATCGGTCAATTGCGGGTGCATCGCCAGCGGCCAGACCAGCGACAGCCCACCCATGCCAAGCGCCATTCCCGCCGCCGCATAGATGCCGCCGGCGAACACCCGCCCCCAGGCGCGGTGCGCGGAACCGCCCTTGCGAGTCAGGATCGCGCCCCAGAAACTGGTCAATGCCGCGATGCCGGCGCCGACATGGGCGGCAAGGAACAAGGTGAAAAGCCAGGGCATCGTTTCTGCATCGATGGTGAGCGTGCGAGGATGAACCAGCGCCCGGGGCATCGCAAGGCGCGATGCCGGCCCGCTTCATTCCGAGCGGCGCAACAGGTCCTTCAGCTCGTCGAGCCAGAATTTCGCCCAGCTGTGGGTGGCATGGCCGCGGCCTTCGGCGGTTTCGGGAATCAGCACGAACCGGCCGGCGGGGAGCTTCTTCACCTCCGCTTCTGCAATGCCGAGGTTGGGCGGGTTGATGAAATCATCGGCGCTGTTCACCCAGGTCACCGGCATGGTGATGCTGCCAAGCAGCGGCGACGGATTGTAGTTCCGCGAGGCGTCGAGGCGGTAGATCGTGTCATTGGCGTCGGCGCCCTTGATGCCGGCTTCGATCTGGCCGGCGAGCGCGGCTTCGGCGGCCGCGCGCGTCGGATAATCGGCCTGCATCCGCACTGGCGCCGACCCGGCGATCAGGCTGAGCGCCGCTGCAGTGCGCAGCCCGGCAACCGGTGGCGCCGTGTAATCGCCGCCCTGCCACAGCGGATCGGCCTTGATCGCATCGATGGTCACCTTGCGCCACATCCGGTTGCGGCCGGCGAGTTCGACGGTCAGGCAAGCGGTCGGGAACATCGCCCGGGCGATTCCCGGATCGGTGGCGGCATGGACGAAATCCATCATGCAGCCCATCGAGGTACCCATCAGCAGGCGCAGCGTGCGCACCTTGAAATGTTCGCGCAGCAGCCGCTGCTGGGCGTTGACCATGTCCTGGTAATCATAGGCCGGGAACTTCATGCGCAGGCCGTCGCTGGGCTTTGTCGAGCCGCCATGGCCGATGGCATCGGGCAGGATGATGAAGAAGCGCGCGATGTCGAGCGGCTGGCCGGGACCGAACAGCAGGTCGGTGAACTGCGGCCGGCCGCTGAACTGCGCGCCGGTGCCGCCGGTGCCGTGGAGCACCATGATGGCATTGTCGACCATGCCGTCGGCACCGAGGTGCGGCGTGCCCAGCGTGCGATAATGCTGGCGCAGCTCGGGAAGTGTCTCGCCGCTGCCGAAGCGGAAATCGCGGATGACAAAATCGCCCTCGCGCACCGGCCAGGCCGCTGCCTTCGGCGTCGGTGTCGGCGTTGGCGTTGGTGTCGGCGCCGCCCGCGGCTGGGCCGCAGCGCCTCCGGCAGCGAGCAGCAGGGCAATCGACAGGGTCGGCATCAGGCGCATCGCTTCGGTCTCCATTCGGCAGCCATGGCCGGCTTCTATTTTACATATTTTACGAATTTCGAGATTTCCAGCGCTGCCCTTGCCGCTCACTTTCCGCCGGCAACGGGATCGGCCCGGCATGGCGCAGGCCGACCCTACGCCAAAGCGTCGGGTGTAGGACAGAGGGCGCAGCGGGCGGGCTTGGCGCCGAAGGTCGGTTTGCCGGTCTTCAGGGGTCTTTCGGGTTGCAGAAAATGTGCCTTCGGCCGGCTGGGGCCTGAGGCCCCAGACCCCCTATTATTTTATCCAATGTTTACAGTATTGTCTTCCGAGCCGGCAGCCGATGATCGCGGGGCCGGGGCCTCGGGCCGTCATCCTGAGCGAAGTCGAGGGGCGCCGGAGGCTCGCTTTTTTCCCGTTCCCTTCAGGGGTGCCCGGCACGACAGGCATTCGCCGCCGCCGCCGCCGCCGCCGCCGCCGCCACCGCCGCCGCCACCACCGCCGCCGCCGAAGCCGCCGCCGCCGCCACAGCCGGCCCTTCCTTCGCTGCGGCGCGCGTGCTAGCCGCCGGGCATGTCCGTTACCCCCGAAACCGTCGCGCGGATTGCGCGGCTTGCTCGTCTCGATACGCCCGAGGCTGCGCTGGCGCCGCTTGCTGCCGAACTGTCCGCCATTCTCGGCTGGATCGAGCAATTGGGCGAAGTCGATACCGCCGGCGTGCCGCCGATGACGGCGGTAATCCCGACGCATCTGGCGTGGCGCGACGATGTCGTCAGCGATGGCGGCATCGCCGACGCCGTGCTGGCCAATGCCCCCGACGCGACGAGCGGGTTTTTCGCCGTGCCCAAGGTGATCGAATGAGCGCCCGCCCCGATAACCGCCCCGATACCCGCCCCGATAACCGCCCCGACAGCGGCCTGACCGATCTGACGCTCGCCGCGATGCAGCGCGGGCTGCGGACGCGCGAATTCTCCGCTGCCGAACTGACCGCGGCGCATATCGCCGCGATCGAGGCCAACCGCCATCTGAACGCCTTCATCGTCGAGACGCCGGAAATCGCCACGGCGGCCGCCGCCGCCGCCGATGCAGCGCTGGCCACCGGCACCGCCGGGCCGCTCGCCGGCATTCCGCTCGGCATCAAGGACCTGTTCTGCACGGCGGGCGTGCAGACGACGGCGGGATCGAAGATCCTTCAGGGTTTCATCCCGCCCTATGAATCGACGGTGTCGGGCAAGCTGCTTGCCGATGGCGCGGTAATGCTCGGCAAGCTCAACATGGACGAATTCGCCATGGGATCGTCGAACGAGACCAGCGCCTATGGCCGGGTGATTTCGCCGTGGCGGGCGCGCGGATCGAATGCCGAACTGGTGCCCGGCGGATCGTCGGGCGGATCGTCGGCGGCGGTGGCAGCGCGGCTCGTCGCCGGCGCCACCGGCACCGATACCGGCGGTTCGATCCGCCAGCCGGCCGCCTTCACCGGCATCGCCGGCATCAAGCCGACCTATGGCCGCTGCTCGCGCTGGGGCGTCGTCGCCTTTGCCTCCTCGCTCGACCAGGCCGGGCCGATGGCGCGCAATGTCGAGGATTGCGCCATCCTGCTGACGTCGATGTGCGGGCATGACCCGAAGGATTCGACTTCGCTCGACCTGCCGGTTCCCGATTTCGCCGCCGGGCTGACCGGCGACTTGCGTGGCAAGCGGATCGGCGTGCCGAGGGAATATCGGCTCGATGGCATGGACCCGGTGATCGCGGCGCTGTGGGATCGGGGCCTTGCCTGGGCGCGCGACGCCGGCGCCGAAATCGTCGACGTGTCGCTGCCGCACACGCAATATGCGCTGCCGACCTATTACATCATCGCCCCGGCCGAAGCCTCGTCGAACCTGGCTCGCTACGACGGCGTCCGCTACGGCCAGCGGGTCACGCCGCCCGGCGGCAACCTTGCCGACATGTATGCCGCCACCCGCGCTGCCGGTTTCGGCGCCGAAGTCCGCCGCCGCATCATGATCGGCACCTATGTGCTGTCGGCAGGCTTTTACGACGCCTATTATACCCAGGCGCAGCGCGTCCGCACGCTGATCGCTCGTGATTTCGAAAACGCGTGGGGCCAGTGCGACCTGCTGCTGACTCCGACAGCGCCGAGCGCGGCCTTTGCCTTCGGTGACAAGGTCGATCCGCTGGCGATGTATCTGAACGACGTCTTCACCGTGCCGTCGTCGCTCGCCGGCCTGCCGGCGATGTCGGTGCCGGCGGGGCTGTCGGCGACCGGCCTGCCGCTCGGGCTGCAGATCATCGGCCGCCCCCTCGACGAAGCCGGCGTGCTCGATGCCGGCCTCGCCATCGAGCGGGCGGCCGGCTTCACCGCTCGCCCCTGAAAATGTCGGCCGCCGCGTCCTGTGTTTCGGGCAGTGTTTCGGGCAGTGTTTCGGGAGCCGGCATGATCGGAAAATTCCTGCGTTTCGGAATCGTCGGTGTCGCCAACACGGCGATGTGCCTGGCGATCTTGTGGACGCTGACCGACCGGTTCGCAATGGCGGTGTGGCTGGCCAGCGGCATCGGCTATGCCGTGTCGATCGTGCAGAGCTATCTGCTCAATCGCTACTGGACCTTTGGAGGCAATCGCGGTGGCGGCGACCGCGCGGGCGTGCCGGTGGGGCCACAGCTGCTGCGCTTCGTTGCGGTCAGCATCGTCGTCGGCAGCATCTATTCGGGCCTGACCAGCGCGGGCGCCGGGTATTTCGGCGTTCGCATCGCCAGCTTCGTCGCGCTGGTGCCGGTGGTGCTGCTCAGCTTCATCGGCATGCAGCGCTTCGTTTTTGCAGCGAGCCGGCCCGAATGACCGCGCCGCTGCTCAGCATCCCCTCGGCGCCGCTGCCGGCGCCGCTGCTCAGCATCCCCCCGGCGCCGCTGCCGGCGCCGCTGCTCAGCATCGTCGTGCCGGTGTTCAACGAACAGGCGACGATCGACCTGTTCGTCGCCGCGATCGCGCCGATCCTCGATGCCGTCGACCCCGATTGGGAGATCGTTTTCGTCAACGACGGCAGCCGCGACGACACGATGAAGGTGCTGCGCGCCGCCGCTGCCGCCGAACCGCGGCTGCGCGCCATCGACCTCAGCCGCAATTACGGCAAGGAAGTCGCGCTTTCGGCCGGGCTCGACCATGCCGGCGGCCGCGCCGTCATTCCGATGGATGTCGATCTGCAGGACCCGCCCGAACTGATCGGAGCGATGGTCGAACAATGGCGCGCCGGCTTCGATGTCGTGCTGGCGCGGCGGGCCGACCGATCGTCGGACACGGCAATTAAACGCGCCACGGCGCGCGCCTTCTACCGCCTGATCGACCGTCTTTCCGAAACGCCGATCCCCGCCGATGTCGGCGATTATCGCCTGATGGATGCCAGCGTCGTGGCGGCACTGCGCGCCTATCCCGAACGCATGCGCTTCATGAAGGGCATTTTCGCCCATGTCGGCTTTCGCACCACCAGCATCGATTATGTCCGCCCGGTGCGCAGCGCGGGGACCAGCAAGTTCAACGGTCGCAAGCTGTTCAACCTGGCGCTGGAGGGCATTGTTTCCTTCTCGACCGCGCCGCTGAAGATCTGGACCTATGTGGGGCTCGGCGCCGCGCTTGTCGCCATATCTTTCCTGCTGTTCGTCATCGGGCGGACGCTGGTGACCGGCGTCGATG
>JBBQWE010000038.1:0-23410 GCA_038210855.1 Sphingomonadales bacterium | reverse complement strand
ATGAAGGTCGGCGGCAAGCGAACGCTCATCATCCCTGCCCAGGCCGGCTATGGCGACCGCGGTGCCGGTGCCGATATCCCGCCCGGCGCGACGCTGGTGTTCGACGTCGAACTGATGGCGGTGCGTTGAGGCCCGTTCGTCAACCGGTGCGGCGCGCCGCTACCGCAATCGACGCCACCCGCGTGCTGGTTCTGCAGGGCGGCGGCGCGCTCGGCAGCTATCAGGCCGGCGTCTTCGAGGCGTTGAGCGACAGCAACCTGTGCCCCGAATGGATCGCCGGCATTTCGATCGGCGCGATCAATGCGGCGCTGATCGCCGGCAATCCGCCCGAACGGCGCGTCGAGCGACTGCACGAATTCTGGGATCTGGTCACGTCGGCGTTCACGCTGGCGCCTCTGGTCGGCAACGACACGTTGCGTGGCGGTGCCTCGCAAATGGCGGCAGCCTGGGCGATGGTCGGCGGCGCGCCGGGCTTCTTCCGGCCGATGTGGCCGCCGGTGGTGCCGTGGTTGCAGGGTCCGATCGCCTGGTACGACACGCGGCCGCTGCGCGAAACGCTGGAACGGCTGATCGATTGGGACCTGATCAACCACGGCCCGGTGCGGCTTTCGGTGGGCGCCGTCAACGTGATGACCGGCAATTTCCGCTATTTCGACAGTGCTCGCGAACGGCTCGGTCCCGAACATGTCATGGCTTCGGGCGCGCTGCCGCCGGGGTTTCCGCCGGTGGAAATCGACGGCTGCTGGTGGTGGGACGGCGGGCTGGTTTCGAACACGCCGCTGGAGCATGTTCTCGACAGCGATGGCCAGCGCGACCTGCTGGTGTTCCAGGTCGATCTGTTCCCGGCGCGCGGGCCGCTGCCGGGATCGATCGTCGATGCCGAGGAACGCGCCCAGGATATCCGCTATTCCAGCCGCACGCGCTTCAACACCGATGCCAGCCTGCGCCTTGCCCGCGCGCGCGCCGCATTGCGCCGGCTGATCGACAAGCTGCCGCCGGAATTGCGCGACAGCGAGGATGTCCGCCTGCTCGCCCGGGCGGCGCACGAAAGCCGGGTGGCGGTGGCGCAGCTGATCTACCGCGACCGCGCCTGGCAGGGGGCATCGAAGGGCTATGAGTTCAGCCGGGCGACGATGCTCGATCACTGGCAGCTCGGCCGCGACGATGTGCTGCGCAACATCGCCGGCGCCGAATGGCTGGCGCTGCCGCTCGCCGATGGCATGACGGCCTATGATCTTTCCCGCCCCGAACTGCCGGCGCGTCGCTGAGGTTTCCGGCAGGAGCGCGCGCCGCGCCGCCGCGCCGCCGCGCGGGCCGGAACAAGGGGCGGCGGCCGGGCGTTGCGCTGCCGTGGACCGCGAGACAGGCTCCGGTGGCGAGCAGGACAGCGATGATGGCCGACAAACAGCTGAAAAAGGGCGACAAGGTCGAATGGGATTCGGCCGGCGGCCATTCAAAAGGCACTGTTGTCGAAAAGCTGACGGGAACCGCGAGGGTCAAGGGCCATGTCGCGAAGGCCAGCCCCGATGCGCCGCAATACAAGGTGAAGTCCGACAAAGGCGGCGAGGCGATCCACAAGCCCGAAGCGCTGAACAAGCCGAAATGAGCGTGGGCAGCCATGTGCCGCCGGCGGCAGTGGCAAGGGCGACCGCACCCGGCCACGACCGGCGCCAGCGCTTCGGTCGCGGCGGCACCGGCGCCGGCCGGGCCCGTGCCGATGGCGTGAAGCCAGCGCGGGAGGCCCGATCTTGACGGACGACGCGGTGCGGCCGTTGCACCGGCTGTGGCTGGTCGCCAACCCCGGATCGGGATCGACCTCGCGGCAAGCCGTCGACGGCCTGCCCGGTCATTTTGCCGGTAGCGACGTGACGATCGCCGAACGCACGCGGTTCCCGGATCAGCCGCTGCCATCGCCCAGCCAGCTTTGCGATGCCGGCATCGACACGCTGGTCATCATCGGTGGTGACGGCACGATCAATGCCGCGTGCGCGGCGGCCGCCGATTGGGGCGGCCAGTGCCTGGCGCTGCCCGGCGGTACCATGAACCTGCTGCCGAAAATGCTGCACGACAGCCTCGACCACGCAAGCATCATCGCAGCGCTGCCGCAGGCGCGGCTGGTGCATCTGCCGCTGGCGGAAGCCGAAGGCCATGTCGCGCTGTGCGGGGTGATCCTGGGTCCGGCCGCCGCCTGGGTCCATGCCCGCGAAGGCATCCGCAACGGCCGTTTCTGGCGCGCGCTGCGCGCTGCGCGGCTGGCCTGGGCACGTAGTTTCGGCGGGTCGGTGCGCGTTGCCGGAGTCGCTGGCGGCCACCGCGCCGTGCTGGTGACGCCCGACGCGCAGGGGCTGGATGTCGCCGTCATCGATGCCGCCGGCATCGGCGATGCGCTGACGCTGGGCTGGCATTGGTTGACCGGCGATTGGCGGGCAGGGCAGCTTATCACCACGCGCCGCACTGCCGCCGTCGAGCTTTCGGGACGCCGCCGGGTGCGAGCGCTGTTCGACGGTGAACCGGTGATGCTGCCCAGCCCGGTGGTGGTACGCCACGGCGCGACGCAGCTGCGCTTCATCACCACGCTCGCCGCAGCGCCGGGCGAGGTGGCGGCATGACGGTGATCTTCCATGTTTCCGACGTGCATTTCGGCACGGAGGACAAGGCGGCGCTGGCCTGGTTCGGAGCCCAAGTCGCCGAACACCGGCCCGATCTCGTGCTCGTCACCGGCGACTTGACGGCGGCAGCGCGGCGCAGCGAATTCGTTGCTGCCGGGGACTGGCTGACGGGGCTGGCGGCGCCGGTGCGGATCGAACCGGGCAACCACGACCTGCCGGTGTTCAACCCGCTGCTGCGCATGTTGCGGCCCTACGCCCGGCTGCGTCGCCTGATCGAGCGGTTCCAAACGCCGGCGGTGCTGCACGGCGTCGGCATCGTTTCGCTGAAGACGACGGCGCGGCTGCAACTGCGCAGCAACTGGTCGCTGGGCCATGTCGGCCGTGCCAGCATCGAGCGCAGCCTCGCCGATCTGGCCGCGGTGCCGACGGACCATCTGCGGATCGTCGCCTGCCATCACCCGCTGGTCGATGTCGGCACGCGCACGCCCGGGACGACGCGCGGCGGCAGTGTCGCGCTCCAGCGCCTCGCCGCCGCCGGTGCGATTGCCGTGCTGTCGGGCCATACCCACGATCCCTTCGACATCACCCACGACATCGACGGCCGCAGCATTCGCCTGATCGGTGCCGGCACGCTTTCGGAACGCGTCCGCGACAGTGCGCCGTCTTACAACCGCCTGACAGTGCAGGCCGGCCGGCTCAATAACCATGCCATCGAGCAAAGCTGATCCTTGCAAGCCATTGTTACAGCCCGGCAACGTATAATAGTGCCCCCAGACCCGGCGCCGCATCGGTGACGGGCGGGAGACGATGATGCCGGAAGACTGGTTCCGATCGGGGGTAAAGCGGGTCGGCAGCGCGGTGAAACAAGCCGGCAAGTCGATGTTGCAAGGTTATCCAACCGGACCGGGCAAGGCGGCCTGGACGCCCGGTGTTGCGCCGACAAAGCTTGCTGAGCCGCTGCAGGGCGTCAATGCCAAGGTCGTCATGCACCATTTCGCTCGCGGCGAGGTCCGGCGCATCGATCGCGACCATGGCTTCGGCGATCCCGTCTCGAACGTACTGCAGGAACGCTATCCCGATTACAGCGACGCCCAGATCCTCAAGCTGGTCCAGCGCATTACCTGGCGCTTGCAGCAGTCCGACCTGACCATCAACTTCATGGCGCAGACCTGGTTTGCGCAGCCGAACAACGATACGACCTACACCCAGATGTTCGAGCGCGCGGTACGCGACGTGCCGCAGGCCGATGGGACCAGCCGACCCGAAATGCGACTGGTGCCGACACCCGGTAACAATGCCCCGATGCGGGACCAGGCCGACACCAACGCAACGTTCGGCACCAGCGGCGCGCGGCCGGCGGCGGCGCGGTTCATGGACACCGGCGGGGTCCGCAAGCCGGAGGGTGTCACCCACGAGGAATATGTCGCCAACAACCCCCTGTTCAATCCCAAGGCCAAGCCGATTTTCGCCGGACTGAACTATGGCAGACATCCGCGCGGCAGCACCACGACTTTCGGGTTCAGCCATCTGATCCTGCGCGATGAAATGAAACTCAACGCGCTTTATTACATGGGCGACATTTTCTATGTTCATTCCGTTGTCAAGCCGGTGACTTAGAGCCAGCTGGCTGCCATATTGCCGGTGCCGTTCAAAATGCACCTGATGTCGGCATCGGAACCCGATGTCGTCGGCGATATCCTGAAGGCGACGGTGATGAACATCCCGCTTGCCGACAGCCTCAACAGATATGCCCTTTGCGAGGCACATCTTTATGACCAGATCATCCTGCGCCAGGACATCAAGGAAATGCGGGTTTCGAAGGCGGAAGTCGCTGGCCTGCATGCGCGCGCAGACGGCGGCGCGCTGTCGCCATCCGATGAGGTCCGCGCCAATGTCGAGGATTTCGCCAAGCGCAACGCGACCAAGCTGACCTGGGTCGACTGACGCCGTTCCGGCCAGGAAGCAGCCGATTTCGGTGGCCCGTCGATTGTGCCGGCCCATCCGGCGACCGGGTGAGGCCGGGAACGGCGTCGATTGTTGCCGGCGGCCCGGCTTCGCCCTATCCGGGCGCGGTGCGCTGCGTGATGCTCCTGTTGCTCCTGTTGCTGCTGGTCGGCGCCGTCGCCGCGCCGCTGCCGGCACTGGCGGCGCGGTTGACCGGGCTGGCGATGGCGCCCGGCGTCGTCACCATCACTGCCGATGGCCCGCCGGCGGTGGCGTTCCAGTTCGCGCTTGCCGGTCCCGATCGGCTGGTTGTCGATATCCCGGCGGTGTTGCCAGCGCCGCTGGCCGCGGCCGGCGCCGGCAATGTCCGGGGGTTGCGTGCCGCGATGTTCGCGCCCGGCGTCGCGCGGCTGGTCATCGAGCTTTCGGGGCCGCTGGCGATCGACGCAGCGCGCAGCCGGCCCGACGGAATGGCGATCACGCTGCGCCGGGTGACGGCGGCGGAATTTGCGAAGCAGGTGGCGCGCGGGCGACGGCCGTTGCCGGTCGAGGTAGCCGCTCCGGCGATGGCCTTGCCACCGGCAGCGCCAGCCACATCGCCGACGTCCCCGATGCCGCCCACCGACGATTTCGCGCTTCCCGCCGATCTGTTCGCCGATCGCCCGCCACCGGCGGCGGCGCGCGCGGCAACGCCGGCACCCGCGGCAACGCCGGCGCCGGCCGACCCGGAGCCGCCGCGGCCGGCACCTGTTCGGCCGCGATCGGGCAAGCAACCGCTCGTCGTCATCGATGCCGGCCATGGCGGCAAGGATGTCGGCGCCATCAGCATCGATGGCCGTTATGAAAAGGACGTGACGCTGGCCATCGCCCGCGCGACGGCGCGCGAGTTGCAGCGTTCCGGCCGGGTGCGGGTACGGCTGACGCGCGAGGGCGACAGTTTCCTGCCCCTGGGCGGCCGGGTCAGCATCGCTCGCCAGGCGCGGGCCGACCTGTTCATCTCGGTCCACGCCGATTCCGCCGGCAACCCCCAGGCGCGCGGTGCCAGCGTCTACACGCTGTCGGCTGTCGCGTCGGACGCGGTCGCGGCGCGACTGGCGGCACGCGAAAACCGCGCCGACATCATCGGCGGCATCAACCTCGGCCAGATCGCCCCCGATGTCGGCGACATCATGATCGACCTCAGCCGCCGCGCCACCAGCAACGTGTCGGTGGCCTTCGCCGACACGCTGCAGGACGCACTGTCGAACCAGGTCACGTTCCGCAGTCGCTTCCACCATTTCGCCGGCTTTGCCGTGCTGAAGGCGCCCGACGTGCCTTCGGTGCTGCTGGAGACCGGCTATTTGTCGAACCACGACGATGCCGACCTGCTGTTCTCGGACGAGGGCCGCCGCCGCATCGCCCGCGGCATCGCTCTCGCGGTGGAGCGCCATCTGCTGGGGGAATGAGGCCTGACAACCCCGCCGGCAGCCGCTATCGCTTGGCGGATGCGTAAGTGGATCGTCGTTCCTGTGCTGCTGGCAACGCTGCTGCTGCTGGCGGCGAGCGCGCTATGGGCATGGGCAGCGCGCGACTTGCCCGACGAGGCCGAACTGGCGCAATTCTCCGCTGCATTGCCGTCGACGGTGCGCGACATCGATGGCAACATCGTCGCCAGCTTCACCCGCGAACGCCGCATCTACCTGACCTACAACGAGATTCCGCCGCGATTGGTGCAGGCGTTCATTTCGGCGGAGGACAAGACGTTCTTCGAACACGGCGGGCTCGATTGGCTCGGCATCGCCAACGCCATGGTCACCAATGTCGAAGGCTGGTTCAGCGGCCGGCGTCCCGTCGGCGCCTCGACGATCACCCAGCAGGTGGCGAAATCGTTGATCGGCAACGAGGTGACCTACACCCGCAAGCTGCGCGAGGCGATCCTGGCGCGCCGCATCGAACAGAGCTTCACCAAGCAACAGATCCTCGAACTCTACCTCAACCAGATCTTCCTCGGCCGCAACGCCTATGGGGTGGAGGCAGCGGCGCAGGCCTATTTCGGCAAGACCGCGGCGCGGCTCGATCTGGCAAGCCAGGCCTATCTCGCCATCCTGCCCAAGGCGCCGAGCACCTATTCGCCGGTGACGCAGAATGCCCGCGCCGTCGCTCGCCGCGATTATGTGCTGCGCCAGATGCTCGCCAACGGCTATATCACCGAGGCGGAACGGGCCGAGGCCGCGGCGCAATCGCTCGTCGCCATCGCCAATGTCGCGCCGCGCACGGCGCGCAGTTCCGATTATTTCATCGAAGATGTGCGCCGCACCTTGCTTGCCCGCTATGGCGAAAGCGAAGGCCGCAACAGCGTCTATGGCGGCGGGCTGTGGATCAGAACCTCGGTCGATCCGCAATTGCAGGTCGCTGCCGAAACCGCGATGCGCGGCGGCTTCCTGCGTTATGATCGCTTCCGGCCGTGGCGCGGGCCGGTGACGCGCATCGATATCGGCGAAGGCTGGCCGGCGCGGCTGGCGGCGACCGCCGTGCCGCTGGGCAGCGGGACGTGGCGCAAGGCCGTCGTCATCGCCAAGCAGGGCAACGATTCGACGATCGGTTTCGACGATGGCCGCTTCGCGACGCTGCCCGCTGCCGCCGCCAGCCTGCCCAAGCGCGGCACGGCGATTTCCGCCGGCCAGGCGCTTCGCCCCGGCGATGTCATCCCCGTCGCCCCGCTGAAAGGCGGCTGGTCGCTGCGCCAGGTGCCGGAAGTTTCGGGCGGCATGGTCGTCGAAAACCCGCGCACCGGCCAGGTGCTGGCGATGGTCGGCGGCTTCGATGCTCGCGCGCAAAGCTTCAATCGCGCCACCCAGGCGCAGCGCCAGCCGGGATCGGCATTCAAGCCGATCGTTTATGCAACTTCGCTCGACAATGGCTTCACCCCGGCGTCGATCGTCGTCGATGCTCCCTATTGCGTGTTCCAGACGCGCAGTCTCGGCACCAAATGCTTCCGCAATTTCGGCAACATGCGATCGGCCGGCCCGCAGACGATGCGCTGGGGCCTCGAACAGTCGCGCAACCTGATGACGGTGCGCATCGGTTTCAACACCGGCATGGACAAGGTGGTGGCGCAGGCCAAGGCACTCGGCATCGGCGATTACCCGCCCTATCTGTCGGTGGCCCTGGGCGCCGGCGAGACGACGGTGATGAAGCTGACCAACGCCTATGCGCAGATCTTCAACGCCGGCCGCAAGCTCGAACCGACGCTGATCGAGATGGTGCAGGATCGCACCGGCAAGGTGATCTGGCGCCGCGACAACCGATCATGCCCGGGCTGCGCCGCTGCCGACTGGAATGGCGAGCCGATGCCGCGCCCCGGCGGCCGCCCGGTGCAGGTGATGGACGCCCGCACCGCCTATCAGACGGTGCATTTGATGGAGGGCGTTGTCATCCGCGGCACCGGCACGGCGCTGCTGGCGCTCGATCGGCCGATCGCCGGCAAGACCGGCACCACCACCGGCCCCAACGACGTCTGGTTCGTCGGCGGCACCCAGGACCTTGTCGCCGGCCTCTATCTCGGCTTCGACAACCCGCGCAATCTGGGTGCTGCCGAAGGCGGCACGGTGGCAGCGCCGATCTGGGTCGAATTCGGCAAGCTGGCACTGAAGGATCGGCCGAAACTGCCCTTCGTCATCCCGCCCGGCGTGCGCATGGTGCGCATCGACCGGCGCAGCGGCAAGCGCGTCTATGGCGACTGGCCGACCGCCGAGGAACGCCGATCGGCCGTGATCTGGGAAGCCTTCAAGCCCGAAAGCGAACCGCGCCGCATCGGCAAGGGCGAGGCCGCGCTGTTCGGCCCAAGTGGCCGGCGGGTGCGCAGCGATGCCGAATTCCTGCGCAACCAGGGCGGGATCTATTGAACGGCGGTTCCGGCCCCCCGCCGGCCGCTGCAGCGCGATCCTGCGAAAAAGCGGCGGCGCCCGTGGGACGCCGCCGCCAGTCAACGGAGGACTCCCCGAAGGCAGTCCCGGGTCGTGATTGCTCCCAATGGCAACAAATAGCAACTTGGCGACGACAGGGCGCAACAACATATCCCGCCATTGCGGATGCCAATCGTTTTTGGACGCGCGGGCGCGGCGGCCCGGCGTGTCGTCGCGGGCGGCTTGCCAGCGGCCCCTGCTGCCACCTAAGAAGCGTCATCCACCGGTCACCCGACCGCTCCCCCGAACGGAACCCATGCGCGCCGAGGCCGAAGCCCATGCCCTCCAGATCAAGCAGGCGCTCGACCTGCTGAGGAGGTTTCTTTGACTGGGATCGTGCACTCCGCCGTCTCGATGAACTGAACGCGCGGGTCGAAGACCCGAAGCTGTGGGACAATCCCAAGGCGGCGCAGGTGGTGATGACCGAACGCCGCCGCCTCGATGAAGCCATCGGGGCAACCCGGTCGATCGAGCGTGACCTTGCCGAGACCGTCGAGCTGATCGAGATGGCCGAAGCCGAAGGCGATGCCGAAATGGCCGACGACGGCGTTGCCGCGCTGAAGGCGCTCGCCGACAAGGCGGAGCGTGACAAGGTCGCGGCGCTGCTGTCGGGGGAGGCCGACAACAACGATACCTATATCGAAATCAATTCCGGCGCCGGCGGTACCGAAAGCCAGGATTGGGCGCAGATGCTGCAGCGCATGTACCAGCGCTGGGCCGAACAGCGCGGCTACAAGGTCGAACTGATCGATTACAACAGCGGTGAAACCGCCGGCATCAAGAACGCCACCATGCTGATCAAGGGCGGCCAGGCCTATGGCTGGGCCAAGACCGAAAGCGGGGTTCACCGGCTGGTTCGCATCAGCCCCTATGACAGCGCGGCGCGGCGCCACACCAGCTTCGCCAGCGTCTGGGTCTATCCGCAGATCGACGACGATATTGAGATCGACATCAAGGAATCGGACTTGAAGATCGATACCTATCGCGCGTCGGGCGCCGGCGGCCAGCACGTCAACACCACCGATTCGGCGGTGCGCATCACCCATGTCCCGACCAATGTCATCGTCGCCTGCCAGAACGAACGATCGCAGCACAAGAACCGCGCCACCGCGATGAAGATGCTGAAGGCCCGGCTGTACGAACGCGAACTCGCCATCCGCGAGGCGGCGGCGGCCGATGTCGAAGCCGGCAAGACCGATATCGGCTGGGGCCACCAGATCCGCAGCTATGTCCTGCAGCCCTATCAGCTGGTGAAGGACCTGCGCACCGGCGTCACCTCGACGGCGCCCGGCGACGTGCTCGACGGCAGACTCGATCCGTTCATGGCGGCGGCACTCAGCCAGCGAGTGACGGGCGACAAGGTCAGCGTCGACGACGTGGATTGATGACTGGCGGGCCGGTACCGGTTGACTGCAACAGCCGCTAGTGTGACCCGTCGTCCGCCAGCCGCGCTGCATAGCGATCCAGCCCGGCGGCGAGATCGGCGATCAAATCGTCGGCGTCCTCCAGTCCGATCGAAACCCGGATGACCGGGCCGGGAAACGCCGGTGGGACAGCGGTACGGCAACCGCGGAAATCGGCCGGTATTGCCAGCGATTCGTAACCGCCCCACGAAAAACCGATGCCGAAATGGCGAAGTTCGTCCAGCAAGGCAGCAGTATCGGCCCGCGTGCCGGCCTTCAGAACGAAGGCGAACAACCCGGTCGCGCCGGCAAAATCGCGGCGAAAAAGCTCGTGGCCCGGGCTGCCGGGCAGGGCGGGATGCAGCACCTGTGCCACCAGCCGGTGCCCCTGCAACCAGCGCGCCACCGCCAGTGCACTGGCTTCATGGCGGTCGAGCCGCAGCGCCAGCGTGCGCAGGCCGCGCAGTATCAGCGCTGCATCGTCCGGCGACACCGTCTGGCCGAGCCGGTAGGTCGCGGTCTTGAGCCGCGCCCAGTGCGACGGCGCCGCAGTTACGCTGCCCATCATCACATCGCTGTGGCCGCCGACATATTTGGTCAGTGCCTGCACCGACAGGTCGCAGCCATGGGCGATCGGCTGGAACCGCAGCGGCGTCGCCCAGGTGTTGTCGGCGATGGTGGCGATGCCATGGGCCCGGGCGATGGCAGTGATCGCCGGCACATCCTCCACTTCGAAGGTCAGCGATCCCGGCGATTCGATCAGGATGGCGCGGGTTTCGGGGCGGATCAGCGCCGCGATCCCGGAACCGATGCCGGGCGGATAATAGCTGGCGGTGATGCCGAGCCGATCGAGCAGGCCATCGGCAAAGGCTCGCGTCGGGTCATAGGCGCTGTCGCAGACCAGCAGGTGATCGCCCGCCGAAAGTACCGACAGCAGCGCCGTGGCAATCGCCGCCACTCCCGACGGGTAGAGCTTGGTTCCCGCCGCGCCGGGTTCCAGCCCGCTCAGCGCGTCTTCCAGCGCCCATTGCGTCGGCGTGCCGCGGCGGCCGTAGAACAGCCCGGCGTCGGGCGCGCGCAGCGCGGCATCGAGATCGCCGAGCGTTCCGAACAGGATGGTCGATGCTCGCCACACCGGCGGATTGACGATGCCGTCATGGCCGTCACGCCCGGCGTGGACCAGCCGCGTGCCGACGCCGTCGTTCGACGCCGCCGCAGGTCGCCGCTCCCGGCTCAGACGCCGGTCACCACCGGATTGGTCGGCGACTGGCCCCATTCCGACCACGCGCCGTCATAGATCGACGTTTTCGGCGTACCCGCCAGCGCGGCGCCGAACGCCAGCACCGCGGCGGTGATGCCCGATCCACAGGTGGCGACCAGCGGCCGCGCCAGATCGATCCCGGCGTCTTCGAACAATGCCTTGATTTCGGACGCGCTCCGGTAGGTGCCGTCGTCGTTGAACAGGCGGTCATAGGGCAGGTTCCTGGCGCCGGGCATGTGGCCGGCGCGAAGATCGGCGCGCGGTTCGGGCTCGCTGCCGGCGAAGCGCGCCGGGCTGCGAGCATCGACGATCTGTTCCGTCTTGATGCGCAAATTCTCGATCATCTGCGACTGGTCCCGCACCATCGAATCATCGGCCCAGATGGTGAAATGGCGGTGGCGGACGATCGGCTTGCCGCTTTCGACGGCGCGGCCTTCCGCTTGCCACTTGGCAAAGCCGCCATCGAGGATGGCGACTTCATGGGCGCCGAACATCGTCAGCATCCACCAGGCGCGCGCTGCCGATTTCAGCGGGCTGTTGTCGTACACGATGGTGCGGCTGCCATCGCCAAGGCCGAGCGCCTGCATCCGGCTGGCGAATTTTTCCGGCGGCGGCAGCATGAACGGCAGCGGCGAGGTCAGGTCCGAAATTTCCTCGATGTCGAAAAATACGGCGCCGGGGATATGGGCCGCTTCGAATTCGGCGCGGCCGTTGCGATTGTGCGCTGGCAGGAACAGGCTGGCATCGATGACGCGAATGTCGGTCTTGCCGAGTTCGCCTGCCAGCCATTCGGTGCTTACCAGGGGGGTCATTCGGCACTCCGGAACAGCTGAGACAATGTATTCAGGCCAGGCGTGATAGACCCGGGGGCAGGGGCTGTCACCCCGTTGCAAGCGGGGGCGTGCAACGTCATCAAGGGGCATGACCGATACGCCACACTCCACTCCGGACGTCCTTCACCTCGGCCAGGCCTCGCGGCTGCCGGCGTCGCCGGACGAGGCGGTGCTCGATTACCCGGCCAATCCGCGGCCCGGAACGCTCTATCTGGTGCGCTTCGTGACCCCGGAATTCACCTCGCTGTGCCCGGTGACGGGGCAGCCGGACTTTGCCCATATCGTCATCGACTATGTTCCGGGCGACCGAATCGTCGAATCGAAGGCGCTCAAGCTGTTTCTGGGCAGTTTTCGCAACCATGCCGGCTTTCACGAGGACGTGACGGTGGGCATCGGCCAGCGCCTGGTCGCCGAAATGGCACCGCAATGGCTGCGCATCGGCGGCTATTGGTACCCGCGCGGCGGCATTCCGATCGATGTGTTCTGGCAGACGGGCGCGCCGCCGGCGGCGCTGTGGCTGCCCGACCAGGGTGTTCCAGGCTATCGGGGGAGGGGTTGATGCGAGCGATTTGGGTGGCGGTGCTGTTGTCGGCAGCGCCGGTGTCGGCACAGGATCCGGCGGTTCCGAGCGCAGAAGCGCGACTGAAAACGCTGTATGAAGCCGATTGGCAGTGGCGATTGCGTGAATTCGTCCAGGTCGAGGACGGATTGCGCACCAAGGATGGCGACCGTTTCGCCGATGTTTCTGCCGCCGCCTGGGCCCGGCGCGGTGACTATTGGCGCAAATTGGTCGCCGAAATCGATGCGATTCCGGCAGCGGGGCTGGGCTCGGAAGCTCGGATCAACATCGCGGTGTTGCGCGAACAGGCGCGGGCACAGGCGGCACAGGCGAAATGGCGCACTTTCGAAGCGCCACTGAATTCCGATACCTTCTTCTGGGGCGAGGTGAAGCCATATGGAGCGCTGGAAACGCAAGCGGATTACCGCCGATACCTCGCCCGGCTGGCCGATGTGCCGCGCTTTTTCGACCAGAATCTCGCCAATATGGCGGCGGGACTGGCGCGCGGCTTCACCCCGCCGGCGGTGGCTCTGAAGGGCCGCGACACGACAATCGAGCCTTTCACCAGAACCGGGCCGCAGAACCCGCTCTTCGAACCCTTTGCGGCGATGCCGGAAAGCATTCCGGCGCCGGTACGCGCCGAACTTGCCGCCGAAGCGGCGCGAATCATCGATGGAACAGCGGTTCCGTCCTACACCAAAGTCCTGGCCTATCTTCGCGGCACTTACCTGCCGGCGGCGCGCAAGACCATCGCGGCGCGGGATTTGCCGCAGGGGCGTGAATTCTATGCCGACATGGTCCGCGAATATACGACGACGGCGCTGACCCCGGCGGAAATCCACGCGATCGGCCTGAAAGAGGTGGCGCGCATCGATGCCGACATGCGTGCGACCATCGCGACGACCGGATTCAAGGGCAGTTTTGCCGATTTCCTCGCCTTTTTGCGCAGCGATCCGCAGTTCTACGCCCGGACTCCGCGCGAACTTCTGGGCTTTTCGGCCTATGTGATGAAGCGGATGGACGGCCGGCTGAAGGATGTTTTCACCGTTCTGCCGCGCTATCGCTTCACCCTGCGGCCGGTTCCCGATGCAATCGCACCGATCTACACTTCCGGCCGCGGCGGTTTGCAGGCGTGCCTGATGAACACTTACGACCTCAAATCGCGGCCGCTGTACAATTTGACCGCGCTGACGCTCCACGAGTGCGCGCCCGGCCACAGCCACCAGGCCGCCGTCGCACTGGAAGCGCCGGACCGGCCGAAGTTCCGCCGCGAGGCCTATTTTTCGGGCTATGGCGAGGGCTGGGGGCTTTATTCCGAATGGCTGGGCACCAAACTCGGCCTCTACGAGACGCCCTACGAGGAATTCGGCCGCGAAACCTTCGAAAATTGGCGCGCGGCGCGGCTGGTAATCGATACCGGACTCCACGAAATGGGCTGGAGCCGGGCGCAGGCGATCGAATATCTCGCCGACCACACCGCATTGGCGCGCCACGACATCGAAATCGAGGTCGATCGCTACATCAGCTGGCCCGGCCAGGCGCTCGCCTACAAGCTCGGCGAGATGCAGATCCGGGCATTGCGAGCGCTGGCCGAGCGCGAACTCGGCAGAAAATTCGATCAGCGACCTTTCCACGACGCGCTGCTGGCGCTCGGATCGGTGCCGCTGCCGGTGCTGGAAAGCGAAATGACGGCGTGGATCGCACGGGAAAAGGCTCGAACGGCGTCTCGATGATCGTTCTCGGGCATTTTCCGGCCTACATCGAGTTGGCCGCCAGCATTGCAGCGCGCGCCTTTATCATTCCGCCTGAAATCTACGACCGTCTGACGCCAGCCGAACGTTGGGAGGCAAACCGGCGTTTCATCGATACCGCCATAGTCGATGGAAGCCGGATCGTGCTTGCGACTTCGCCAACAGCGATACGCCCGGGCAGTGTATTCGAACAGGAAATGGCCTATATGATTGCTCTTGGATTCACGCCCGTCAGACGTTCCGGGCGTTGGGAGATGGTTCGATGAACCCGTCTGCGCACGACCCTTCGGCCTGGACAATCGCCAAATGGGAGTTTTCTCTATTCGTCGCTGAACGCACCGGTTTGCCGCAACCAGTGGTGATGCGGACGCAGATCGGGACGATGAATCAGGAATTGGTGGAAGCCGATGTCGACGGATTGCCGGTGAGGCTGGTCTGCGACCGCGGCACCATTTTCGTCGACATCTTCGTTGCGGGTGAATGGCGCAATGCGAGGTTGCTGCTCGATCTCGCTGCGGGGCAAAGTGCCGACGCACCTGTAGCGCAGGACGTTGCGCCGCGCGACGTCTGGGCGCGTTGGCCGCAAGTTCTGAAGGCAACCGCCGATGAGGTGAGGTTGCAGCAGTTACAGGACGCAGCGGACACTGCGGCTATTGCGAGACTTAACGCACTTGCAAACAGAGAGTTTTCGGCTTTGGACCGGCCTCGCTCGGAGCCTGAAACGCAGACGCCGACACGGTTTGAAATGATGATGAGTTTGTTGCG
This sequence comes from Sphingomonadales bacterium, assembly GCA_038210855.1. GTDB lineage: Bacteria > Pseudomonadota > Alphaproteobacteria > Sphingomonadales > Sphingomonadaceae > Sandarakinorhabdus. The sequence goes on along the minus strand of JBBQWE010000038.1, from coordinate 8,341 downwards.
TCAGCCGGCGACCTCTGAAAGTAAGCCAGTCGAGCCAGCGGCTCAGCCGGCGGCGGGCAAGCGGTCATCAGCCGGCTGACGGCCGCTGCTAGGGAATCCCCGTCACCTTGTGGGTCTGCAGGCTCAGCCGCCATTGCGGATGGGCCAGGCACCAGGCGATGGCGGCGGCGGTGTTTTCGGCGCGGGCCGGGCCGTCCATCGGTTGCAGGAAAAAGTGGCGAAAGGCGAGGCCGGCGAAGCGATCCGGCATGGCTTTTGGCTGCGGAAACACCAGCTTCAATTCATCGCCGCTGGCCTGGACCAGCGGCGCTTCGGCCTTGGGGCTGACGCAGATCCAGTCGAGGCCGGCGGGCGCCACCTGTGTGCCGTTGGTTTCGACGGCGATGCGGAAGCCGCGGGCGTGCAGCGCGTCGATCAGCGCGGCGTCGAGCTGCAGCAGCGGTTCGCCGCCGGTGCACACCACCAGACGATACTCGCGATGCGGCCCCCAGCACGCTTCGGCAGCGTCGGCGAGGGCGTCGGGGCCCGCAAATTTGCCGCCGCCGTCGCCATCGGTGCCGATGAAATCGGTGTCGCAGAAGGTGCAGACGGCAGTGGCGCGATCCTGCTCGCGGCCGCTCCACAGGTTGCAGCCGGCAAAGCGCAGGAAGACCGCGCGCGATCCGGTCTGGGCGCCTTCGCCCTGCAGGGTGAGGAACAGTTCCTTGACGGTATAGGCCATGGCGCGATGCCATAGCGCGGGCGCCGGCATCGACAAAATGGCGACGGCTGCGGCGGCGCGAAAATCGCGCGGCGGTTGAGTCTTCTGTGCAACACGCCATGGCTGGGGTGTGGATAACCCGGGGGACTCAACCCCTAGCGTGTTGTGGAGAACAGAGCGGCAACCACCGGCAAGGCCTTGCTGCCACACCGATTCGAGACCGGTTGACGGCGAATCGCAGACGAATCATCGCTGCTGTGGACAAATGGCAGGGCAGCAAATGGACGACAACCGGATCATCATCGGCGACTGTATCGCCGTCATGCGTGGGCTGCCCGACGCCTGCGCCGACATGGTGTTCGCCGACCCGCCCTACAATCTGCAACTGGCGCACGATCTGCACCGCCCGGAAGGCGGCAAGGTCGCTGCCGTCGATGACGATTGGGACAAGTTCAGCGGCTTCGGCAGCTATGATGCCTTCACCCGCGCCTGGCTGGCCGAAGCGCACCGCATCCTGAAACCCGATGGCACGATCTGGACGATCGGCAGCTATCACAACATTTTCCGCGTCGGCACGGCGTTGCAGGATCTGGGCTTCTGGATCCTGAACGATATCGTCTGGCGCAAGGCCAATCCGATGCCCAATTTCAAGGGCACGCGCTTTACCAATGCCCATGAAACGCTGATCTGGGCATCGAAAACCGAAGGCGCGCGCTACACCTTCAACTATAGCGCCATGAAGGCGATGAACGACGAATTGCAGATGCGATCGGACTGGTTGATCCCCATCTGCACCGGCGGCGAGCGGCTGAAGACCGATGGCGTGAAGGCCCATCCGACCCAGAAACCCGAAGCGCTGCTGTATCGCATCCTGCTCGCCTGCACCCGGCCCGGCGACCTGGTCGTCGATCCGTTCTTCGGCACCGGCACCACCGGCGCGGTGGCGAAACTTCTGGGCCGACGCTGGAGCGGGATCGAGCGCGAGGAAAAATATGTCCGCGTTGCCGACGCTCGCATCGCCGGGCTGCTGCCGCTGTCGGGCGGAGCGATGGCGGTCAGCGGCGGCAAGCGCGCCGAAACGCGGGTGCCCTTCGGCAGCCTGGTGGAATCGGGCATGGTGCGGCCGGGAACAATGCTGTGGAGTCCCGGCCGCCGCCACCGCGCCGAAGTCCGCGCCGATGGCAGCCTGGCGATGGACGGCAAGACCGGATCGATCCACCAGCTGGGTGCCGCGGCGCAGAGCCTGCCAAGCTGCAACGGCTGGACCTTCTGGCACACCGAAGAAGCCGGCGTACTGGTTTCGATCGACGAAAAGCGCGCCGATTATCGCTCCCGCACCGGGGTCTGAAACGACGCCGCAGCATGCGGTACGGCAACGCCGGGGCCTTTGCACAAAGCGTATCGAAAGCGTAACACGCGTCAAAACCAGGAACGATATTCGGGAGTGACCATGTTTCGCAATCATCTGCTTGCCGCCTGCGCCGGGCTGGCTTTCGCTGCCGCGGCCTCCACCCCCGCGCTCGCCGCCGATGCCGGCAAGCCCGAACTCGGCAGCTTCGGTTTCGATGCCACCGGCATGGATCGCGGTGTGGCACCGGGGGCCGACTGGGTCCGCTTTGCCAATGGCAAGTATAATGCCGCCATCGAAATCCCGGCCGATCGTACCAGTTTCGGCATGTTCACGGCGCTGCGCGACCTGTCGCAGACGCGCACCCGCGGCATCGTTGAACAATCGGCGCGCGAAGCCGCCACGGCACCGCGCGGCAGCGATGTCCAGAAGGTCGGCGATTTCTATGCCAGCTTTGTCGATGAAGCCGGCATCGAAGCCCGGGGCACGGCGCCGATCCGGCCGCGCCTCGATGCCATTGCCGCAATCGCGTCGCCGGCAGCGCTGGCCGCTGCGTTCGGCGATGCCGGCCGCTATCGCATCGATGTGCCGATCGGTGTCGGCGTGCTGCAGGATCTGAAGGATCCGTCGATCATGTCGGCCTATGTCGGCCAGGGCGGGCTCGGCCTGCCGGATCGCGACTATTATCTCGACACCAAGAATCCGCGCTTTGCCGAGGTTCGCGCCAGATATGTGCCGTTCATCGCGCAGATGCTGACGCTCGCCGGGGTCGCCGACGCCGGCGCCAAGGCGCAGATGGTCTATGACCTCGAAGTCAAGATCGCCACGGCACATTGGAGCCAGGTCGAACAGCGCCAGGTCGACAAGCTGTACAATCCGGTCGATCGCGACGCCATTGCTGCTGCTTATCCGGGCGTCGACTGGACGGCGCTGCTGACGGCGGCCGGCGTCGACAAGCAGCCGCGGCTGATCATCGCCAACCCCAGCGCCATCACCGCTGCCGCCCGGCTGATGACGTCGGAACCGCTGGAAAGCTGGAAGGCCTATCTTGCCTTCCACACGCTGCGCCGCGCTGCGCCGCTGCTGCCGAAAGCGTTCGTCGACGCCAGTTTCGCCTTTACCGGCACCGTCCTCAACGGCCAGCCGGCAAACCAGGAGCGCTGGAAGCGCGGGGTCGATGCAACGTCCGAAGCGCTCGGCGAAGCCGCCGGCAAGCTTTACGTCGCGCAATATTTCCCGCCGGAAGCCAAGGCCAAGGCCGATGCGCTGGTGAAGAATTTGATCGTGGCGATGGACAGCCATCTGGCGGCGCTCGAATGGATGGATCCGGCCACCAAGACGGCGGCGCGCGCCAAGCTGGCAGCGTTCACGCCCAAGATCGGCTATCCCGACAAATGGCGTGATTACAGCGCGCTCGACGTCGTTCGCAGCGATGCGCTGGGCAACAGCTTCCGCGCCGCAGCGTTCGATTACCAGCGTGAGCTCGACAAGATCGGCAAGCCGATCGATCGCAGCGAATGGGGCATGACGCCGATGACGGTGAATGCCTATGCCAACCCGTTGTGGAACGAGATCGTCTTTCCGGCCGCCATCCTGCAGGCGCCGTTCTTCGATCCCGCCGCCGATCCGGCAGTGAATTACGGCGGCATCGGCATGGTGATCGGCCATGAAATCAGCCACCATTTCGATGACCAGGGCCGCAAGTTCGACAAGGACGGCAAGCTCGCCGACTGGTGGACGGCAGAGGATGTGAAGCGCTTCACCGCGCTGACCGATCGCGTCGTCAAGCAATATGCCGCCTACACGCCGCTGCCCGGCGTGCCGGTGAACGGCGAACTGACGCTGGGCGAGAACATCGCCGATCTGGCCGGCATCACCATCGCCCATGATGCGTGGCAGCGCAGCCTGGGCGGCAAGCCGGCGCCGGTGCTCGAAGGCTTCAGCGGCGAGCAGCGCTTTTTCCTCGGCGCCGCGCAGGTGTGGCGGCAGAAGTTCCGCGATGCCTATCTGCAGCGCGTGCTGACCACCGATCCGCACACGCCGGGCCATTATCGCCCCTATGTCGTGCGCAATATCGACGCCTGGTACGGCGCCTTCGCCGTGAAGCCTGCCGATGCCAATTACCTGGCCCCCACAGAGCGCGTGAAGATTTGGTAACCAGCTACTTTCGCCCGATCGTCAGCGAAGGGGAGGGGCTGCCGCTGGCCGGCGGCCCCCTGCGCTTTGCCCGGGTCGGCGTGCGCCGGCGCGGTGGCCGCGAAGCACTGGTCGCGGCCGGCGCGATCCCGGCCGGCGCGCTCGATCGGCTGATGGCGCCGCGGCCGGTACTGGCCGGGCTGGCTATGGACCAAGCCCATGTCATGGGCGTGCTCAACGTGACGCCCGACAGTTTTTCGGATGGCGGCCGCCACGGCGGGGCCGAAGCGGCAGCAGCGGCACGCGCCATGGTGGCCGCCGGCGCTGCCATCGTCGATATCGGTGCGGAATCGACGCGGCCGGGGGCGGCCGAGGTCGATCTTGCCACCGAACGCGCGCGGTTGGCGCCGTTGCTGGCGGGACTTGCCGGCGTTCGCTGGAGCATCGACACCCGCAAGGCAGCGGTGATGGCCGATGCGCTCGCCGCTGGCGCTGCGATCGTCAACGACGTGTCGGGGCTGCGCCATGATGCCGCTGCGCTGGCGCTGCTGGCGGGCAGCGATTGCCCGGTGGTGGTGATGCACGCGCTGGGCACGCCGGCAGACATGCAGGCCGATCCGCGGTACGACGATGCGCTGCTCGATGTATTCGACTGGCTGGCGGCGCGGATCGAGGCGCTGGCGGCGGCGGGGATTGCCCGGCACCGGTTGATCGCCGATCCGGGTATTGGTTTCGGCAAGACGATCGACCACAATCTGGCGATCCTGCGCGGCCTGACGCTGTTCCACGGGCTGGGCGTGCCGCTGTTGCTGGGCGCCAGCCGCAAGGCGCTGATCGAGCGTATCGCCGGGCCGGCGCCGCCCGATCGCCGGCTCGGCGGCAGTATCGCGCTGGCGCTGCACGGTGCCGCGGCCGGGGTGCAGCTGCTGCGCGTGCATGATGTTGCCGAAACGGTGCAGGCGCTGGCGGTGCAGCAAAGCCTGCGCGGCGCCGGGGTGTGACGGCGTTTTGCGAGGTGACTTCACAGCGCGCGCTCATCTGCTATCAGGCGACGGAGTGCGGGGGACGCACAACGCAGCAGGACAAGTGATGGTCGACCAGAACCAACCGGGCAGCAGCGATCACCGATCGACCTATGATGCTTTCATGGTGGTGACGAAATGGGGCGTCGTAATCGTTTCGGTGATCCTGATCGTGCTGGCGTTGGTTTTCGCGCGCTAAGCGGTCGCCAAAGGGGAAATTCATGAAGATTGCGGTGCTGCGGGAAACCGCCGGGGCGGAACATCGGGTTGCGGCCACGCCGGAAACGGCCAAGAAATACATTGCTTTGGGTGCCGAAATCGCCATCGAGAGCGGCGCCGGCGCTGGTGCGTTCATCAGCGATGCCGCCTATGCCGAAGCCGGCGCGACGGTGGCCAGCCGCGCCGAAGCCATCGCCGGTGCCGATCTGATCATCGCCGTGCAGGCGCCCGCCGTGGCCGATCTGCCCGGGGCCAAGGCCGGCGCCATGCTGGCGGCGATCGCGTCGCCGTTCGCCGATCGCGCTCGCATCGATGGCTATGCCGCTGCCGGGATCACCATGCTCGGGCTGGAATTCATGCCGCGCATCACCCGCGCGCAGGGGATGGACATCCTGTCCTCGCAATCCAACCTTGCCGGCTACAAGGCCGTCATCGACGCTGCCGAAAGCTATGGCCGCGCCTTTCCGATGATGATGACCGCGGCCGGCACGATTTCGGCGGCGCGGGTGTTCATCATGGGTGTCGGCGTCGCCGGCTTGCAGGCGATCGCCACGGCGCGGCGGCTGGGTGCGCTGGTGTCGGCGACCGATGTGCGTTCGGCGACCAAGGAACAGATCGAATCGCTCGGCGCCAAGGCGATTTTCGTCGCCGATGTGAAGGGCATCGAAGGCGAAGGTTCGGGCGGCTATGCGACCGAAATGTCCGACGAATACAAGGCGGCGCAGGCAGCATTGGTCAGCAGCCACATCGCCAAGCAGGACATCGTGATCACTACCGCGCTGATCCCGGGCCGCCCGGCGCCGCGGCTGGTGTCCGATGCGCAGCTTGCTTCGATGCGGCCGGGATCGGTGGTCGTCGATCTGGCGGTGGAAAGCGGCGGCAATGTCGAGGGCTCGCGTCCCGGCGAAGTCGTTGAAGTGCACGGCGTCAAGATCATCGGCCACCGCAACGTCGCCGGGCGGCTGGCGGCCGATGCCTCGGCGCTGTTCTCGCGCAATATCTATATCCTGGTCAGCGCCTTCTGGGACAAGGAAGCCAGGACGCTGGCGCTTCCAGCGGATGACGAGATCGTCAAGGGCATCACCCTGACCCAGGGCGGCAAGATCGTCCACGAACGCTTGGCTGCCGCCTGAGGGGGATGACATGAACTTTCTTTCGATCCTTTCGATCTTCGTCATGGCCGTGTTCGTCGGCTATTATGTCGTCTGGTCGGTGACACCGGCACTGCACACGCCGCTGATGGCGGTGACCAACGCCATCTCTTCGGTGATCGTCGTCGGCGCGCTGATCGCGGCGGCGGCCGATGGCAACGAGACTTCGCGCTGGCTCGGCCTGCTCGCAGTGGTGCTGGCCAGCGTGAACATTTTCGGCGGCTTTGCCGTGACCCGGCGGATGCTGGCGATGTACAAGAAAAAAGAGAAAAAGGCGGTCGTCGCCAAGTGATCGCCGCCTCGGACTTTTCGGGGCCAGCCAACAGACATTGCGATCCGGGGCAGACCCGGCATGACGGATTAGGGGCGGATTGACGATGGACCATGGGTTGGCAACTCCGGATTGGGCGGTTCTCGCCTATCTGATCGCAGGCGTGCTGTTCATCCTGTCGCTGCGCGGCCTGTCGTCGCCGGAATCGAGCCAGAAGGGCAACCGCAACGGCGTCATCGGCATGGCCATCGCCGTGGTGACGACGCTGGTGCTGCACCCGACCGGGCTGCCGCTGATCATCGGCGCCATCGCCATCGGCGGCGGCATCGGTTACCTGATCGCCCAGCGCATCCAGATGACGGCGATGCCCGAACTGGTTGCCGGCTTCCACAGCCTGGTCGGCATGGCTGCCGTCCTTGTCGGCGCGTCGGCATTCCTGAACCCGGCGGCATTCGGCATCCTCGACACCGTCACCAACGAAATATTGCCCGTAAGCCGGATCGAAATGGGCCTTGGCGTCGCCATCGGCGCCATCACCTTTTCGGGATCGGTGATCGCCTTCCTCAAGCTTTCGGGGCGGATGAGCGGCAACCCGATCCTGTTGCCGGCGCGCCATGTCATCAACCTCGGCACCATCGCTGCCATCCTCGGTCTTGTCGGCTATTTCGTCACCGATCAGAGCGGCTGGGTGTTCTGGACGATCACCGCGCTCAGCTTTGCCATCGGCTTCCTGCTGATCATCCCGATCGGCGGCGCCGACATGCCGGTCGTCATCTCGATGCTCAACAGCTATTCAGGCTGGGCGGCCGCTGCAATGGGCTTCACGCTGGGCAACACCGCGATGATCATCACCGGCGCGCTGGTCGGGTCATCGGGTGCCATCCTGTCCTACATCATGTGCAAGGCGATGAACCGCAGCTTCATCAGCGTCATCGCCGGCGGCTTCGGCGATGCCGGCGGCGGTGCAACCGCGGCCGGTGGCGGCCCGGCCAAGGCGTACAAGGCCGGGTCGGCCGAAGACGCCGCCTTCATCATGAAGAACGCCGAAAGCGTCATCATCGTGCCCGGCTATGGCATGGCGGTCAGCCAGGCGCAGCACGCACTGCGCGAAATGACCGACCTGCTGAAAAAGGAAGGCGTCAGCGTCAAATACGCCATCCACCCTGTCGCCGGCCGGATGCCCGGCCACATGAACGTGCTGCTGGCGGAAGCCAACGTCCCCTATGACGAAGTGTTCGAGCTCGAGGATATCAACAGCGAGTTCGCCCAGGCCGACGTCGCTTTCGTCATCGGCGCCAATGACGTCACCAACCCGGCGGCCAAGACCGACAAGACGTCGCCGATCTACGGCATGCCGGTGCTCGACGTCGAAAAGGCGAAAACCGTCTTGTTCGTCAAGCGCAGCATGGGCGGCGCGGGCGATATTCGCCGCACATAGCGAGGGCGGCACAGTGACGATGCGGATTTCGCGCAAGGTCTGGGGGGCCGGATTCG